>CATJOY010000061.1 GCA_949741925.1 uncultured Desulfovibrionaceae bacterium | reverse complement strand
CCCCAAACATCCTTCTCCGACGGCACAGAAAAAATCTCCGGACTTTGTTCAAGTCCGGATAGAGGAGAACAGCTATGAGCAATGATTTGCTGAAGTGGTACACCGAAACGGCTGCAAATCCCCAAAACCGCCCTCTCCTACCGCCCCGCGCCTGCCATGATTGCGGCAGAAAAACCAGAAACTACCGCTGCGAACGCTGCCTCATACGCTGGCGTCGAAAACACGGCGTTTTCGCTCTGGATGGTGAAGATTTCTGAGCGCTCCTTGGGGTCAAGCCATACGCAGCCAGGCCCCTGGTTGTGCGCCGCGCGGGCATTTCATACTCCGCCCGCCGGCGGCACAATGGATAGGGAGGCCTGAACTCTTCTCGAGGCGCCAAAGTAAGGCGCAAGACGCCGCTCTCGCTTCGGAGACGGAGGGGCAGCCCCGGGAACAAGCAGGAACTCCGAAATCCCACACGCATTTTTCCTATACAACATGTTTTTCTGCTTAGGGTCCGAGCCCCCTCCGTATCAGGGCCTTGAGACTGCCCCGGACGAAACGACCCGTTGCCCCATGCCTCCTCAGCACAAAGACTCTCAAAGGAGAAATCAATGCTTAATCCGGATAAAGGCCTCTTCCTCGGCCAACGGCAGCTCCACGAAGAAGCGCGGCGCAACGCGCCGGGTCGCTATGCTCCCTATCGGAACAGCCGTGACGCCCGGACTATCGGTTGCGGGCACAATTTTGAGAACTCCTCTGTTCCCGGTCTGGAGAGGTTTTCCAGCCTGAACGAAGAGCAGGCGCGGCCTCTCCCGGAAACGGATCTCCCTCTGCTCAAAAGGCTCTACCCGGTCTGTTGCGGACTCCTCCTGATCACGGCCTTCATTTTGGGGCTCCCGGAACTACTCTACGGTACAAAAACTGAGACTCTACCGGCTGACAGGGCGTATCAAGGCGAGGCCGCCAGCAGGCGGGACTTGCGCCAGGCCGAGGAGGCGGAAGGACGGGCCATGGGGCTTGCCAAACAAATACGGAACGGCCTTCGGCCGGATGGGATCGATGCGGCATGATGGCGCGCATCGCTTTTATCCTGGTGGTTCTGAACGTGTGTTGCGGCTGGGCAACCTGGCAGTTGAAACAAACACTGGATGTGCGGACCCGGGAACTGGGTGAAGCCGTCGCCATCAGGCAGGGCCTTGAAGCTGCTCTGGTCGATCTCCGCAGCGAGGCGGCACGCTCCGATGAAGCGGCACTGGCAGCGGCACGCAAGGCTGACGCCCTCGCGGTCCGCGCCCGCACGTTGGATAAGCAACTTCGGGAGGCTCTGCGCCATGAAACCAGGCTCGATCTGGATACCCCTCTGCCTGCTGCGCTCTCCCTGGCGTTATGTCTGCGTTGGCAGGCGGCCGCAGGCCGCACCGAGACTACCTCGGACCCCGGAAAACCTAACCGGGAAAGGGCCGATACCGCCTTCGCCGACGATACCTCTGCTGTATTCTGTGATCCTTGGACGGATCTAACCTTACGCGACGCCCTGGAGTGGCTGGGACTGCTCCTGGACCACGCCGGCGCTGAGCGTATCGATAAAGCCGGCCTCAGAGATTGGGCCGAATGCACAGCGCAATGACCCGCCTGAAACACCCAAAATTTCTCCCGGCACGGCCCCCTCGCTGCGGCATTTTATTCCGGCGTGTAGACCAGGCCCGAACGGACGAGCCGCGCCCGTTGCCCGGTGGCCTCCTTCTCCAAGGGCATGGGCGACCAATACAGCCCCGCAGTCAAAAACCAGGTGCGGCCGCTGGCTGTATCCAGCAGGATGGTCACCGGCGCATCGTTGTTTTTATCCTGGTAAACGCCGGTAACAAGCTGGTAGCGTCCCATGCTTCGGGCAACCTGGCCGGGTTGGCGCGGCAAGGGGGATCCACCCTGCGATCCAGACGGGGAGGGAGGCTCCGGCATCGTCTGGGCCCGGGATGAACCTGCCGGGGTTTCGGAGGGCCAGGCCGGCAAGGCGGGAGCGGCGCGCCGGTCTGATGGCGCGGCCTGTGCAGCCGGAGGAGCCGGTGGAATCGGCGGGGTTGGCGGCGAAGGAGGCAAGGGGGGAACGGCTTGATTTCCCGAAGGGGAAGCATCCCGGCCGGGAGCGGGAAAAGCCGGTGTGGCCGTCAGGACAGCCAGCACCACGAAAACCGGAAGCAGACGGAACCATTTTCGCATCATCATACCACCTTGAGCATTGTATGGGGCAAGCCCCCTACGTGGCGGGCGCAACTGTACGGCCTTGATAATTGCAGAATAAGCGGCGGGCAAAAACCACCTGATCAGTTTGATTCTACAGGGATTTTCCTTTTCCGCCAAGTAGTTATGCCATGAGACAAGACATTCAATTTATTGATTTTGAGTTACTTTATGGTAGCTTTTTTTCATTAATTGAAGTAATTCTCTAGCAGAACATGCTTGGAGGTTGCCATGAAATGGTGGAGTAACTTAAGCGTCAGATCTAAATTTGTGACAGGAGTTTTTATTATCTTGGTAGCTTCGGCGGCAAGCGGCGTATTGCATATGACTGGTTTGAATTCTCTGACAGAATCGGTGGATGCGCTCAATGTCGGTTCCCGGCTGCATACCGCGATTCTCACGAGAAAAATACAGCATTTACAGTGGGTTAATACCCTTTCTAACTATCTACTGAGCGACTCCGGTACCCTGACGGTTGAGAAAGATCCTACCAAATGTGGTTTAGGACGGTGGTTCAACAGCGCCGAACGCCGGGAAGCTGAAGTTCTATTCCCCAATATCAAGCGTTCTCTTGATCAGCTGATGATCCCACACCAGCAGTTGCATGCGACAGCATCTGAGATTGAACTCGCCAAACGCTCCGGTAATCAAGAAGAGGCTCTGCGGATATTCCGCGAAAAGACCCTGCCGGCTTTGGCCAGTGTGGAAAAAGAAATCCAGTCTATCGGCGATACGGTCCAAAAGGATCTGGCGACTTTGGAGAAACACTTCAACGACATGACTGAATCCACCAATCGCTGGGCAATGATTCTCGGCGTAATCAGCGTCATCTCGGTGCTTGCCCTGGCTGCCATCCTGTTCTCGAGCATTCTCAAGCCTATCCAAGCTATTACCCGCTATTCCGTAGCCATGCTGCGCGGCCAAGAGGCAAAGCTGACTCTGGATAGAGGCGATGAGCTGGGGATCCTCGCGCAGAACCTGAGTAAGCTTATGGACCACTTGAACAAGCAGCTTGCTTATTCTCAAGGGGTGCTTGAAGGTATCACCGTGCCCTGCTCCGTTTTTTCCTCGGAAGATAAAACGGTATTCACCAACCGGTACATGATGGATCTTATCGAACGCGACGGGAAGCCCGAAGACTGCCTCGGGATGACCTCCGGAGAATATATTTGGGGGAATGCGGCGCAGGAGACCCTCTCCACCAAGGCCTTGCGTGAGAACAAATCCCTTTTTGCCCAACGGGAATTCCAAACCTTTAAGGGAAATACCAAGCACGCGCAAATTTCTTCCGCGCCCTTCTACGGCAAAGATAACGAACTCTTAGGCACCCTTTCCCTGTGGATTGATATAACCGAACTCGTAGAAAAACAAAAAGCCATCGAAGAAAACGGCCTCCGCATCGCAGAAGTGGCTGCTTCTTCCCAGGATGTGGCGGATAATGTCTCTTCGTCGAGTACGGAGATATCCGTTCAGGTAGACCAATCTTCCAAAAGCGCCCAGACCCAGCGCAATCGGATGGCAGAAACAGCCAGCGCTATGGCCGAGATGAACACAACAGTCATTGATATCGCGCGCAGCGCAACTGAAACGGCCGCTACAACATCAGAAGCGCGGAACAAGGCTCAAGAAGGCGCGGAAGCGGTCAGCAAGGTTGTCGATAATGTGGCGATTGTTGTTTCCCATGCCCACGAAGTAAAGCAAGGCATGGATACCCTGGGGACGCAAGTTCAGGGAGTGGGCAGCATCATCGGAGTTATTAATGATATTGCCGACCAAACCAACCTGTTGGCGCTGAATGCCGCCATTGAGGCTGCCCGGGCCGGCGAATCCGGCAGAGGGTTCGCTGTTGTGGCCGACGAAGTGCGGAAACTTGCTGAAAAAACCATGCAGGCCACAAAGGAAGTCAGCACGGTAATTTCCGGCATCCAGGCGGGCACCAACGAAAACATCACCAACGTGGAACGCGCGGTCAAGGCCTTAGATACCGTATCGTCCTTGGCAGAAAAGGCCGGACAAGATCTTTCGGATATAGTCAGCCTTGTGGAAGCGGCTGCTTCGCAAGTAGATTCCATTGCGGCCGCCTCTGAAGAACAAAGCCATGTCAGCCGGGGCATTAACCAAGCTATTGAGGATGTCAGCAATCTTTCCACTGAAACCTCAACTGCCATGGATGAAGCGGCCCGCGCCGTAGAACTGCTTTCACAACAAGCAGAATCATTGCGTATTTTGATAGCCCGGCTCCATGAATAATATCTGCCTCAACGGTAGAGTAAAAGGCTCCCCCGGAAAAGAACGGGGGAGCCTTTTACTCTACCCAACGCCCGGCAAAAAAGCCGCCAATGCCCTCAAAGGATTTTTGCAAAAAGTTGTTGACGGATTGTCATAAATTGATATTCTTTTAGTGTTTTCTTATTTTGTTTCAATGCTCAAGCGCCTGTTACGAGCGCTCTGCGGAAATACGTTATTTCCCGTTTGTTCGGCACGGGCATCGCTCTCCCTGACAGTCAGGAGCGAACATTCTTTTCCAGAGCAATTTGCTTTTTGTTTCTCCGCCCTCAACCTCGCGCGCCCAGCTCCTCCGGCGTGGCGGGTCGTTCCAACCAAAACCCCGAGGCTTCGGGCTGTCCTCTTGGAGGTTCTCCAAAATGCTCAACCAGAAATTGTTAGATGAAGAATTCGGCTGGCTGAAAGACGTTATCTTTCTCAACGCCGCGTATGTCGTCGCGCCTCCGCTCCGGACTCAAACCGCCTGGCACAGCTTTATGGACGATTACATCAAAACCTTCTCCGAGGATTGTGTTGCTCACGGCCAGAAGATCGTAGAAGAATGCCGGGACGAACTGGCCAAGCTGATCCACTGCGATCGATCGGAAATCGCTTTTGTCAAAAACACGTCCGAAGGCGTGGGCATCATCACCAATGGCTACCCCTTCCAAAAGGGCGACAACGTCATTGTTGCCGATCTCGAACACACCTCCAACCTTTACGGCTGGCTTAAACTTCAGGATAAAGGCATTGAGCTTCGGGTGGTCAAAAGCCATGACGGCTCCTTCAGCTTAGATGACATGGTTGCCCTGATGGATGAAAATACCAAAGCCGTCGGCATTTCTACCGTGCAGTTCTCCACCGGCTTCCGCGTGGATCTGAACCGCCTGGGCGAAGAATGCAAAAAACGGAATATCCTCCTCTGCGTTGACGGGATTCAAAGCCTGGGCAGGCTGGAGATGGACGTCAAGAAACTAAATATTGCCTATCTTTCCGCCGGCGGCAACAAGGGTCTTCTGGCCACCCTTGGCGTGGGATTCGTCTATTGCAGCAAGGATATTATCAAAAAGATCATTCCGCCCTACGCTTCGTATCAGGCGGTGGTCAACAGAGTTAAACCCCCGGCCGTCACCACGGATTTCTCCAAACTTGAATGGCACGATGACGCCCGCCGTCTGGAAGCGGGCAACGCCAACTACGCCGGTGTTGCAGCCCTCAAGGCAGGTGTTTCTCTGCTCAATGAAATCGGCGTCCCGGCTATCGAACAACATGTGTTGGCTCTGGATAAACGCCTGCGCGAAAAAATTAAGGGCATCGGCCTCAAGGTTGTAACCCCAACCACAGAAGCCAACTATTCCGGCGTGATCTGCGTCTACTATCCGCCCGAGCATGAAAAAGAGGTTATTGAAATCCTCCATCGTCGAAAGATCTACACGACTATGCGCGGCGGCTACATCCGCGTGGCCCTCCACCTTTACAATACCGAAAAGCACATCGACGAAACCGCCGCTGCGCTCTGGGAGATCAACAACCTTAAATAACCTTTTCAGCCTCTCCGGTCTCTTCGGGCCTCCAAGGCCCGGAGAGCCGGAAAGAAGTAAAATTCCAACCGAATACCCTTTCTTCCCAGTATTATTTTCCCCCTTCTTATCGTTCTCCTCTACGCCATTTCCACGGTGGCACAGGGTGAGGCGTATTCCATATACCGCGCCTCG
Organism: uncultured Desulfovibrionaceae bacterium; assembly: GCA_949741925.1. Lineage (GTDB taxonomy): Bacteria > Desulfobacterota > Desulfovibrionia > Desulfovibrionales > Desulfovibrionaceae > JAJDHY01. The sequence continues at coordinate 54,676 of CATJOY010000061.1, read as the reverse complement.
AAATGCGGGCGGATATTTCCAGCAGTCGCCACGCTTCACATTCAGGACGCTTGCAGTAGCGCTCATCAATCCAGGCCAAGCCGTATACGAGGAGCAATTCCTGGATGGTCATTCCGTCCGGGCGTGTGAGTACAGCTATGACCCGGCCGTTTCTATCCCGCTGGGGTTCGAGTACTTCCAATAGGAGGCTGCCTACAAAGCTCCGAACAGCCTCTTGTGCTTTTTTTCCCTCCGGCTGTTTCTTTTCCGGACAATCAACGCCGTAAGGGCGTATGCGATGCTCTATAGCATCCTAATCGGTGATATAGAGTGTGTCGCCGTCCACGATACGTTGCGCCTCTCCCCGCCATGCGCAGACAAACATGTCACAGCGAAGAGGGCTGCTGCAAGAAAGATCAGCGAATGAACGAACTGCATAACGCCTTATTAGAGGCGCCTTATAAAACGTCTAGTAAAAATTGTCTCTGTGGCATTACATGGGAGAATGGATAAAGAAAAGAATACCTTCGGAGCGCTTTTACGGAGTGCCCGCAAAAAGAACGGCCTTTCACAGCGTGACGTAGCGCTCAAGGCCGGGCAGAATGTGCGGAGTATTCAGAAGATAGAAAACGGCGAACGTGAACCACGCGTCTTTTTGGCTGTGCGCCTTGCTATCGCCTCCGGCATGGAGCCGGGAGAGTTTTTCAAGACCCTAGCCGATACGATGCGGGAAACCACATAAAATTCGCTCGGGGGTCCAACAAAAGCGCCTGCTGCTTAGTATCGGCAGGCGCTTTTGTTTGTATAGACTTATGCGCACTTTTCTTCCTCCCGCTCGTCTCCACTTATTAATTGGCATGAAAACCGGCTTTTCTGTACAGTTCGGCATGTTACTCAAATCACTTCGCAAGGAACGGAAGATTTCTCAGCAAAAACTTGCTGAATCTGCCGGGAGCGAGCGAAGCTATATTTATTACCTGGAACGAGGAGATTCGACACCCACCATTGGCGTGCTGATAGGTCTGGCCCACGGTTTGGGGAGGCCCTTCAGAGAGCTTGCCGCGTTGATTGAAGCGCTTTCCGAAACGTTGACGGATATTCAGAAAAAAGATTTGCCTGAGAAGACCGGATAAGTTTTTTTACAGAGCGCTCCGCGGCACGATGTCTGCGATGCCATGCGTCAGCCCCGCCCCTCCTTAGAGACAGCCGTGCCTGGCGAAACAATTCGATGGCTGTTGTCCTATGAGCTTGCCAGGACACGGCCAGAAGTCCAAGAGCCATAAAAGATCTATTTAGGGGAAAGAAGTTCTTCTCCCTATTCCGCGAGAGAGCAAAATATCTCCCTTGGCGGGGGGTCCAGGGGGAATCATTCCCCCTGGTGGGGTCCGGGGCAACGCCCCGGCCGCCGGAGGCATTCAAAAAAAGCCCTTATAGCCTCTCATCCTCCTGCCTGCGTCGTGCTTCCTGAAGCGGCAGCAGGCACAAAATACCCATAAAGGGAGCCACTGCCAGTATTGCCCAAGCCAGGGAATAACCGCCGGAGAAATCGATGGACACGCCGAGCAGCCAGGGGCCAATGACGGCGCCTAACTGGTATAAGCAGCCGGTAACCCCGCCTGCCGTGGCAAGGGAATTTTTATCCGCGTAAAGGGAAGTTAAAAGCGGCGTAAACGGGTTAGCCAATCCCACAGCAATTCCGGCGGCGGCCGCTGTGGCGGCCAAAGCGGCCAGGGTCCGGGCCTCGCCAAACAGCCAAAGGCAGGGAGGTATCATCAGAAACATGGCGGCCAGCCCCCACTTAAGTGAAGGTGTCCTCGAGGCAATGCAGCCGCCCAAGGGCGAGCCGATAAGCCCGCCCAGGCCAAAGGACAACATAACCCGGCTGGCGTCAAAGCGGTCAAAGCCAAGGTTCTCAATATGGGCATTGCCCCAGGTAATAAAGCAAACGGTGGTCCAGATCAGCCAGAACCCTGCGAGACCAAGGAACATCAGGTTCCTTTCCCGCAAAACAGCCCCCAATTGTTGAAAAGAACGCCCGCGGGCATGCCGCTCCGGGGCATCCCGAACCAAAGAGAAAGCGACCAACCCCATACAGAAAGCAATGCCGCTGACAATGGCGAAAGCGCCGCGCCAGCCCCAATGAGAGGCCAGCCAGGGTATAAGCAGATTGGGCACGATGACCCCGACCCCGCTCGGCGCAGCCATCATCAGCCCAAAGGCCGGACCCAGTTCCCGCTTGGGAAAAATCCGGGCGGTATAGCGCACGCAGGAAGCAAAGACCATGCCCCCGCCCAAGCCGGAAAAAAAGCGGCAGAAAAAACCCGTAGCATATTCCTCGGCCAAGGAGACGCCAAGCGACCCCATGCCCTCAAGAACCAGGGCGGCGGCAATGACCGTGCGCGCCCCGAAGCGATCTCCCAGAAGGCCGCCGGGGATCTGGGTAATGACGTAACCCATGAAAAAGGCGCTCATATAAGCACCGGCTGCGGCCATGGAAATGCCCAGCTCCGGCGCTGCCGCGCTGATCAACGGCGGCCAGGTGAAGCGCACCAGAAAACTCATGGTAAAATAGGAAATCGTGAAACAATGGAGCAACCAACGATACGGGTGCGGCGCGGCGGTTTCAGACTGCCCGGTATACAATATTGCCTCCTTCATAAGCCGGCCGTTTGCGGCACGGCGTACAAGCCTTTCCTGAACGGAGGGACAGGAACGGCGTTCCTGTCCCTCGGTTTGCTCTCCTGCCCCCCGGACCAGGGGGAGAGGTTTCCCGGGCCTCCCGGCCCTTGCCTCACGGGGCGCGGGAGCGAAGTTCTTCTATCTCATTTCGCTATCCTGCGGAATGGTCTCCCCGGGTGGGGTTCAAGGCAACGCCCCGCCCGCCAGAGACATTCACAAAAAAACGGTAGACGGAACTAGCGGAACCGCCTGAGTTTTTTCCTCAAACGCAGACCGGCCCATCGGGTACTGCCGCAGACAACCACGAAAAAGACAGGAATAAAAAAAATGCCCAAGACCGTAGCACAGATTGTGCCCCAGAACACCGCGGTACCCACGGCATGCTGGCTGGCAGCGCCGGCCCCCGTGGCCGAAAGCATGGGAAGCACTCCCAAGCCAAAAGCCAGTGAGGTCATAATAATAGGACGCAAACGTATGCGGCAGGCTTCCACCGTGGCGTTGACCAAGGAGCGGCCTTCTTCTTCCAGCTTGCGGGCGAATTCCACAATAAGAATGGCGTTTTTTGAGGAAAGTCCCATAACTGCCAGAATGCCCACCTGAAAATAAACATCGTTGGTCAGCCCTTTCAACCAGGTGCCGAGCACGGCCCCCAGAATGCCTAGGGGGATGACCAACAGCACGGCAAAAGGAATGCTCCAGCTTTCATACAGGGCCGCCAGAGCCAGGAAAACCACCAGGACCGAAAGCGCATAAAGCACCAGCGTCTGGCTTCCGGCGAGCTTTTCCTGATAGGAAAGGCCCGTCCATTCCATGCCGAAGTCGCTGCCCAGCTTACGCACCTCTTCTTCCATGGCGGCCATGGCAATGCCGCTGGCAATGCCGGGCCGGGGCTCGCCCTGATATTCCAGAGCAGGCATGGCATTATAGCGCTGCAAGACGGCAGGACCAAAAGACCAGCTCGTCGAAAAGACGGCGTCAAAGGGTACCATTTCCCCTTTATTATTACGGAACTTGATGCGGTTCAAGTCTTCGGGCTGCTGACGCAGATCTGAATCGCCCTTGACGAAAACCTTTTTCACGCGCTCGTTATGCACAAAGTCGTTCACATAAGCGCCGCCGAGATAGGTGGAAACGTCGGCGTTCACTGAGGCCAAGGCCAGGCCCATGCTGGTAGCCTTGGCGTTATCCAGATGGATGTTAAACTGGGTGATGTCGTCCATGCCGGTGGGCCGCACATAGGCGATGGCCGGGTTGGCAAAGGCCGCCCCCAGGAAGCGCTGTCCTATTTCCCGCAATTTGTCGTGCCCTACGCCGCCTCTATCCTGAAGTTCAAGCGTAAAGCCGTTGGTCATACCCAATGCGATGATAGCCGGAGGAATGGCGGCAATAAGCTGACCATCCAGGATGCCGGAAAAACGCTGACGAATGCGGGCAGCCACGGAAGCGGCATCCTGCCCCGGCTTGGTACGCTCGGCATAATCCTTAAGCCTGACAAACCCCATGCCGGTATTTTCCGCTACGCCCCCCATGCCGTAGCCGGCAACGACCATGACCGACTCGGTGGATTCCTTTTCCTCCTGCAGCACATAGTCGGAAAATTCCTTGAACTGACGCGCGGTTTGGGTCAGGGTGGCGTTGGGCGGCATTTGCAGCATAACGATAAGGGCGCCCTGGTCCTCCGTAGGCAGAAAGGACGTAGGCAACTGCCGGTAAGAAAAACCCAGAGCGCCGACCAGCAGCACAAAAAGAACCATGATCCTCCCGCCACGGTGGACAAGGCTGTTTACGCCTTGAGTATAGCGCTGCTGATTCTTGTAAAACAAACGATTGAACCAGCCGAAGAAGCCCCCCTGAGCTTTCTGCCCATGTTCCCGAAGCAAACTGGCGCACAGCGAAGGCGTGAGAATCAAGGCCACCAGCACCGAAAGCGTCATGGCCGTAACGATAGTTACCGAAAACTGCCGATAAATAACACCGGTGGAGCCGCCCATGAAGGCCATGGGCAAGAACACGGCCGAAAGCACCACGCCGATGCCGATCAGCGAAGAGCTGATCTGATCCATGGATCGTTCCGTAGCCGTGATGGGGTCGAGATGTTCCTCCTGAATAACCCGTTCCACGTTTTCCACCACCACAATAGCGTCATCCACGAGAAGGCCGATGGCCAGCACCATGGCAAAGAGAGTCAGGGTGTTGATGCTGTAGCCGAAGGCCAGCAGCACGCCCAGCGTACCCAGCAGCACCACGGGAACAGCAATAGTGGGGATAATGGTGGCGCGGAAGCTCTGCAAAAAAAGCAACATGACCAGAAAGACCAGAACAACTGCTTCCACCAGGGTTTTCACCACTTCATGGATGGAGGCCAGCACCGGCGGCGTGGTATCAAAGGCAAAATCATAGGTCATGCCATCCGGAAAGTAATGCGACAGCTCCTCGATTTTGGCTTTCACCAAATCAGCGGTTTCCAGGCCGTTGGCGCCCGGGGCCAGAGTAATGCCGATGCCGGTGGCGGGGTGGCCGTTATAAAAACTCGTGATGCTATCCATTTCCGTGCCCATAGCCACACGGGCCACATCGCGGATATGCACGCGTTCGCCGCTTTCCGTCACCTTGAGCAGAATGTTCGCAAATTCTTCAGCGTTAGAGAGCAGACTTTGGGCCTTAATATTGAAGTTCAGCACCTGGTCGTTGGGGCGGTCAATCATGTTCGCGCCCATCTGTCCGGCAGTAACCTCGGCATTCTGGACGGAGACTGCGCTGCGAACATCGGAAGGGGTCAGACTATACTTGGCCATTTTATCGGCATCCAACCAGATGCGCATAACATATTTGCCGCCGAAAACCTGTACCGTGCCCACCCCCTGGGTGCGGCTGATTTCATCCCGAATGTTGGTGCTGATATAGTCGGCCAGGTCGATTTGATGGAGGCTGTCGTCAGGAGAATACAGAGTAATAACCATAAACATGTTGTCATTACCCTTAGAAACCGACACCCCGTTAGATTGAACAGCAGAAGGCAGTTGCGATTGCACTTGCTGCACCTTGTTCTGAACCTGCATGTGGGCCACATCGGGGTCGGTACCCACGGCAAAAGTCAGGGTGAGGGTGCATGAGCCCGAGGAATCGGATCGAGCCTGCATGTAGATTAGGTTGTCAATGCCGGTCATATTCTGTTCGATAACCTGGGTAACCGTCTGATCCACTGTTGTAGGAGAGGCCCCTGTATACTGGGTATGAATACGAATAGAGGGCGAAGCCACTTCCGGATATTGGGAAATAGGCAAGGTAAACATGGCCAGCAGGCCGAAGAGCATCGTCACAATAGCCAGCACCCAAGCAAAGATGGGGCGGTGGATAAAAAAACGGGAGACCATCAGTTGTGCCCTCCGGCGTTCTCGGGCCCTTGCCCGCCCGTGGATGCGGGAGTTTCAGGAAGCGCGGCAACCTCTTCCACAGCCATGCCGCCGCGAACGTTGTTGACCCCGTTGAGAATAACCTTTTCTCCCAACGTCAAGCCGCCGGTAACATGCCAATCTGCGCCCACGGCGCGGCCTACCGTTATGGAACGACGCTCGGCCTTGCCCGCCGCCAGCACATAGACGTAGGGCGTCCCCTGCAAATCACGCAGGACGGCCTTTTGCGGCACAAGAATAGCCTGTGGATCCTGCCCCATAATAACCCGGGCTTTGACGAACAAACCAGGGAGCAGTTCCCCTTGGGGATTGGGAAACTCAGCGCGCAAAGTAACGGTATTGGTATTCTGGTTGACATCCACCCCCGTAAAGTTGAGATACCCTGCAGAAGCATAGGCCGAGCCGTCAGCCATAGTTAAGGTGACCTTGATGCGGGAAGGATCACTACTGCCTCCTTCAAAGGCTCCTAACTGCCGCTTGAGGGCATAAAGATCGTCCGATGATTGGGAAAGCTCCACATACATGGGGTCCATCTGGTAAATAGTGGCCAGGGGCGTAGCCTGGTTGGCGGTAAGAAGCGCTCCGGCGGTGAAGTTGCTGATGGTGATGCGGCCGCTAATAGGGGCGCGCAGTTCGGTGCGTCGGTAATTGATCTCTGCGCTTTCCACCGCTGCCTTGCCGGCCTGCACGGAGGCCCGGGCCTGTTGCAGAGCCGCTTTTACGTCGTCGTAATCCTGCTGGCTTACCGATTTGCCGCGCAGCATATCTGCGGTCCGGCGCTCGCGCAATCCGGTTACACCCAAATTGGCCTCAGCACTGGCCAGATCGGCCCGGGCCCTGTTCAGGGCGGCGCGGTAGGTATCCGGCTCAATACGGTAAAGCACCTCCCCTTCCTGGACCGTAGCACCCTCAGTAAAGCTGAGTTCTTTAAGAATACCACTGACTTCAGGCCGAATCTCAGCCCAGCGGTAGGCAATGGTGCGGCCTGTAAGTTCGCGTTCAATATCCACGGTGTGCGGCTTCAGTTCCACGGTGGTCACCCGCACTGTCCGGTTCATGCCGGCTCCGCCCGGCCGGCTGTTCCTCTCCTCGCAGCCGACGAGCGACAAAAGAAAAGCCAGAACGAGAGTTGCGGCAATGTGGCGTTGTATCATGAAATATTCTCCTTGAGATCCGAAAAAGGAGTAAAGTTCGTCGTTTTCGGCTTTACTCCTGTGTATAGTGGTTTACTCCTGCCAGCCCCCGCCAAGGGCGAGGCAGACTCTGGCAATACTGCCGAGATGCCGGGCATGGGCAACGGCAAGGCTCTGCTGGGCAGTAAAAAGGTTACTTTCGCTGGTCAGAAGATCCAGGTAGGAGGCGAACCCATTGTCATAGCGGATGCGGGCATGCTCCACGGCTTTGCTCAAGTATTCCACCTGCCGGGTCAACGCTGCAACGGAATTGGCATACTCCCTCTGCTCCACCAGGGCATCACGCACTTCTTTGAAGGCATTCAGCACGGTAAGTTCGTAGGTGACCACGGCGGCATCCCGGGCGGCCTCGGTGCTCTCCACGCCGCGTTTGATGCTCCAAAAATTGAGGGGCAGGCTGACCCCACCCGAAAGCGCGGTGTACGCGTTGGCGCTGCGCAACAAGTCGTTCAGCTCCAGGCTGGCTGATCCGAAAAGCCCGGTTAGTGAAAAGGAAGGAAAAAACGCCGCGCGCGCCACGCCTATATCGTAGTTGGCTGCCTGGAGATTGGCCTCGGCCTGCCTGATGTCGGGGCGCTGTTCCACAAGCTCGGAGGGCAGGCCTGCGGGCAACGCAGGCGCGGTAGGGAGAGAAGTCATAAGCGATGACGGCGCGCTGATATTCCCTATATCCATCAATTCCGCCGGGGAACGGCCAAGGAGGACGGCCAAGGAGGTTTCCGCCGCGTTTTTTGCTATCCGGGCGGAGGCAAGGGCGTTGCGCGCGGTTTCCACATTGGCCTGGATGCTCAAGAGATCAAGTTCGCTGATCTGGCCGTTATCATAGCGGTTCTGATAGATGCCGAGCGATTCTTCGCGGTTTTTAAGTACTGATTCGGCAATCTCCTCCTGCCAGGTATAGGCGCTCAGCCATAGCCAGGCTTCCACGGTGCCGGCGGAGACGGTAAGAATAACATTATCGCGCGCGGCCTCGGTAGCTACCAGCGAGGCCCGGGCCGATTCCGCGGCATTCCAATACTTGCCCCAGAAATCGAGTGTCCAGCCGGCGGCCAGGGAGCCGGAAAAGGCGCTGGAAAGACGCGCGCCGCGCTGCATAGCCGTCGGAGAATCAGCGGAACGGGCTATGGTGCGGTTTCCTTCGGCCTCCGCCGCGGGAACGGGCAGCAGCGCATCCCGAGCCAGCCCCAAAGCGGCCTGAGCCTGGCGCACGGAGGCCATGGCCTGAGCAATATTGTTATTATGCTCTAAAGCCTCTTCAACGAGGGCGTTTAAGGCCTCACTCTGAAAGCGTTCCCACCATTTGCGTTGGAGAGCTTGCGAGGCCGTGGCCTCCCAGGCCGAAGGCAACTCCATAGTCGGGCGATGATATTCCGGGGCCAGGCTGCATCCCGCAAGCGGCAAAAGGAGGACCAGCGTAAAAAACGGCAGTATCTTTGCCATTTACACGAACTCCTGTCTTTTATATGGTTATGTTTCTGTTGTCAGGATCACCCCCAGGCTGTCGCCGGAGGGTCTGGCATTATTTTTGTCCAGTGGCTATAGCAAGTTTTTTTATACAAGAAAGTTAGTTCCCATCAAAATTTTGATAGGCAAAAAGGAATTACCGGGTGGACTGGACCATAGAGCAGCTTTTGGCCTTTGCCACAGCAGCGGAGAAGGGATCGTTTTCCGCCGCCGCCCGCTGCCTCGGACGGGCGCAGTCCGTGGTGAGCACACATATAGCCGCCCTGGAAGACACCATCGGAGGGGAGCTTTTCGATCGCTCCTCGCGCTTTCCAACGTTGACCGTCGTAGGGCGCGCTCTTCTGCCCGAGGCCCAGGCGGTTCTGCGCCAGAGCCACCGCTTTGAGCTATGCGCTCTGGCCCAGGCCGGCGATAAGGCCTTACACCTGAATATCTCTCTTTCCCACGGTATTTCCTTTCGGGGCATTTCTGAAACTATCGCCGCGTTGACGCTGCGATACCCGTACGTCACAGGTTCTTGCCAGATGAAACCAACCGACGAGGTTTGGAGCGACGTTAAGGAGGGCCGAGCACAGTTAGGGCTGTTGCTGGGCGATCCCCCTCCTGACAACACCTGCGATATCCTGTGCCTCGGCCATATCCAGTATTGCGCCGTTGCCTCCAAAGACTTTCCCCTGAGCAAGCTGGAACGGGTTACCATGCAGGATCTCTCCCGCCATCGGCAAATTCTTCCCGAAAGTGACGCGAGGCACTACCTCTTCAGTTCCCAGTACTGGCTGGTCAACAATGTTTTCTGGGCCATGTACCTGGCAGCCCTGGGAGCGGGCTGGACGGTCATTCCCTTTGCTCTGGCCCAATATGCCGGTCAGGATAAATTCGTGAGCAACAATCTGACGATCCTCAATCCGGAAAGCCGGATGCCCGTGTTCAACATTTACTTGGCCTGGAACAGCATAAAATTCAATCGCCACGATATACTAGATTTTTTTTGCGAGGATTTGCAGAAACGCTCTCCTCGCATTTTCAGGTAAGGTCACGATGCGCGGCTTGGGGCCGCGCCGCTGTAATGAGGGGGGGAAGTACATGGCGCAAACCAATATTTTGCTTGAAGCCGGCACCAACGAGCTTGAGGTGGTGGAATTCTACCTGGATGAGGAGGGCTACCAGGGCCATTACGGAGTCAACGTAGCCAAGGTGCTGGAAATCATCAGGCTCCAGCCTGCCACCGCCATGCCTCAGATGCGCCATCCGGCAGTTCTTGGGGCCTTCCCCCACCGCGACGGCCGGGTTGTTCCCCTGGTAGACCTAGCGCTGTATCTGGACAAAAAACGGGTTGAGACCGGCGAACCCAAGATTATAGTCACGGAATTCAACCAGATTATCACCGGGTTTCTGGTTTCCGGGGTCAACCGCATCCACAGGCTTTCCTGGCAGGAAGTAGAAGCGCCAGGCGATTTTCTCCAGCACGTCAGCCGCAACGCCGTCACCGGGGTTGTGCGTCTTGAAGGCCGGGTGGTCTTTTTGCTGGATATGGAAGCCATTGTCGGAGAGCTTGACCCGGCTCTCTCCATCCGCCTGAACGGCCCCCTCGGGTCTACCATCCACGGGAGCACGGTCTATACCGTGCTCCATGCTGATGATTCCGGCAACGTACGTAACGTAGTCAAGCGTCTGCTGGAAGAAAGCGGCCGGTTCCGGGTTATTCAATCATCAAACGGCGAGGAGGCCTGGAACATCCTGGCGCGGCTTCGCCGCGAAGCCGAAGAGACGGGAGATGCCATCGCCGGCAAAGTTGATGCCGTTATCTCCGATATCGAAATGCCCCGGATGGACGGCCTGACGCTTTGCCGCAAGATCAAAGAAGATCCCTTACTCAAAACCCTGCCGGTGGCGCTCTTCTCCTCTCTCATTACGGGCACGTTGGAACACAGAGGGGAATCGGTAGGAGCGGACGCCCAGTTTGCCAAACCAGACCTCCAGGTTCTCAGTGAACGGGTTCTCGATCTCATCCACCAGCGCGACGCCGGCACGCTCCAAATCCACACGCCAGAGCCGCTCCCGGAGGCCTGAAAAACCGCGGGCGTTGCGGGCTGCCAGCGGTCGGAGGCTGTCCGATACCCGCCAGGGAATACTTTCCTCAGGCAGAGACAGCCCGCGCCCGTCATTCCCTTGCCTCAGCAGGAGGAAAAAAGCATCGTTAGGGGCATCCGCCGCCGGGAACCCTCGAAAAGCCAACGGCTCCGCTCCTCTGGAGAGAGCCGTTCAATGACGCTGGGACCGCTATCCCTGATTCACAAAGGCCGCGCCGAGATCCACGGCCTTATGGTTCATGGAGAGAATGCGCGGCGATAGAGCATGATCCATGGTCTTCTTAAGATCGTCCGGGGCCAGAGGGATCAACCCCGTGGCGCAAAGCGCCCCCAGCAAAACGGTGTTGGCGCACTGTTCTGAGCCCGCCTCACGGGCCAGCTCGCGGCAGGGGACAAACCAGGAATGCGCAACACAGTCGCGCACGGCTGCCTCAATTGCCGCCAGGGTGGGGCTGGTTTCACGCCCGGCGGAAACCCCCGGGGGCGGAATGAAATCCGTGCTGGAAAGCACAGCCCCGCCCTGGTGGAGATACGGGAGCGCCCGCAGGGTTTCCATGGCCTCGAAACCGAGAACAATATCCGCCTGGCCCGGGCTGATGACAGAGCTTTGCCAGCCCCCCAGCAATACAGAGGATTCCACAACCCCGCCGCGCTGGGCCATGCCGTGTATCTCTCCGGCCACGACCGGGATCCCCTTATCAAGGGCCGCCCGGGCTAGCAGGGTTGTTCCCGTCAGGGTACCCTGACCGCCCACTCCGGCAAAATGTATGCGTGCTCTATCCTTGCTCATTGGCCATCCTTTTTCCGCGCTGTAAAGCCGCGGGCTATCTGCATGCAGACCATGCAGCCTGCGCAGAGCGATGCATCGACGCTCACGCCGTCTTTGCTGCAAGCAAAGGCCGGACAGGCCAATTCGGCGGCGGCGCGCCTGACGCTCTCATCCTGTTCGGCGACAAAGGCGCAGCGGTCATGATTCTTTTTCAACACCCGCCGAGCAAAAAGCGCGCAAGGTTCTTCCGCGATGATAACCCGCACCCCGGAGCGCTCCTTCATCGTTTCCAAAGCAGACCGCATGGCCTTGGTGTTGGAAGGCTTGACCTTAACCACCTGGCTTACGCCGCAGCCCCGAACCACCGCTTCAATATCCAAATGTACGCAATCCTCGCCGAGAAGACGCTGATCCACACCGGGGTTGGGTTGATGGCCGGTCATGGCTGTGGTGCCGTTATCCAAAATGATCACCAGAATATCGTGCTTGTTAAAGACAGCATTAACCAGCCCGGTGATACCGGAATGAAAGAAGGTGGAATCCCCGATAAAGGCCAAGGTGGTCTTGCCCGAAGATTTGGCAAAACCGGAACCCGCCGAAATGGACGAGCCCATGCAGAACAGGAAATCCGCCGCCGCCAAGGGAGGCAGAAGCCCCAGAGTATAGCAACCGATGTCGCTGGAGTAGAAGGCCTCATCGCCAAAGACCTGGCGCACGGAATAATAAACGGCTCTGTGGGCACAGCCCGCGCAGAGGTTGGGCGGACGCTGGGGCAATTCTCTCTCTGCGCCGGCGCAGGCCGTATCCGGCCGGATCGTTTTGCCAAGGAGAAGCGCGAGCGCCTCCCGCACCTGGGGAAAGGAGTATTCCAGAAAGACCGTCAAATTCCCGCCCTTACCGAAAATCGGCGTGCGTATGCCCTTCTGCTGGGCCAGAGCCCGCACATCCCGTTCCACCAGCGGCTCGGATTCCTCCAAAACCAATAGTTTCTCCACGCTTCCGGCAAAGGCGGCAATACGCTCCAGAGGCAGCGGCCAAGAAAAGCCCAGCTCCAGCACCCGCACCTCGTTTTCCCAGCCTTCGGCCAGCAAAACATCCCGCAAGTAGGAGCGAGCCACGCCGGAGGCAATGACGCCCAGTTTTCCGGAACCATACTCGCGGTTCCAGGGCGAGGTTTCAGCTTTTTCGCGGATAGCTTCCATATTTCCGACCAAAACCTTGTGGCGAAGCCTGGATACGGCGGGCACCGGAACAAAGCGTTGCGGATTGCGAATAAAAGGCACAAGGGGAGCTGCGGTTTCCGGCAACGGGCCGAACGTCACTGGCCCGCGCAGGTGGCTGATCCGGGTCGTGGTCCGCAAGAGCACCGGCTGGCCGGTTTCCCGAGCCAGAAGAAAGGCGTCGCGGGTCATATCTTTGGCTTCTTGGGCCGTGGCGGGCTCGAAACAGGGCAACTGGGCGAAGCGAGCGTAGGAACGGTTATCCTGCTCATCCTGGCTGGAGTGGCAACCGGGATCATCGGCTGAAAGCACCACCAGGCCGCCGGGCAAACCGGTATAGCACATGGTAAATAAGGGGTCCGCCGCCACGTTCAGGCCGACATGTTTCATGGTCACCAAGGCCATGGCGCCGCCAAGGGCTGCCCCGCCCGCCACTTCCAGGGCCACCTTTTCGTTGGTGGAATATTCCATGTAAAAGCGGCCGCTCTCCCGGAGCATACGGAACGTATCCGGCACTTCCGAGGAAGGAGTGCCCGGGTAACAGGATACCACGCCTACCCCGGCCTCCAACGCGCCGCGGACAATAGCCTCATTGCCCAACAAAAGATGCGGGCCGGGCTCGGCGCTTAAAAGATGATGCGACATGCTTGTACTCCTATGGCATTATGCGCTTGAGAATATCGCGTAACAACGGTCCGCGCCTGCCGTGCTCCCACCAGCCTTGCGGAAACGACTCCACAACGCCGGATTGCATCGAAAATTGCGGCAACAAACGCTCTCCCCTGCTAAAATGCCCCGGAACGGGGCGAAAAAGACTTCAGAGCTATGCGGAACGAAAAACGCGGGTTTTCAGAGAAAACCCGCGCTCGGCAAATTATCGGGTTTGCAGCGATGCGGCCTTTTGCATCCAGTATGCGGAATTCTCGGCCAGGGCCGGATTTTCGGCCAAAGACCGGCTGGCTTTAACCGCCAGCTCAATATTGCCGGTCTTCTCAGCGAGATCCACCAACAATTCGTCAACAAAAGCGCGCATGGCGTCCGTTTCGGGAGCAACCGCCTGCAACACGGCCAGGGCTTCGGCATCCTTGCCTGCCATAACCAAAGCCTGGGCTTTGCCGATCCGAGCAACCTGGGCCATGGGCCCGGTCTCGCGGGCGGCCACGGCTTCCCAGGCGGAAGCGGCCGTAGCGTAATCCGAGGCATACAGAGCAGCCTGGGCCAGGGCCAGATTTGCAGCCGACTTCAGGCCCGAAGGCGCACCGGCCGCAAAGGTCTTGAGCTTCTCCAAGCCTTCGGCTGCCGGCAAAGCCTGGAGTTCGCCTAATTCCAATGTGGCGGCGGCAAGCTGCCTGCCGGAATACCAAGCGTACCCTCCCCAACCAATGCCGATAGCGACCACGGCAACCAGCAGGAAGACCAGCAGGCGGGAATACTTGAGCAGCAAGTTCAGCAGAGGCGAAACCTCCGGAGCAACCTCAGCGGATACTTTATCCAGCAAATTCTTTCCGGACTGATCCTTGCCGGCGGGGGATAGAGCGGCCATGCACTTCTCCTTACGAACAGTTAGAGTATCGGTATGGGCTTCCCTCTCGGGCTCGCTGAAGCAAGAATACCGTTACGTCTTTGAGTAAAAATACCCCTATCCGCCTCAATGCCACACGCGTATAAGGGGCTTTTCTTGTAAGCGCACGGCCTGCAAATGTCAAAGTTTCCTTGCGTAAGCCCTGCTTGCGCTGTACAGTACCTTGCATGCCGCCGGGCCGACATATCTTGCCCGGGATCCGTGCCGTTCACGGGAAATTGTGGCCGGCCGCCGGGCAATCCAGGCTTTTTTTGAGCGGTACGGAAATTCCTTCCGCCGCCATATTTTCTGAAACATCCTGACGCCGGGCATTTTTTCCCAAAGGGTGTTTCTCAAGCCGTTTCGTCCGCGAAAAACCGTAATGTTCTTCTGGTAGAGAAGACGGAAAAAAGCGGGCAAAGGCGTATCAGAAATACTCTGCGATTGATTTTTCCGCCTGGCTCCGCCAGGGGGAACAAGGCGGCTTGGCAGCAGCAATGTATTGGCCCCCCTATACTAAGTGATACGCTTTTTTGCCGGAGATGACCATGAGCACCTCTCTTGCCGACCTGATTACCGCCATGGGACAAAAAGCCCGCGCGTCTTCGCGTCTGTGCGCCTCGGCCGGTCCGGCCGTCAAAGAAAAGGCCCTGTTGCGTCTCGCCTCCCTTTTGGAAGAAAACGAAGCCGCTATCCTAGCGGCCAACGCCACTGATACGGCTGCGGCCGAAGAGCGCGGCATCACCGGACCACGGCTGGCGCGCCTTCGTCTCACTCCCGGCATCATCGGCGAAATGGCCGCCGCCTGCCGCGAACTCGCCGCTATGCCGGATATCGTCGGAGCCCAAGATAGCCAATGGCGGCGCCCGAACGGCCTGCTGGTCGGGCGCATGCGCGTGCCGCTGGGCGTTATCGCCATGATTTTTGAATCCCGCCCCAATGTCACTGTGGATTCGGCTATTCTCTGCCTCAAGGCGGGTAATGCGGTTATCCTGCGCGGCGGCTCGGAAGCCCTGCACTCTAACCTCTACCTAATGGGCCTAATCCGAACCGCCCTCAAAGAGACAGGCCTCCCCGAGGATGCGGCCCAGCTCGTGCCCGTGGCCGACCGCGAGGCCGTGCCCCTGCTCTGCGGCCTGGACGCCTTTATTGATGTGATGATACCGCGCGGCGGCGAAGCCCTGATACAACGAGTCAGCTCTCTGGCGACCATGCCCGTGCTCAAGCATGATAAGGGCGTCTGCCATGCCTATATTCACAAGGGAGCGGATGGCCCCGCCGCCATTCCCGCGTTGGTCAACGCCAAGGCCCAGCGCCCGGCCACCTGCAACGCCCTGGAATGCCTGCTGGTGCATCAAGAGGAAGCTGCCGCATTTCTCCCGCTGCTGGGTGCGGCCATGCGTGAAGCCGGGGTCAGCCTGCGGGCCTGCTCCGCTGCCTTGCCCTTGTTGCTGCCCAGCGGCGTAGAGGCCCTTCCGGCCGCGGAGACGGATTTCGGCAAGGAATTCGGCGATCTGATCTTGGCGGTCAAAATCGTCTCAAGCCTGGATGAGGCCATGGAGCATATCGCCCGCTTCGGCTCCCGGCACACCGAGGTTATTTTCACCGGCGATCTTGCCGCGGCAAACCGCTTCACCCGTGAAGTGGATGCCTCTATGGTCGGAGTCAACGTATCCACCCGCTTTAACGACGGCGGTCAGCTCGGCCTCGGCGCGGAGATAGGCATCAGCACCAGCAAACTCCATGCTTACGGTCCCATGGGGCTGCGCGAGCTGACCACGACTAAATTTGTGGTTCTCGGCAACGGGCAGGCCCGGGCATGACCTGCAGCGACACATCCCCGGAAACCTCCCCGGATCTTGCGCCCCGGGCCTGCCGGCCGGTGTCGTCTTCCGGAAAGCCCTGGGTCGGTATCCTCGGCGGCTCGTTCAACCCACCGCATTTCGGGCATTTGCGCCTGGCCGTGGAAGTTATGGAAGCGCTGCACCCGGTACGGCTGGATTTTCTGCCTGCGCCGATGCCGCCCCACAAGGGGCGTCGCGGCCTGCTGCCTTTTGCCCTGCGGGTGGCCATGCTGGAAAAAGCCCTGCACGGTCTACACGGTTTTTGCATTAATACCATGGAAAACGAGCGCGACGGCCCCTCCTATACAACAGATACCCTGCGCCTCTACCGCAAGCGTGAACCGGGAATCCGCCATTTTTTTATTCTGGGCGCGGAAGATTTCGCCTCGATCCTCTCCTGGCACGAGTGGCAGTTACTGCCGGAACTTGCGGATATTGTAGTGGTTTCCCGGGCCGGCAGCGAAGTAGAGGTGTTCATGAACACCATCCGCCATGGTTGGCCTGAGGCCATGCCCAGAGCGCCCTGTCATCCGCTTGACTGCCGGTATGTTCTGCCCGGCGGAGGGTGCCTGATGCATCTCCCCCTGCCCCGTTTAGATATTCGCGCGGAACTTGTCCGCGAACGTTTTCTGGCCGGAAGGTCTATTCACTTCCTGGTCCCGGACAGCGTTGAAGAACTGCTGTTGAACGATCCGGAAACCGCGGCCTGTTGGGCCCGCTGAGGGCCGCCGGAAAACGACACACTATAACCCCGCCCTCGGGCTGTTGACACAAAGAGGAGTTGTATTCGCCGCAAAGGACGCCCTTTTTTACGGTCTGCTTCGCCGAGACAAAACCGGAAAAAGAGTTGTGCCCTGGACGGCAGAGGCGATATCTGCCTCTCGGCGCGGCCTGTGCGCCAGGCGTCCCCTCGTCGAAGCAAAAAGGCCGCGGCGTGTACAATCCCTGACCCGGAGCAACCGTTATGACCCAACTTCAACTTCCTCCATCCATCGGGCAGAACATTGCCCGCGCTAAAAGCCTGGTCCGCCGCGACGACCCGGTTCGGGCTTTGGACGCCCTGATCAGGGCCCTGGATCTCTTCGAGCCGGAATCCATCATCGGCAAAGCCCGCTTTGAAATTGAAGTCACCATCCAGGAATGCCTGGCGGACCTGAACCGCCATCCCAAGGTACGCGCCCTGCTGGACCAGGTAACCCGATCCCACAACGCTATGATCAACTATAAACCCGGTGAGGAAAACACCCTAAAAAGCGTTCTTCATGTCCTGCGCAAAGGGCTGTTTGAGGTCGAGCAGGAAAAAGTCCGCCATGATCAGGAAAAACAAGACCACCGCAAAAGTTTACTATTACAAAAAGCCAGCGAACACCTGGATGCCGGAGAAAAGCCCCGGGGCAAAGCCATGCTCCGTCTGCTCGCGGATGAGTTCGGTTCAGAACCGGGCGTTCTTCTGCAGGTAGGAACCATGCTGATTGGCGCAAAGCTTCATTATGACGCCGCGGAATTCCTGGAAGCCGCCATCGAAGCCTTTCCCAAGGAGGGCCGGGCGTACCAAGAACTGGTCACCTGCTACCTCGAACTCAGGGAATGGGAAAAGGCCGAATCCGTTTACCGGCGAGCTATCCGCCAGTTCGGCGCGCATCCCAAAACCATGCTGAACCTGGCTAAGCTCTATATGAATTGGAATAAGAAAGAAAAGGCCTTTGAAGCCGCCCAACATGTTCTGCGCCACGAGCCCGATAACGCGGAAGCCAAGGCCATCATAGATAAGGTCGGCTGAGTTCCGGCATTTTTGATCGACCGCCTGCCGCGTCCCGTTACCGGGACGCAGTTCTTCCCCTGGGGATAGGGGGAACGCGCCGTCGCCGGATTCTCCGGCCCTATTCCCCTCAAGGGGATGATGTAAACCCTATAAAGGAACTTTTTATGAAAAAGATTTTGGTTCTTTTACTCACCCTCCTCTCGGCCTGCGCCGCCAAAACGGCGGGCCCCGTGAACAGCGAAATGCTCATCGGTCAGAAATTCATTCTGCGCAGTGTCAACGGCGTGCCCTTCAGCAGCTCCGACCAGACCCCGGAAATTGAGTTTCTGGAAAATATGCAGGTCTCCGGCCGGATCTGTAACTATTTCAGCGGCGCAGGAACCTTGAAAAACGGCATCCTCACTGTGCCTGAAGCGGCCTCCACCATGATGCTTTGCGCTGATGAAGCCCTCAACCGCATGGATGGAGAACTGGCTGCCATGCTCAACCAGGGCGCTGCGCTGCGCCTGGAAGGGGAAAACCTGACCCTCAGCTCCGGCGGGATGCAATACACCTACGTGCGGGCCCGCTGAGGAAAGGAAGGCAAGCTACGGGTCCCTCTTGTTTTGGTGAAGCCGCCTTTCCCCTCCGGCAAGATATCCGGTTCGCCGAGCCAACGACGAACACGTTGCAGCGGCAGCGAGGTTGTGCGCTCTTCAGCAGGACGCCGCCCCGCGGCAACACCTTAGGATGCGGAAGGCAAGCCCGTAGCGCCCGAAAATGTGACTTGCCGTTGCTGCCCGGAGTCCCCGATTTCTGTGTTGTTTGCTCATATGCAGCACAACCGTGAACAAAAGCCCCGGAGATCGTATACGCCGATGGTCGTAAGATCTCCGGGGCGAGACGTATCCGTTTGAGAAAAGACGCCGGGGAAGCGTTACCGCCGGGAGAAAAGGCTCTATTTCTTGCCGGGTAAAATACCAAAGCCCATTCTACCCACGGCGCTCAGCCCTCCGGCCACGGAACGCGAATCCCCCCGCCCGAGAGAATCCAGAACTCGTTGGGCCTCATAGGCCCGCAGTCCCGTATTGCAGACCAGCACCAACGGCTTATCCCGAGGAAGTTCATCAATACGCCGGGCCAGCTCATCTTGAGGAATATTCAACCACTCGCCCGGGAACGCCTCGTTGTAGGGGAGGGCATCGTTTCGGGCTCGAGCATCCAGAATGCAGACCTGTCCGGAGGCCCGGTTGTTCCAGAGGGCTTGGAATTCCTCCGGCGAGAGTGTCCGGCTGCGTCCTTCCAGAGTATTCTCCGCCACATTGCCGAGGGCATTAACAATATCCATAGCTGAGGCAAAGGGGGGGGAATAGACAACCTCCAGGGTACTGAGATCGCTGACCGTGGCATGGTTGGCCAGTAAAGGAACCACAGCATTGATACGTCCTACCAAGGCATCGCCCCCAGCGCCCACGCCTTGAACGCCCAGCAACCTGCGGCTGGGCTTATCGATCACCGCCTCCAGGGCCATCATGGCGTGCTCGGGGTAGAAATGGGCCTTGTCAATCTGCTGTACCTGCACGGATAGGGCGTCATACCCCGCGGCCAGGGCCGTTTCCAACGTCAAACCCGCGCCCGAGGCTGACTCCTTGAACAGTTTGATCCCCCAAGACCCCACCGCGCCGGAAAAACGCTCTTTGCCTCCGGCAAGGTTACTGCCAATAATCCGGCCCTGACGGTTGGCCTGCGAGCCCAGCGGCAGCCAGAACGGCTTGCCTGTGATCTGGTTACGCAAAGCAACGCAGTCGCCGCCTGCGTAAATATCTAGGTCCGACGTACGCAGGTATTCATCAACCACAATCAACCCGCGCTCGGTCAGCTCAAGCCCCGCAGCCGCGGCCAGCGAGGTGTTGGGCCGGGCGCCGGTAGCTAACACCACCAGCTCGGCCGGAATGATACGCTTATCGGTAACCACGCGTGTAACCTTACCCTGTTCGCCCTCAAAGCGCAGAACCTTTTCTCCGGTCAGCAGGTTTACGCCGTTATCAACCAAATCTTTGGCGGCCATACGGGCAAAATCGCGAGAGAGGAAGCCGGAGAGGATCTGCTCGCGAAGTTCGACAACCGTTGTGGGAATCCCCCACATATCCGCGAAAGCTACAGCCATTTCCAACCCGATGAATCCACCGCCGATAACCACGGCCCGGTTCACGCCCCCACGGGCAACGCTGTTTTTAATGCACTCAGCCTCCTCCAGGGTGGAGGCGGCGGTAATGCCTTCCAACTCGCGCCCGGGCAGGGGGGGGATCAAAGGGGAGCTGCCGGTGGCCAGAACCAACCGATCATACTCCAGCTCCGAGGCTTTGCCGCTGGTATGATCCAGCAGGCTGAGGCGTTTTTTCGAGCGGTCAATGGCGGTGACCTCGGTATCGGTCAGCACATCCACGCCCTTGGCCGCGCGAAAAAAGGCAGCGTCGCGCAAGGTGCCGTAGGGCGTGGATTGCAATTCCTCTACCCGGTTGATCTCCCCCGAAACGTAATAGGGAATGCCGCAACCTCCGTAGGAAATGCGTTTCCCCTTATCGATGAGGGTGACGCGCCCCTCAGGCATAAGGCGTTTAAAGCGGCAGGCGGCCTTGGGGCCGGTGGCAACGGCTCCGATGACGACAACGTGCAGGGACATGGCAGTACCTTCTTGGGTTAATTTCAGGGAACCCGCGCGCGGCAGAGCAGTCAGATTCCCGGGTTAGGCCCGTGCCGACGTTGCTGACGACGAAACACGGGAAAAAATCGCATTTGTGTCGTACGGTCTTTAGGCTCGCTCCAGGGTCCGGGCGTGCCCCGGCATCCGCCCCGGCGAAAGCCATAGCGTCCCGGGCAGGCTGATCCGGTCGAAGCGAAGAGATGCGAACTCTGCTCCCCCGGTCCGGTTTAGAAAAAATCGGCAAAAATTCTTTTGGGATTGCGGGCAGGACTGCCGGACCGGTACAGCCTGCGGCTTGTGAACGGGGCGCGCCTGGTTCGAGGTATGGGGCGGTCGTAGAGCGCCGCATGCTCTCCGGGACCGGCGTTCGCGGATCACCGGGAACGCCGGTTTGATAAACCGGTGGGAAATGTATCGAAAATCATCCTCCTTGCCAACCGGAGGCTGCTTTTCAGGCGAAGGCTGCTCTCTATCTTATGGGTCGGCAAAAAGGGCCACCGTAGAGGTATTGCCAGATATCGATCATACCTCCAAAACCATGAGCCTAAAAAGAAGGGCACATGCGCTGCATCCGCAAGTGCCCTCAAGTATTGGCGCGCCTGCAGGGATTCGAACCCCGGGCCGACTGCTTAGAAGGCAGTTGCTCTATCCAACTGAGCTACAGGCGCTGGCTGAGTTCTTCTACCGGGGGGAGCCCTTGCGGTCAAGAGCGAAAATTCTTAGTCTTGAAAATTCTCTCTCTTTCATCGTTCGCGCTCTCCTGCATCCACAACGGCCCTTTACCCTCGCGCTCCCAAGGTATCTGCGGGAACCCGACACATTTTCCGTAATATTCCCGATGTGAGAAACATCTCGCGGAAGGCTGGTCTTTTTCTTCGCTTTTGTGTATTACCCATTTACTCATGCCCCATAGGGACGGGGCAGCCCGGAATGGTGCGCCATTTCGGATCCGATTCCGGTCTGCCGGATATCGTCTGCGGAAACAGCCGGTCGTTCCGGCCGGCTTCGTGATTCACCCAGAGTATGAGGCTCGTATGCGTAAGTCTTTCGTTTTTTTGCTTGCCCTGCTTTTCTGTCTCAGCGGCTGTGAAACCGGCAGCACGGATGCCGCGTCTTCCTCAGAAACCCCGCCTGCTGCTCAATCCGGAACACACAGTCCGGCCCAGATTGAAATCCGGGTCGGTATGACCATGAGCCAAGTGCTCCAGCTTTTGGGGGCCGCGGACAAAATCCAGGCCGACCCCCGGGCCGGTGAAATCTGGTCCTATAATGGTAAAAGGGCGAACTTCGCCTATGCCGCCAATAAGGAAGGCGGTGAAGTGCTGATCATTGACGGCTATTCAGCGCAAAGCGGCGTGCCCTTGTTTATGACCATCAAGTTTGACAAAGGCCGCAAGGTCACGGATTTCACTTACCAACAGGCCTTTTGATCCGGCATGGAGGCGGGACCGATCAATTTCGCTTTTCCGCGCTTCAAGCTGCTCCGCCAGCATGGCTGCCAAGCACATCCGTGAGGCGGATACACAGCGCGGCGGAGCAGCAGCAGACTTCCGGAGAGTACACGCCTCAAATACCGCCTCCTGGTGAATAAGCCCTTGGTTTCTACGCTGTGACGGCTACGTTGCTTTATTCTGCCCCAAGGTTCCACCCCGGCGGAAAAAACAGGCCGTCGCGGTAGGAGGCTCCTTTCTCAACGCATTGTACCCGGATGTGGGGCCTTGCCCCACATCCGGCCGGGGCATCCTCCTCCTGAACCTTGCCTCCCCTTCTTATGCCCTTTCGGCCCGCAAGATCGGCCGACGTGTTGAGGGCAAATATCCCTTGGCAGGGATTTGGAAAAGGGCAGCTTCACAATGTTTGCCTTGCCCTCCCCGGCCTTGTTGCATCCTGCTTGACTTTGGTTTTCTTGAAGAGCAAAATAACAAAGCCGTGGCTTTGTTATTTTTGTACAAGGCCCTGACCGAGAGCAGCGCCAATCTGCGGTCCGGCGCGTCTTCCGCTTAATGAACGGATCATCCATCAGCAAGCGCCGCTATCTTCTTCCCGTAAGGGGTACAGAATGCCGCTCGTGAATGGCCTGCGGCGGTGGAAGTCAACACCATAAACCGGGGAGATCCACTTTTTATGGATCTCAGATGCTGTAAAGGGATTCCTTCGGGCCTCCACAATGACCCTGGCCCCGGAAATCGACAGACTGCATCCGGGAATCCCGGTTATTGTCGAGGCCGCCGATACTGTGGCAGGGTCTGAGAGCACTGCCTTGGCTCGGCATGGATACATTCCTGCCACGACAACAATACGGACCACCTGCGAGCCGTAGTGACGTAGTAGAACAAACTCGCCCGCGAAACAGACAAAAAGCCGCGGGCCATGAAATATAGAAAGAGGAAGCATTATGACATCTCTCATGGAAAGCACTGCATCCGGGCAGGCTCTTGACGTTGCCGGGGCACTGAAACGCTTGGCAGGCAACCAGAAACTATATGAAAAACTGTTGACCAAGTTTCTGGCTTCTTATGCCTCCACGGCGGACGATATTCAAAACCTTTTGGATACCGGTACCTTGGATGAAGCAGAACGGGCGGCCCACACCATCAAAGGCCTGGCCGGCAACCTTGGCGCCTCCGGTCTGCAAGCAGCAGCAGCGGCCCTTGAGCCGCTGTGCCGCCCTGGCGCCGATACGACTGCCCGCAGTGCGGCTTTGGCGGCCTTCCGGCAACAACTCGCTGAAGCTCTAGCCGGCGTAAAAGCCTATCTGGATGGTCTTGGCGCGCCGGAGCAGCCTGCCGCTTCCCGGCCCGGCGGTGTGCCCTCCGAAACAATGCGCTTGTTCGTTACGCTTATGCAAGAAGATGACGCCAAAGCCTGTTCTGTTTACCTTGACCTGAAACCGGCCATTGCAGCCGCGTATCCGGCTATAGCCGCGCCGCTGGAAAAAGCTGTAGACAACTTTGATTTCAAAGAGGCTCTGGATTTGGTCAACAAAGTTTTTCCCGGCTAGAGGCGTTTCCCATTATTTCTGCGCCAAGCACCTCCCGGCGGCGTCAGCCGGAAAGAACCATGTCGGCGTGCCGTGCTATGCCTTTATTCATTTTTTATCTTTCTTGCCGGAGAGAAGTATGCAGCCTTGTGTGGATGAATGAAGAGTAAAAATAGCTCTTGGCCTCGTTCTCCAGGACACAGGAACGATGTTCTTGTGTCCTCTTTCCTTTTTCTTGCCCAATAGGGGGCTAAGAGAAACCATTCCCCTGGCGGATTCCGGGACAACGCCTCGGCCGCCGGGGGCATAACACTGTAGCAAGCCCGTCTTGCCGGAGCACCCGATGCCGGTTTCCCTCTCTATCAATGAGGCTGTCGCCCGCATGGGCGACAAAGCCCTCTATTTGAAAATAGCCTCTGCGTTTGCCGCCGCGCTGCCGGAAACCCTGGTCAGCTTAGAGCAGGCCATAGCTCCTGAAAATCTGCCGAACGCCCGGCGTTTTGCTCATTCTCTGAAAAGCAACTGCGCCACTATCGGCGCTGTGGAAATCCAGGCTATGGCCTCTGCCCTGGAGAAGGCCTGCGCTGCGGGCGATCTCTCTAGAGCGGTCTTGGAATTTTCCCGACTTAAACCCCACCTATACGAACTGCGGGAAACGTTGTTTTCCTTGGTCTGAAGGCCAGTTGGGCAATCCGCCTCGCAAGGCGCCCGAGTGGACCAACGAAAAAATCTCCCTTGATTGCCCGAGGTTCTCGGCAAGACCTTTCCGAGACTGTACCGGGGGAGCTTTGCCGCTGCCCCCCTATTTGGATAAAGCAGCTCGACTCCGGCCTATGGTTAGGGCTGGCCAAGGCAGCCTTTTTTCCGCTTTCGCGGCCTTGACTTCCCCTCAGGATCTCCATATTCTTAGTCCTCCCCAAAAAATAATCCCCTCGAGATTAGACTTTCCCCACATTATCGTGTATGAAGTTCCGCTTGCCCTAACGGCGTGCTCCAGCCTACCGAAAGATGATCATAGCGGCGGACTGGGGAAGAAACGGGAAACTGTATGGTTGCACAGCATAATATTCGCAATTTCAGCATCATCGCCCATATTGACCACGGGAAATCCACCCTTGCCGACCGTATCCTGGAGGTCACCGGGTTGGTCAGCGAACGGGAAAAGCGTGATCAATACTTGGACCGCATGGACCTTGAGCGCGAACGCGGCATTACCATCAAGGCCCAAAGCGTGCGCATACCCTATCGCGGCCGAAACGGGGAAGAGTATATTCTTAACCTCATTGATACCCCCGGGCACGTGGACTTTAACTATGAGGTCTCTCGGTCTCTGGCCGCCTGCGAAGGCGCGCTCCTGGTAGTAGATTCCACCCAGGGCGTAGAGGCCCAAACCCTGGCCAACGTCTACCTGGCCCTTGATCACAACCACGAAATCATCCCGGTGCTCAACAAAGTCGATCTTGCCAGCGCCGATGTGGCCCGGGTTAAAGAAGAAATTGAAGAGGGCATCGGCCTTGACTGTACCGGGGCTCTGGAAGTCAGCGCCAAAACCGGCTTGGGCGTGCCCGAGCTGCTCGAAGCTATCATTGATCGCCTGCCCCCTCCTGCGGGAGACGCCGCTTTGCCCCTCAAGGCCCTGATCTTTGATTCCTGGTACGATTCTTATCAAGGTGTCGTGGTGCTTTTTCGGATCATGGAGGGAACCGTAAAAAAAGGCGATCGCATTCGGCTTTTCTCCACAGGAGTGGAGTATGAAGTTTTGCGCCTGGGGGTTTTCTCCCCCGAAGCGCTGGATATCCCTTCTCTTGCTGCGGGCGAAGTCGGCTTTATGTGCGCGGGCATCAAACAACTCGGCGATGCGCAGGTAGGAGATACCATCACCCTGGCCGACTATCCGGCAAAGGGACCGGTGCCCGGCTTCAAAGAAGTTAAGCCCATGGTTTTCTGTGGCCTCTACCCCACGGATTCTGCCGATTATGAAAACCTGAAGCAGGCGCTGGAAAAGCTGCGCCTCAACGATGCCGCCTTCTCCTTTGAGCCCGAAACCTCCCAGGCCCTTGGGTTTGGCTTTCGCTGCGGCTTTTTGGGGCTGCTGCATATGGAGATCATCCAGGAACGGCTGGAGCGCGAGTTCCAAATGGAGCTCATTGCCACAGCTCCCTCGGTGATTTACAAAGTCGATACCAGCGACGGCGGAACCGAAATGGTGGATAACCCCGCCAAGCTTCCGGATGCAGGACGCATCACCGCCTTTTACGAACCGTATGTACGCATGGAGATTCACACGCCCAACGATTACGTGGGTAATGTCTTCAAGCTCTGCGAGGAAAAACGCGGTCAGCAAAAAGATATGCGCTACCTTGCGGCCAACCGGGTCATCATCACTTACGAACTGCCCTTCGCGGAAATCGTCTTCGACTTTTTCGACCGCTTGAAATCAGGCACGCGCGGTTACGCCTCTATGGATTACGAGTTCATCGACTACCGCGAATCCGATCTTGTCAAACTGGATATGCTCATTAACGGCGACCCCGTGGACGCGCTTGCCTTTATCGTGCATAGAGAGAAAGCATACCAACGGGGCCGGGCGGTTGCCCTGAAGCTTAAACGGACTATTCCCCGCCAACTGTTTGAGGTAATCATCCAGGCGGCTGTGGGCAACAAGGTTATCGCCAGAGAACGTAATGCGCCTATGGGGAAGAACGTTACCGCCAAGTGTTACGGCGGAGATATCACCCGCAAACGCAAGCTCTTGGAAAAACAGAAGGAAGGCAAAAAACGCATGAAGCGCATGGGCAACGTTGAACTGCCCCAAGAGGCCTTTCTTGCCGCCCTGCAGGTGGATGAAGAGTAAACCGTTTACAACGCCCCTCATGTTTATTCCCTTGCGTGCGGCGGATGCCGTGCGCTGCCCTGGAGTTGGATATGGAAAAAAAAATTAACCAAAAAAGCGTGTTCTGGGATTATTTTGAGGCCCTCCTGATTGCCGTCATCCTGGCGCTGATCCTCAGGGCCTTCATCGTTCAAGCCTACAAAATCCCTTCCGGCTCCATGCTGAACACGCTTCAGATCGGCGACTACCTGTTGGTTACCCGATTCAGCTACAACGTCAAAGTTCCCTTCACCAACAAGGTTCTTTTGGAAACCGGCGATCCTCAGATTGGGGATATCATCGTTTTCCGCTATCCCAAAGACATGTCTCAGGATTACATCAAGCGGGTCGTGGGCGTTCCCGGCGATGTCATAGAAATGCGTGATAAGCAGCTCTACCGCAACGGCGAAAAGGTTGTGGAACCCTATATCCGCAATACAAGTTCCCGCATTGTTCCCGGTATCGATACCATGAGCCCCCGGGTTATTCCGGAAGGCCATTATTTCGTTATGGGCGACAACCGCGACGAATCTTCGGATTCTCGAGACTGGGGCCTGGTGCCCCGCGAAAACATTCAGGGCCGCGCCTGGATCATCTACTGGTCGGCTGGAGGTCTGACCGATATCCGCTGGAACCGGATCGGCACCTGGCTGCGCTGATACGCGATGATCAGCCGTGTTTTCTGCGCTGCCCTCCACGGCATTGAAGCCTTCCGGGTAACTCTGGAGACGGATGTAGCCAGGAGCGGCCTGCCCTCTTTTACCATGGTGGGCCTTGCTGAGGGAGCGGTGCGCGAAGCCCGCGAACGGGTTTTTACGGCCCTGCGCAATGCCTCCTTCAAGCTCCCGGCCGCCCGCATCATTATTAATCTGGCCCCGGCGGACCGGCGCAAGGAGGGCAGCGCCTTTGATCTGCCCATGGCCATAGGTCTGCTGGTCTCTTCCGGCCTGATTCCTCCGGAAAAGCTCTCCGGCTGTCTGATCGCGGGGGAACTCTCCCTGACCGGCGAAGTTAACCCAGTTCCGGGTATACTGCCCACGGCCATTCTGGCCGCCAAAAACAGGTTCACGCGGTTGGTCTGCCCTGCCGCCAATGCGGCCGAAGCCGCCGTTGTTGAAGGGCTGACCGTGTATCCGGTGACAACCTTGGGCGAAGCTGCCGCCCTTCTGGCCGGGCAAGGCGGCCCGGAACCAGCCCAGCCCCTCTCTTTTGCGCCCGAACCGATCGGTTTTGCCCCGGATTTCGCTGAAGTCAAAGGGCAGGAGCACGCCAAGCGAGCTATTGAAATCGCGGCGGCCGGCGGCCATAATCTGCTTTTTCTCGGCCCCCCCGGCAGCGGTAAAACCATGTTGGCCCAGCGTATTCCCACGGTGTTGCCGCCCCTCGGCTTTGACGAAACCCTGGAGACTTCGGCCGTCTACAGTGTGGCCGGGCTTCTCCCCGCCGGTAAAGGGTTGCTAACGAGACGCCCCTTTCGTTCTCCTCACCACACCGTTTCCCACGCCGGTTTAGTCGGCGGCGGCGGTTGGCCCCGGCCGGGCGAAATATCCCTGGCCCATCGCGGCGTACTCTTTCTGGACGAACTGCCTGAATTCAAAAAGCAAACCCTGGAAACCCTGCGCCAGCCCCTGGAAGATGGCCGGGTTACCATTTCCCGGGCTTCCGGCTCCCTTTCCTACCCGGCGGATTTCATGCTCGTTGCGGCTATGAATCCCTGCCCCTGCGGCTACTACGGCGATACTCGAGGCCGGTGCATCTGCTCGGAGGCCGACGTGCGCCGCTACCGTTCCCGGCTTTCGGGCCCGCTCTTGGACCGCATCGACATGCACGTGGAAGTGCCCGCCGTGGCCTATGAGGATCTCTCAACCCGGGCCTCCGGGGAAAGCTCAGCCGCCATGGCAGGGCGCATCCTGGCCGCCAGAGCCATCCAAGCGGAGCGTTACGCCCCGCTAAGCGCTGAAAACGACGCAATCCGCTGCCGGGCCAATGCGGATCTCTCGGGCTCGCTCCTGGAAACATTCTGCGCCCTGGATGCCGAAAGCCGGAGCTTTTTACGCCGGGTTATGGAGCAGTTGGCTCTTTCAGCCAGAGCCTACACCCGTATTCTGCGCATTGCTCGGACCATCGCCGATCTTGAGGCAGAAAAAAACATCGCCCTGCCGCATGTAGCCGAAGCCATCAACTGCCGGGTGCTGGACCGCAAAATAGAGGATTGAGCCATGCTGACCTTTCCCCAAATAGACCCTGTGGCCTTTTCTTTCGGCCCTCTCCAGGTCCGCTGGTACGGCCTGATGTACTTGTTCGGCTTTATCGCCGCCTGGCTTTTAGGCAGACGGCGGGCAAAGGCAACCGGCGCCTTCACGGAAAAAGATTTTGACGACCTGCTCACCTGGGGGCTCTTCGGTGTTATCATCGGAGCCCGAATCGGCTACGTCTTTTTCTATGACCTGGAAGCCTACCTTGAAGATCCACTGGAAATATTTCAGTTGCAACACGGGGGCATGTCCTTTCACGGCGGGCTTCTCGGGGTTATCCTGGGCATGTGGGTCTGCGCCTTCAGAAAAGGCATTCCACTCTTCCAGGTCATGGATTTTATGGCCCCGCTGGTGCCGCCCGGTCTCTTTTTCGGCAGGCTCGGCAACTTCATCAACGGCGAACTCTGGGGCCGAGTGACGGATTCGCCGCTCGGCATGGTCTTCCCCGGCGCCGGCTACCTTCCCCGTCATCCCTCCCAGCTCTATGAGGCCCTGCTTGAAGGTATTCTGCTCTTTTGCATCCTCTGGATATTTTCGGCGAAGCCAAGACCACGCTACGCGGTCAGCGGGCTGTTTCTGCTCGGTTACGGCGTCTTCCGCTTCCTTGTCGAGTTCTTCCGCGAACCCGACGCCCATCTGGGCTTGGTCGCCTTCGATATCTTTTCCAGAGGGCAGTTGCTCTGCCTGCCTATGGTGGCGGGAGGCCTCTTATTGCTCTGGCTGGCTTACGGCCGGAGGCAAACGCGCGCGGCTTGACCCGCCGCTCGACGGGGCTCCGCCCCAGGCCCGGCCAAAGGCGGAAAAGCTCTTGTAGCTTCCCGCAAGGGGATGATTTCCTTGCCCCCAAAAGGAAGACACCCAGGCGTTAAAGGACTCCCGGCCGCGTTCGCATGCCGGAGGGACTATTTTTTCATAGCGTGTATCCGCGCGAAAACTGCATATTTTCCCCGGCAGAAAAATGGAAACGCGGGCATAATAAGATAAATCGTTTTTTCTCTGGCGTCACAAAGGGAAAAGAGCGGCCTGGCAGCAGAAACGCCCAGGAAGACGCCTCCGGATTTTCCGGGGTATGGAAACAGCCGCGGTTTCCGGCAATGGAGTTCCCGCTCTGTTGACAAGATGGTAAAAGTGTGCGATAGAGCCATGTTTGCATCATTTTTGATGTGAATATTTAGGAGGATCCATGGCTAAAGAAGATGCCATTGAAATTGACGGTACCGTACAGGAAGCTCTTCCCAACGCCATGTTCCGGGTGGAACTGGAGAACGGCCATGAAGTGCTGGCCCATATTTCCGGCAAAATGCGTAAGTTCTATATCCGTATCCTGCCCGGGGACAAAGTCAAAGTAGAACTCTCTCCCTACGATCTCAGCCGGGGGCGCATTACCTACCGCATGAAATAGTCTCTGGTCCTCACGATCTTCTGTTCTGATTCCTTACGCTCCGGTTCGCCGGAGCGTTTTTACAATCAAAGGTTCCTCTCCTGAAAAACAAAGGGAGACGGCCCTATGATGAGCAAGTGGAAATCACCCGATCACGAGGGGAATTTTCCCCTCTCCCCGAAGGCGCTTTTGCCTCCCGCTGTGCCTCCTTTATTTTCTCCTGTCATGCAACATGATTATAAAATTCAGTATACACCTTTCAGCCCGCCGATAGTTCAGGGTTTACGATTTGACAAATGCTTTGCTTCAGTTATAAGAACAGTCTAAATTGACTTTCGGCGGCTCTCCGGCAGCCCCGTAAGGCTACAGCGCCAAAGACGCGAAGCCGCCTAAACCGGGTCGTTTCCCGCCGTGGGTAGGGATTTTCCCGCCGGAATCTGTATATTGACTTCAAGAGGTGCAGCATGGTTTTTGATGTCCTGCATTTTGCAATCATTCTTTTCCTCTTGGGCGGCACAGGCTTTGCCGTCGGCCCGCTGGTTATGGGCCTTCTGCTCTCGCCCCGGGCCAAAGGAGGGGATATCGGCATGCCCTATGAATGCGGCATGACCCCCTACGGCTCTCCCTGGACCCATTTCGGCGTTTCCTTTTACATGTACGCCCTATTGTTTATTGCCTTTGACGTGGACGTGCTTTACCTCTTCCCGGTTTCCGCTTACTACGGCGAAGCCGAAGGCTGGACCCCCTTCCTCAAGCTGTTTGTCTTCATTTTCTTTCTCATCCTTGCTCTGGTGTATTTCCGCGCCAAGGGAGTGTTTACATGGCAGCGCAAGATCAAACCCTGATCCCGCCCATTGCCCCGACTACAGGCACGGTTGACAAGCCCGTCGTCCCCCTGCCGGGGGTTGCTGATTGGCTGGTCAACTTCTGTCGGTCCTATTCCATCTGGCCGATGACCTTCGGCTTGGCCTGTTGCGCCATTGAAATGATGGGCGTGGGCATGGCCCGATTTGATATGTCCCGTTTCGGGGCGGAAGTTTTTCGTCCTTCTCCCCGCCAAGCAGATCTCATGATCGTAGCGGGCACAGTGAGCCGAAAGCTGGCTCCGGCCATTGTGCGCCTTTATGAGCAGCTTCCCGCCCCCCGCTATGTGATGGCTATGGGCAATTGCGCCATCTCCGGCGGCCCTTTTGCCTTTAAAGATCAATACGGCATTGTGCTCGGCGTCGATACAATCTTGCCCGTGGATGTCTACGTGCCCGGTTGCCCTCCCCGGCCCGAGGCCTTGCTCGAGGGCATCTTTCAGGTACAGCGCAAGCTCACCGGCCGTCGTTTGGTGGCCGTGCCCGCCGGGCTGGATCTGAATATG
The DNA here is from genome assembly GCA_949741925.1 of uncultured Desulfovibrionaceae bacterium. Taxonomy (GTDB): domain Bacteria; phylum Desulfobacterota; class Desulfovibrionia; order Desulfovibrionales; family Desulfovibrionaceae; genus JAJDHY01. The sequence goes on along the minus strand of CATJOY010000061.1, from coordinate 23,162 downwards.
GAGCAGGATACAGTGCGCAATAATCCCGGCAACACAGGAGAGAAGGCATGATTCCGGCTCCCCTAGCATCTTTTGATCTTCTCTATTTGGCCCGGGAAGACCACGCCCGCACAGGCTCCGCCTGGCTCGGCGTGATGGCTCTCCAGGATATCCCGGCCATAGCCAAAGCCTTGCTGGCAGCGGGGTACCATCTGGAAGATATATCCGGCCTGGATGCCGCCGAAGGCGCGGTGGCAGCGTACCACTTTGATCACTTTACTACTCCCGGCCGCATCACCCTGCTGGCCCTTGCCCCCCATGATGCCCCCGTGTTCCCCTCCATCGCCGCTATATACCAGGGCGCGGAATGGCATGAGCGGGAAACCCGCGATTTTTTTGGGTATGTCTTTACGGATAACCCTAATTTTATTCCCCTGCTCCTGCCGGATGATATGGCGGATATCCACCCTTTAAAAAAGCCCGAGGCGGCCAGAGCTTCTTTGCTGACGCTCTTTGCCGGGGAGGGCCGCGGCAGCGAGGTGCAGCGGAAGGCGGAAGGCTTTACGCTGCTCGATCAACCGGCTCCCACGGCAGCAGATGACGCGAAAGCCGCCCCGGCAGAGGCAAAACAGCCTGAGGCCAAAGCCGACGATCAGCCTGATGGAGGAAAGGACGCATGACCCGCCCCATATTCAGCGATACCAAAGGGGATTTTTACTCCATCAATTTTGAAAAGGGCGCCCGCGAAAACACCATTATTCTCAACATGGGCCCGCAGCACCCTTCCACCCACGGTGTTTTGCGTATCCTGCTGGAGCTGGACGGCGAATATATTGTTCGGGCCGAGCCGGTGTTGGGTTATCTGCACCGCATGCATGAGAAGATGGGCGAAGTGAAAACCGTAGGCCAGTATATGGCCAACATGGGCCGGGTGGACTACCTGCATGCTATGGCCTGGAACTGGGCCTGGGCTGGAGCTGCCGAACGCTTGGCGGGCATCGAGGTGCCGGAGCGGGCCGAATATTTGCGGATCATCGCTACAGAGCTCAACCGTATTGCCTCTCACCAGGTGTGGTGGGGTGCGTATATTCTGGATCTCGGGGCCTTTACCCCGATTCTCTATTCCTTTGAAGACCGCGAAAAGATTCTGGATATGCTCCAGATGATGAGCGGCGCGCGTCTGACTTTCAGCTATTTTCGTCTTGGCGGGGTTGCCAACGATGTGCCCCCGGTCTTTTTCGACCGACTGCGCGAGTTCATCCCTTATATGCGCAACCGCTTGAACATGTACCATGCCCTGGTCACCGGCAACATGATCCTCAAGCAGCGCATCGAAGGCATCGGCGTTATGGATGTTGACGCCTGCAACCGTTACGGGGCTACCGGCCCCATGTGCCGGGGTTCGGGCATCGCCCATGATACCCGCCGCGCTGAGCCTTACGGCCTTTACGACCGTTTTGATTTCAATATTCCGGTCTACCATGAGGGCTGTTGTATGGCTCGCTATATGGTCCGCCTAGATGAAATCGAAGAAAGCCTCAAAATCCTTGAACAGGCCGTAGCCGCTATTCCCGAGGGGCCGGTGCTTCCAGCCAAGCCGCTGAAATTCAATGCCAAGTTGCCCGCCGGGGAAGCATATTACGCGGTGGAAGGCGGCCGGGGCAAAATTGGGGTTTGGGTGGCCTCAGATGGCGGTAAAACGCCCTACCGCATTAAACTGCGCGCCCCCGGTTTTTCCAACCTCAGCATTTTCTCCGAACTGGCCGAAGGCACCCTCATAGCGGATAGTATCGCTATCTTGGGCAGCCTGGATTTGGTCATCCCCGAAGTGGACAGGTAGGAAACCATGAACGAATTTTCCCTCTGGACCGTCTTTACCCTGGTGGTGGGCCTGGTTGCCATTCTGGCCTTTATTGCCGGCAATGCCATGGCCCTTGTCTGGATGGAGCGCAAAGTCGCCGGGTTCATCCAGCGTCGGCCCGGCCCCAACCAGCTTGGCCCCGCAGGGGTGCTTCAATCTGTGGCGGATGCGGTGAAGCTGCTTTTCAAGCAGATTCTTAAACCCTCCAATGCGGACAGCATCATTTTCTTCCTGGCCCCCATCCTCTCCTTTTTCCCGGTGGCCTTGCTGTTTATGCCGCTGCCCTTCAGCCCCTTTTTCACGGCCTACAGCCCGAATCTGGGTCTTTTGCTGATCCTGGCCTTTTCCGGCATCAACGTGCTGGCTGTGCTTTTGGCGGGTTGGAGTTCCAATAACAAGTACAGCCTCTACGGCGCGGCCCGGGGGGTTTCGCAATCTGTAGCTTATGAAATTCCCTTGCTGCTGGCGGTTTTGGCTATAGCCTTTCAACACGGCACGTTGAACCTCTCGGAAATAGTGGAGCAGCAAGGCGGGTGGCCGTGGCAGTGGAACGTTTTTACCCAACCGCTGGCCTTCCTGATTTATTTTATCAGCATCTTCGGGGAAACCAACCGTTCCCCCTTTGACCTGCCCGAAGCTGAATCCGAACTCACCGCCGGTTTTCATACCGAATATTCCGGCATGGGATTCGCGCTTTTCTTTTTGGCCGAATACGCCAACATGGTTCTGGTCTGCTGCGTGGCCACCGCTCTTTTCCTGGGCGGCTGGAAAGGCCCCTTCCTGGATGGCTTCTGGTGGTTCCTGGCCAAGGCCTACGGCCTTCTTTTCATCATGATGTGGGTACGCTGGACCTACCCCAGGGCGCGGTTCGACATGCTCCTGAACCTGAACTGGAAATGGCTCTTGCCCCTCGGCGCGCTGAATCTTTTGGCAACCGCCTTTGTCATGAAACTTTTCTAGGGAAGTGCTATGGAACGCCTTATTAAACAGGGTATCGATCTCATAAAGGGCATTTGGAGCCTGGGCGTGGGCCTGGCGGTTACCGCTTGGTACCTGGTCAATCGCAAGATCACCGTGCAATATCCCAAGCAGGTGGTTCCCCGTGAGGCCTCCGAAAGCTTCCGGGGCCCTATTGAGCTGGTGGGACAACCCAAAGATCCTGCAACCCCCAAATGCATTAGCTGCATGATGTGTGTTTCGGCTTGCCCGAGCGGCTGCATCAGCATTACTAAACAAAAACCCCCGAAACTTTCTCCGGAAGAGGAAAAGGCCTTTGCTGAGGCTGAGGCCCGGGGGGAAAAGCCCAAGCGCCCGGTTGCGCCACGCAACCCGGCCACGTGGCGTTATAACTACACGTATTGTTCCCTTTGCGCCTGCTGCATTGAAGCCTGCCCGGTGAATTCCATCAAGTTCTCTAACGAACTCTACCTTGCAGGCACCAGTCGCGGGGATTTTCATTATGATTTGCTGGCCCGCCTGAAGCGCAAGGCCGCTGAAGCAAAAGCCGCTGAAGACGCCAAGGCTTCCGAAACAAAGGATTCGGGCAGCGCTGATGCTGCCGCCCAGCCCGGTTCCCCAAATATTTCCCAGGCCGTGCCTGAAAAGGCCGATGAAGCCTCTTCCGCTTCCGGCCAGGCCAAGAGCGAGGCTGCCCTATGATGGAAATCATCACCCGTTTGGTATTCGGGCTGTACCTGTTGGTAATCCTCGGCGGGGCGGGCCTTGCCGTGTTCAGCGCCAATTTGGTTCGCGCCTTTGTCGGCATGGTGGCTACGCTTCTCGGCGCGGCAGGCCTGTATTTGTTGATGCAAAGCCCCTTTTTGGCCTTCATGCAGTTGCTCATTTACGTGGGCGCCATCTGCGTGCTGATCTTCTTCGCTCTGATGCTGACCAACGCGTATCAGGGCGGCGATGAATCCGCCCCGGCCCCGCTTTCTAAATTCGCTCGGTCGCTCCTGGCGGGCCTCGCCCCCTTGGTGCTGCTCCTGCCTACCGTGTTGCTGCACCCTGTGGCGGCCAAGGAAAAACCCGAAGCCACCCCGCTGGCGGAACTCGGCAAAGTGCTTTTGGAAGAATATACCGTGCCCTTTGAGCTCATTTCCATCATCCTGCTCATCGCCATGGCCGGAGGCGTTTTCCTGGCCTGGGAAAGGAGGAACAGATAATGCCCGGTCCTCTCGCACTGTACCATCTGGCAGCCCTGGCGCTGCTGGCTTTCGGCATCCTGGGGCTAACCCGGCGGCGCACCCTGGTGGGCATGCTGATCAGCGTCGAGCTGATGCTCAACGGCGCGGGCCTCGCCATAGCCGCTTCTTCTATGCTGAGCGGAGCCAATGCTGCCTTGGGGCAGGCCACCACGCTTTTTGTTATGGGCTTAGCCGCGGCAGAAGCAACCATTCTGCTGGCTATCATCGTCGTTGTTTTCCGCCGCTTCGGCTCCACCCGCACCTCAGACCTCACAACGCTTCAGGAGTAGCCGCATGACCTCTGTTGTGGAAAGTTACCGCCTGCTCCTGCCGGTTCTGATCACCTTTGTCGCGCCCTTCGCGGTTATTCTGGCCCGGGGCGATCAGAACCAGCGCGAAGGCGTATCCTTTATCGCCGCGGCCACAACGTTTCTGGCCGTATTGACCATGGTACCCGGGGTGCTCTCCGGAACCATTTTCCAATTCACACTCTTCAAACTTCTGCCAGGCATCAGCGTCACCTTTGCCGCCGATGGGCTGAGCATGATTTTCGCATTGATAGCCACGTTTCTTTGGGGCTTTGCCACCAGCTACAATGTAGGCTATATGCGTTCTCTGCGAGAGCACGCCCAAACCCGCTATTATTTCTGTTTTGCAGTGGCCATTTTCGGAGCCCTGGGCGTGGCCTTTGCCGGCAACGTCTTCACCTTGTATCTCTTCTACGAAGTCATCACTGTCTTTACATACCCCTTGGTGGCCCACCACCAAGATAAGGAAGGCTTTCTCGGCGCCAGGAAATACTTGGTCTACCTGATGGGCACTTCCAAGCTCTTTTTGCTGCCCGCCATGGTGCTGACCTATGTACTCTGCGGCACCTTGGAAATGAACTTTACAGATATCGTTGCCGGTATCTTTCCGCCCGATGTGGTGGCCGAGCATCCCAACCTCGTTCGTCTAACCTACGTACTCTATATCGCGGGTTTGGCTAAGGCTGCGCTGATGCCCTTCCACAACTGGCTTCCCTCGGCTATGGTTGCGCCAACCCCGGTTTCCGCTCTGTTACACGCTGTGGCTGTGGTTAAGGCCGGGGTGTTTTCGGTCAGCCGGATCATTCTTTCGGTCTTTGGCACCGAAACTATGGATGTGCTCTATCTGGGCATCCCCACGGCCTATGTGGCTGCCTTTACCATTCTGGCGGCCTCGTTCATCGCCTTGACCAAAGACGACATTAAAGCCCGATTGGCTTATTCCACGGTCAGCCAGCTTTCTTACGTGGTTATCGGCGTGGCTCTGCTAACCCCTTCAGGCGTTGAAGGGGGGCTTTTACACATCCCCAACCACGCCTTTTCCAAAATCACTCTCTTCTTTGGCGCGGGGGCTATCTACGTAGCGACCCACTTAAGAAAAATCAGCGAAATGAACGGCCTGGGCCGCCGCATGCCCTGGACCTTCGGGGCCTTTGCCCTGGCCTCGCTTTCTATGATCGGCATGCCGCCGGTCTGCGGCTTTGTTTCCAAATGGTATCTTCTGAACGGCGCACTCCAGGCGGATCAGGTTATCCTTATGGCCGCGCTGTTACTCTCCACCCTGCTCAACGCCGGCTATTTCGTGCCCATCTTCTACCGGGCCTTTTTCATGGCTCCCAAGCCGGAAGCCAATATAGAGCAGTATTCGGAAGCGCCCAAGGTCATGGTTATACCGCTGTGCGTCACCGCGGGCATTTCGCTCCTCCTGGGGATCTTCCCGGGCATTTTCAAAAGCTTTATCCAGGTGCTCATGCACATCTAAGGGGGAAGCACGATGTTCGATCCCGGCCCGTTCCTCATCTTGATGCGTTACTGCTCTTCGCTGTGGCTGAAAGTCTATTTCGGTTTTCTGGGCTTTCTGCTGCTCCTGAATATTTTCCTGCGTCCGCATGAGCCCCACTTCGGCTTGGATTCCTGGTTCGGTTTCTGGGCGGTCTTCGGTCTCGGCGTGGGCCTGGTAATGATTTTTGTCATGAAGCGCATAATCCAGCCCCTTATCGTGCGCAAAGAGGATTACTATGGCGACATCTAGCTTTTTTATTCACCCGTCCGTAGGCTTCCTGGCCCTCGGCCTTGCATTGCCGTTCCTGCGGGGCAAGGAGTGGCGCTACCTCCTGTTGCTGCCGCCATTGCTGGCGATTTTTGCCGTCTTCACCATGGGCATGGGCAGCCACTGCACCCTCAACTGGCTGGGCGCAACCCTGGAACTCGGTCGGGTTGATGCCTTCTCGCTGATCTTCGCCCAGGTCTTCGCCGTCATGTCCCTGGCCGGCATGCTCTATGCTCTGCACGTTACGGACAGGCTGCAACACATCATGGCCTCGCTTTATGTAGCCGGGGGCTTCGGGTGCGTTTTTGCCGGAGACTTTCTGACCCTGTTCCTGTTTTGGGAACTGATGAGCATCGGCTCCTCCTTCCTGGTCTTCTGCAACAGAACCCGTGAATCCACCCTGGCCGCCTTCCGCTATTTTCTTTACCACACAGCCGGGGGGCTTCTGCTGCTGGCGGGTATCGTCATGCGCTATAAAGCCACAGGTTCCTTTGCCTTTGAAGCCATTCTCCCGAGCCAGATGGAGCCGTACAACTGGTTGATTTTGGCCGGGTTCTGCGTGAATGCCGCCGTGGTGCCCCTGCATGCCTGGCTGCCGGATGCCTACCCCCGCGGCACAGTCACCGGCTCGGTTTTCATGTGCGCCTATACCACCAAAACCGCCGTTTATGTCCTGATGCGAGGCTTTGCGGGCTGGGAAATTCTGGCCGTGGCAGGCACAATCATGGCTGTGTATGGTGTGCTCTACGCCTGCATCGAGAACAACGCCCGCAGGATTCTTTCCTACCACATCGTCTCTCAGGTTGGGTACATGGTAGCGGGCATCGGGGTAGGCGTGGCTATGACCATCAATGGAGCCGCCGCTCACGCCTATGCCCACATTCTTTACAAAGGCCTCCTCTTCATGGGGGCGGGGTGTCTGCTCTACGCGGCTGGAACCGCTAAGCTGGATAAGTTGGGCGGCCTTGCCGGAAGGCTTCCTTGGGTTATGCTGCTTTATATGGTAGCCGCCCTCTCAATTTCCGGTATGCCTTTCTTTAACGGCTTCATCTCCAAGACCATGACCATTGCCGGGGCTGCCGAAGCCCATAGAACCTGGGTAGCCCTGGGGCTTGAAATCGCTGCCGTGGGCACCTTTATTTCCGTGGGCATCAAGCTCCCCTACTTTGCCTTCTGGGGCGGCAAAGCCCCGGACATGACTCGGGAACTCAAGCCTATCCCCTGGAACATGTATGCGGGTATGAGTATCCTGGCGTTTCTCTGCATTCTCCAGGGCATTTTCCCGGATATTCTCTATGCCTATCTTCCCTTGCCCATGGAGCACCCTTACGTGCCCTGGACCTTCTGGAACGTGCTACAGGCCTTTTTGCTTCTGGGTTTTTCGGGCTTGGCCTTCTATCTCTTGCGCCGGGTTATCACGCCGCACGAGGGCCTGAACCTGGACCTGGATTTCTTTTACCGGCTCATCGGCCGCCTGGCCCTGGCCTGCATCAGCCGTCCGCTGGCCTGGCTTGACGATATCTGGACCAACGCCTACCGCACGGTAGGCATCCGGGGCCTTTTGGCTTTAGCCTCGGCCACCAACTGGTTTGATAAAAAGGCCATTGACGGCGTTGTAGACGGCACAGCCTACGCAGTCGGCGGCATCGGCCGCTTCGGAGCCAAACTCCAGAGCGGCGATTTACAGCGGTATATCGGCATGGCGGTTATTCTGGCCCTGGTAGCCTTCGCCCTGGTCTGGTATCTGGGATAATCCCGCCTTCGGGACTCCCGGCGGCCAAGCAACAAAACGGAGAAACCTCGTGTCTATCCCGGTTTTAAGCATACTCATCTTCCTGCCAGTGGCGGCCTCGCTCCTTGTGGTTTTTCTCAAGGAGGATCTGGCCATTCGCAAAGTGACCCTCATTGCTTCTATCCTGGAGGCGCTGGCGGCGATACCGCTCCTCTGGTTCGAGCCCGCTGCGGGCTTCCAGTTTGTGGAGCGCGTTTCCTGGGTTCCGACCTGGGGTCTGGAATACTACCTGGCCGTAGACGGCATCAGCATTTTGATGATCTGGTTGAGCGTCTTTACGTTGCCGCTTTGCGTGCTCTGTTCCTGGACCTACATCGGCCGACGCATCAAGGAATTCCATATCTGTCTCCTCTTGATGACCACGGCCTGCATCGGCGTTTTCTCCGCCATGGATTTCGTGCTCTTCTATGTTTTTTGGGAGGCCATGCTCATCCCCATGTATCTGCTTATTGCAGTCTGGGGCGGGGATCAACGGCGCTACGCCTCGATTAAGTTTTTCCTCTATACCTTGGCAGGCTCGGCTCTGCTTTTGGTGGTCATCGTAGCCTTCCGCGTTGTGGGCGGCACCTTTGCCATCCCTGAATTAATGAACAGCTTCTTCAGCTTCCGTTTCCAATTCTGGGTTTTCCTGGCCATGGCTCTGGCCTTTGCCATCAAGGTGCCCATGTTCCCCTTCCACACCTGGCTTCCAGCGGCCCACGTACAGGCCCCCTCAGCCGGTTCGGTCATCCTGGCCGCTGTCCTCCTAAAAATGGGCACCTACGGCTTTTTACGCTTTTGCCTGCCCTTGGCTCCGGAAGCCAGCGCCTACTTTGCTCCGCTGATGATCGGGCTTTCCATCGCCTCTATCCTCTATGGCGGCGCCATTGCCCTGGGGCAGACGGACATCAAAAAACTCGTCGCCTACTCTTCGGTTGCTCACATGGGCTTTGTTACCCTGGGCATCTTCCTCTTTGAACAGGCCGGAACACAGGGCGCGCTCCTTCAAATGCTCAACCACGGTATTGTTACCGGCGGGTTGTTTATGATGATCGGCGCTGTCTACGAGCGAAGCCACAGCCGCGAAATCGGAGCCAACCTCGGGCTTGGCAAATATCTGCCGGCCTTTATGGGCTTCTGGGGGCTCTTTGCTCTGGCCTCTCTGGGATTCCCCGGCACCAACGGCTTTGTCGGTGAAGTGCTGGTCTTTATCTCTGCCTTCAGGGCTGATACCGTCGTGGGCCTCTTGATCGTGCCCGGCGCACTCCTTGGCGCGGCCTATATGTTCCGGGTCTCTCTGAAATTGGCCTGGGGCCAGCCCTCCACAGCCGCCTCCTGGAAAGATCTTAATAAACGCGAATGGACCTACCTGGTTCTCCCGGCTGTTTTCACCCTGGTTATCGGCCTTGCGCCCGGTCCCTTTTTGCGCCTTATGGATCCCTCCATTAACAGGCTTCTGAACGATTATCATACCCGTACCCTCAAGCCCGTTGTGGCCTCAGTGGATGCGGATTCCGCCGTCGCAGGTCTCACCTACGCCCGGTTCGCCCTGGATTTTATGGCCAACCCTGATAAAGAAATTCCTTTGGCGGATCAGGTCACGATTACCCCGCAATCTTTGATGCTGGCTCGTGCCACCGGGAACGCCCCGGAGCGTGAGGCCCTGTCCGGCATCGCCCCCATCGTTGCGGAAGGAGCACAGCAGTGAGCGACATTTTCCTTTTAGCGCCCGAAGGCGTCTTCTTCCTCATTCTCCTGGCCCTTTTCGCCCAAAGCGCCTTGCAAAGCGCTTTGGCAGGCTGTCCTTGGGGGCGCTATGTCCCCCAGGTCACCTTCTGGCTGCCCCCGGCCACGGTTTTTGTTCTGGTTGTGGCTGCCGTGGGGTTGGCTTTTTCCGGCAATCTCTTTTCCGGGACCTACTCTATTGACGCTGTTTCCCAGTTTTTCAAGTTGGCTGTGGCCCTAGGCTTTACCTTTGTTGTTGTAAACGCCTCCCGCCAGCCTACGCTCAGCAAAGACCGGCGGAGCGATTATTTTCTCTTTATGGCCTTCTCGGCTTGGGGGCTTATGCTCTTAGCCTCCGCCAATGAACTGGTCACCATGTACCTGGCTCTCGAACTTTCCTCATACAGTCTGTATATTCTGATTCCCATCAGAGAGCGCAGCAAAGAGGCCGCTGAAGCCGGAGCCAAGTATATTCTTTTTGGAGCGGCCGCTACGGCCATCAGCCTCTACGGCCTCTCTTTAATCATCGCCGCCCAGCACACGACATTCATCAGCCAAATGGCTCATCTGGATTGGTCCTTTACCGGCAATCCCCAGGCCGCGGCGGGCCTCTCGCTCTTCCTCAGCGGCATGTTCTACAAACTGGCCCTCTTCCCCTTCCATTTCTGGTGCCCCGATGTGTATCAGGGTTCCAGCAATGAAACTGCCGCTTTTGTAGCCACGCTTCCCAAGCTCGGAGCCGTGGTCATTCTTATTCGCCTGGCTGCCTTCCTCAAGCCCGGTTTGGAAATCACCACCATTCTGGCGGTTCTCTCGGCTATTTCGATGACCTTCGGCAACCTCTGCGCTTTGGCTCAAAAGGATGTCAAACGGTTGCTCGGCTTCTCTTCCGTGGCCCACGCCGGCTATATCCTGGTCGGCCTGGTGGCCGGCACCCCTCAGGGCTTGGCCGCCGCCGCCTTTTACTCCCTGGCCTATGTCATCATGAATCTACTTTGTTTCTGGGTGGTCAGCCGTGTCGCCGCGGACGGACGCAACCTCCAGCTCAAGGATCTCAACGGCCTCTACAAGCGCGCTCCGGCTCTGGCCTTCTCCTTGGCTGTCGGCGCCTTCGCCTTGGTGGGCCTGCCCCCGACCATCGGTTTCATGGGCAAACTCTTCTTGGTCAGCGCTGCCTGGAATAACGGGTATAACTGGCTGGTTATCATTTTCGTGCTCAACAGCGCCCTGGCGATTTACTATTACCTCTCCCTGGTGCGCCACGCCTATACCGAGGAAGAAGCTCCGGAAAACGCTCCGGATACCTCCTTCTTCGCTTCCGCCGGAGCCGTGGTTCTGGCGGCTCTCGCCCTTATCCTCGGCATTGTTCCTGCTCTGGCCTTCAACTTCGCCGTTGACGCCGGCGCAGCTCTTTTCTGAGATTACCATCAGGGCTGGAGAATCTTTTTACAAAAAGGTTCCCCAGCCCTTCAAATTCTTTCACCCGCTGCATTTCTTTCGTTCATAGGCAACGCTCGCCCCGACGGTGCTTTTACCTCTGCGCTATGATACTCCGGGGGCGGCCCGCCGTTAACGATCCCGCAGGCCTCGACGCCGTTCCCAAAGTCGAGCAATAAAGTCTCATTTTTCCCTAAAAATGCTCTATGCTGTGGTTACGCTTTGCGCTACTCTACGCCAAACGAACAAGGAACCGAAACCGACTTGTTGCTTAGCGGGCCTTTTTTTCCCCCTCCGGTCAGTAAGCCCCGGAGCCACAGGCAGCGCCTTGATACAGAGAATTGTACGAGTCCCCTACAAACGCTATGAGCACGGAGAACGCCATACTGACGGTCAGCCAACTGACCGTTTCGCTAAAAACCCTTCTGGAGGGGGCCTATCCGTTTGTTTGGGTTCGGGGGCAAGTAACAAACTGCTCCCGTCCTTCGTCAGGGCACCTCTATTTCTCGCTCAAGGATGAAAATGCAAGCCTGGCGGCGGTCTGGTTCCGAGGGCAGCAACGGACAGCGGAGACCTTTGACCCGCTGACGGGTGAAGTTTTTGAGGACGGCCCCCGGCAAGGATTGGCGGGCAGGCTGGAAAACGGCATGGAAGTCATCTGCGCGGGCAGGCTGACAGTGTACCCCCCCCGGGGGACGTACCAACTGGTGGTGGAACTGGCCCAAGAAGCGGGACTAGGCAAACTGCAACTGGAATTTGAGCGGCTCAAGGTCGAACTGGCCGCCCGGGGCTTTTTCAAGCAGGAGCGGAAACGTCGGCTGCCCCACCACCCGGCCCGCGTGGCGGTGATCACCGCCGCAACCGGCGCAGCGATACATGACTTTCTGCGGATGGCCCATGAACGTGGTTGCGGAAGCGAAATCCGTATCCTTCCCGTGCCGGTGCAGGGCGATGAAGCTCCGGAAAAAATCGCGGCAGCTCTGGAACGCGTCTGTGCCGAAGGCTGGGCCGAAGTTGCGGTACTGATTCGTGGCGGCGGCTCGCTTGAAGATCTTTGGGCCTTTAATACGGAGTGTGTGGCAAAAGCGGTTTTTGCTTCAACCATTCCGGTACTGGCGGGCATCGGCCACGAAGTGGACCACAGCATTGCCGATATGACGGCGGATATGCGGGCGGCCACCCCGACCCACGCGGCCCAACTGCTGTGGGTGGAACGCCGCGAATTGGCCCAGCGGATAGATGAGCTGGAAACCACCCTCATACGGGCCGGGGAACGCTTTTTTGCCTTGCAGGGAGAAGCCTTGGCGGGGCTTAGCCGAGCGCTGGCCTGGCTCTCTCCGGACCATCTTTTGGAGCGCTGGGAAGAGCGGTTGCACGGCCTGAAGACACGGCTAGCAAGCGCCCGTGAGGCCGGGCTGCGCGATGCTCTCACTGCCTTAGACCGCCTGGAAAACAGACTCGCATTCCCGCTGGAGCGCTCACTTTCTGCGGCGGAACGTGATTTGGAACGTCTCGGCTTACGGCTAGGGGCAGCCGGCCCCGTAAAACGCCTGGCAAGCCTGGCCGACCACCTTGAGACTATGGCGCCGCGTCTTGAAAAAGCCTGGGAAAACGAGCTGGGGAAGCGGGAAACGGCACTAGAAAAACTGGAGCTACGCTTGGAGGCGCTGAACCCGATGCAGCCCATACAGCGCGGGTATGCTCTGGTCCGCAAGACTTCCGGCAGGTTGCTTCGCTCTGCGGCGGAAGCGATTCCCGGCGAGCGCCTCGAATTGGTCCTCCATGACGGAAAAGTGACAACCAGGGTGGAAAAGGAGTAAAGAACCCTATCCACTCACAGAGACAAAACCTGTTCGCCGCGGCGGAAGGGAGCTTCCAAGGCAAAATTCGTTCTAACGAGGTAGTTCATGATTCAAAGTTTTTCATTGCGTCGTATACCAGCAATACTTTTGCTCTCACTCTGTGCCTTGGCGCTCAGCCGTTGCATGGCAGACGCGGCAACGCCGGCCGGTTCCCCGACCGAAGTGTTTCTGGCGGTTCCGAAAACGGTGCATGACGGCGAACCCTTTGCCTGCACAGCCTATGCCGCCGGAGCCTCCAGCTTTCTCTTTGAATTCAGAGGCAAAAAGATCACCGTGCCCGCCGAAGCGCCGGCCCCGCAGAGCGGCGATACACGGAAACAAGGCCTGGTCCTCCTCTCTATTCCTCTGGAACACAAAACCAAGCGGGAAACTCTGCGCTGCACGGCCCTGGGACCGGATAAGAGCCTCGGCACAACTGAGGTGACCCTCACTGTGGCGCCCAAAAAGTACCCGGTTCAACGCCTGAAGGTAGCGCCCAAGTATGTTACCCCTGATCCCGCCCTGAAGCCGCGAATTGAACGGGAACGTAACGCCACCCGGGCGGCTCTCGGAACGTTCAGCCCGGTTCGCTACTGGACTCTTCCTTTACACCGACCGACTCCCGGCATCGTCACCAGTGAATACGGGTTGCGCCGGGTCTTCAACGGCCAGCCGCGAAATCCCCACCTGGGAGTAGATTTCCGGGCCGCCGAAGGCACGCCTATAGAGTGTGTGGCAGACGGCAAGGTCATCCTGACGGGTGATTTTTACTATGCCGGCCGAAACGTCATTGTTGACCACGGCCTGGGAGTTCTCAGCACGTATATGCACCTGTCGGAGATCTCGGTCAAAGAAGGTCAGATGCTGCACCGGGGAGATCTTGTCGGCCTTGCCGGGAGCACCGGCAGGGTCACCGGCCCGCACCTGCATCTGTCATTCACAGTGCTCGGTTCCTCGGTCAGCGCCAAGCCGCTTTTTGAAGCACGGCCCAAGGCAGGGAGACAATAAGCATGGCCGAACAACAACGGCAGACAGAGGCGTGCTCCGGCGGCAAAGAGCCTGCCTTTGAAAAACAGATGGAGCGCCTGCGGAAGATTGTAGAAATGCTTGAGGCCGGGAATCTCAGCCTGGATAAGGGCGTATCGCTTTACAAAGAAGGCCTTGCCCTGGCGCGCGGGTGCAGAAAACAACTTGAAAACGCCCGTCATGAAGTACGGATTCTGAACGATGACGCCTTAGAGGCATTCCAGCCCGAAAACGACGGACAGAGGATAAGCCATGATGGATGAAGCGGCGATAAAAGCGATACTTGCCCGGGATGCCGAGCGGGTTGAAACCTATCTCACAAATCAGGGGCCGCAGGGCAACCCCCTGCACGGCCTGGAAATCCCCCAAGGGCTGGCAGACGCCGTTGCATACAGCCTGATGGCCGGAGGCAAACGCTTGCGGCCGGCTCTCTGCCTGAGTTTTACCCGACTTTTTGCCGGTGATGATGAAAAGGCGCTGCCGTTTGCAGCCGGCATCGAGTGCATTCATACCTATTCGCTCATCCATGACGATCTTCCGGCGATGGATAACGACGACTTCCGCCGGGGTAAGCCCTCCTGCCATAAGCAATTTGATGAAGCCACGGCCATTCTGGCCGGAGACGCGCTGCTCACGGACGCCTTTTTTCTAATGAGTTCCTGCGCGGAAAGCCTGCCTGCCGAACGAGTCCTCCAGGCCATCAACCGCATGGCCCTGGCTGCGGGCTCCGCGGGCATGGTCGGCGGGCAGTTCCTCGATATGCAGTATACCGGCAAGCAGAGCATCCCCCTTGCCGCGCTTCGGGAAATGCACGCCATGAAAACCGGAGCGCTGCTTCAGGCTTCCTGCCTCTGTGGAGCTCTTTTGGCCGGAGCGGAAAACGAGGAACTCAAGAAGGTCGCCGCCTACGGGCGCGCTCTGGGCGCAGCGTTCCAAATAGCTGACGATATTCTGGACGAGACGGGCGATGCCGCCGCCATGGGCAAGCCCGTAGGAAGCGATTCGGCCAACGGGAAGATAACCTATCCATCTCTCCTGGGCCTCGATGAAAGCCGTCGGCTGGCCGAAGAAGAACACCAAAACGCGGTCAGCGCGCTGGAACCATATGCGCATCACGCGGAATGCGCCTTTCTTCAAGGTCTTGCCGCCTACGTGGTGCAAAGGGTACAGTAACGGATATGACCAGGTCTGAACACTACCCGCATCCGCTGTTGGATTCTCTGACAACGCCGGGGGATATCGCCGGCCTTTCGTCGGAACAGTTGGAGGAGCTGAGCGTCGAACTCCGGCGGATCATCATTGAAACCGTTTCCCGCAACGGCGGCCACTTGGCCGCCTCATTGGGGGTTGTAGAGCTGACTCTGGCCCTTTTGGCCACCTTTAACCCCGGCCGGGATAAAATCATCTGGGACGTAGGACACCAGGCCTACGCGTACAAACTCCTGACCGGCCGGGCCGATATCTTCCATACCCTGCGCCGTCTGGATGGCATGTGCGGTTTTCCCAGCCGTGAGGAGAGCCCCTATGATCATTTCGGCGTGGGGCATTCTTCCACCTCTATTTCCGCGGCCCTGGGCATGGCCCACGCCCGGGATCTGGCCGGGGACGACCACCATGTGTTGGCGGTCATAGGCGATGGCTCCATGACCGCGGGGCTGGCTTACGAAGGGCTGAACCAGGCAGGAGACGCAGGCAGGCGGCTCATCGTGGTGCTCAACGACAACGAAATGTCCATTTCCAAAAATGTGGGCGCGCTCTCCTTTTTCTTGAGCCGTAATCTTTCTGCCCCCTGGGTACGACGCACCAAAAAGGAAGTAGAAGGCATTCTCGGATCCATCCCGCGCATCGGTCAGGATATCACCTCCCTGGTCAAAAAAGGACAGCATACCCTCAAGAGTTTCTTCACGCCGGGCATGCTGTTTGAAGCCTTCCGCTTCAATTACATCGGTCCGGTAGATGGCCACGATATGAAAGCTTTGACCATGGCCCTGGAGGTAGCCCGAGAGGTCGATAAACCTTCCCTGGTCCACGTACTGACCGTTAAGGGCAAGGGCTATGGCCCGGCTGAGGCTAACCCCGTGTATTATCACGGCGTGGGCTGTTTTACGCCGGAGATGGAATCCGAGGGCATCGCCGCGCCGAGCAAAGAAAACAGCCGCCCTGAAAAGAACTGCCAAACGCCCCCCCCCGCGCGGCCTGATGAAAATACGCCCTTGGCCCCGCAAATAGAGGCCACGGTCCCTCCGACTCCGCCGGCGAGCCTGAACGAGGCGGCCCAAACGCCCAAGCCGCCCTCGTATACCTCTGTTTTCGGCCGAACCCTCTGCCGCCTGGCCGCTACGGACCGACGCATCATGGCGATTACCGCCGCCATGCCCGAAGGAACCGGCCTTGCTTCCTTTGCGGAGGCCTTTCCCGAACGCTTCGTGGACGTGGGCATCTGCGAGCAGCACGCCGTAACCTTTGCGGCAGGTCTTGCGGCAGAAGGCTTGCGCCCGGTGGTGGCTGTTTACTCTACGTTTTTACAGCGCTCTTACGATCAGATAGTGCATGATGTCTGTCTGCAAAAGCTTCCGGTCTTTTTCGGCATCGACCGGGCCGGACTGGTCGGCGAAGACGGCGCAACCCACCAGGGAGCTTTTGATATCGCTTACTTACGCCATATTCCCCATCTGATGTTCATGGCGCCCAAGGATGAAGCCGAACTGGCCCGGGGCTTGGTAACAGGCCTATCCCAGGATGCACCCTTTGCTCTGCGCTACCCGCGCGGGGCAGGCCTTGGCGTGCCTTTGCCGGAAGCCCCGGAAAACTTGCCTCCCCTACCTGTTGGAGAAGCCGAGATGCTCCTGCGGGGTGACGGAAGCATGGCAATTATAGCCTTAGGCACCATGGTCGCCCCGGCGATACAGGCGGCGGCGCTGTTGCGGGAGCAATACGGAAAAAGCATAACTGTGTGCAACGCCCGCTGGATCAAGCCCTTGCCGGAAAAAGATCTCCTGGAGCTTGCCCGGAACCACAAAGCGCTCCTGTTTGTGGAAGAAGGCACGTTGGCTGGGGGATTTTCCTCGGCGGCGCTGGAGTTTTTCGCGGATGCCGGGTTGCGAATGCCGCCCTGCATCCGGCGCCTCGGCCTGCCGGATCGGTTCATTGAACATGGCCCGGGCCCGGCGCTTCGTCAGCGATATGGCCTGGATGCCGAGGGTATTGTCAAGGCCGCCAAGGAACTTCTTAAAAAGGAAGCTTAAACGGTGGCTCGCCTAAAGGGACAAGGCCTTTGCAAGGGAGGGGAGCGTAGCGTTTTCCCTGAAATAAAAATTTTTCAGGGAGCCACGAAGCAAAAAGGAGCTTTATAGAAACAGCCCCTAAAGCTAGGGCTGTACTCTGTCGATAATACAGTGTATAGTTTTTTTATTCCGGCGATACCCTGCGCCCGGTATTCCTTGGGCATTTTGCGTTTTCACCGAGAAAAAAACGTTTCGGTTCGGGGTTTTCATGCTCGTTATCATCGGCCTAGTTATTGTTTTTGTATCCATCATCGGCGGTTATTCCCTTGTTGATGGCCCCGTGCATATGTTGGTCCAGCCGGCTGAGTTCATTATTATTGCAGGCTCGGCTTTGGGCGCTTTTATCGTTTCCTGCTCCGGCTACGTGCTGAAGCTTTCCGTAAAGCAGTTCCTCAAGCTGCTCACGGGAAACTCTCCCGGCAAGGCCGAATATCTGGAGCTTCTCGGCGTGTTGAACGCCCTTTTCTCCAAGATGCACCGTGAAGGGGTTATCAGCATCGAAAAGGATATTGAGCAGCCTGATCAGAGCCCGTTATTTCAGCGCTTCCCCAAGATCGGCAAGGATAAAGATGCCTGTTTCTTCATTGGCGATACCCTGCGAGTGTATCTGACTACAGGCAACGCCGGGGAACTGGATAAACTTATGGGCATCGATATCGAGAGCATGCACGAAGAAAAGATGCTGCCCATCCATAACTTAGGCCGTATGGCGGAATCCCTTCCCGGCATGGGTATTGTGGCCGCCGTTCTCGGCGTTGTTTTGACCATGGGCAAAATCAACGCGCCCCCGGATGAACTCGGCCATGCCATCGGCGCGGCTCTTGTGGGCACATTCATTGGTATTTTGCTCTGTTACGGCGTGTTTGCGCCCATGACTTACAAAATGGAAACCATGGCCATCGAACGTGAACTTTTTTTCCGAGCCATCCGCGAAGCCGTAGCCGCCGCCGTACGCGGCTCCAGCCCCATGGTGGCCCTGGAATACGGCCGCCGGGCTATCCCGCTGACCTTCAGGCCGACCTTCCTGGAGATGGAGCAAAAACTCAAGAGCGGCGGCTAAGCCTGCTTTTTAATCATGTTCAGCCTGCTGGAAAAAGATGCCCATCCCCGGTTTACCACTGCCCTTCTGGAGTGGTTTGCCGGGGCTATGCGCCCTTTGCCCTGGCGACAAAATTACGAGCCCTATGCAGTTTGGATATCGGAAATTATGCTCCAACAAACCCAGATGGAACGGGCCGTACGGTATTTCAATGCCTGGATGGAGCAGTTTCCTACTCTGGAATCTGTGGCAGCGGCGGATGAAGAAACCGTGCTCAAGGCCTGGGAAGGCTTGGGGTATTACTCCCGCGCCAGAAAGCTCCGCCAGGCGGCTCGTGAGCTTGTGGATAGTTACGGCGGCGTGTTTCCTGAAGAAACGGAACGGCTCAAAAAACTGCCGGGCATCGGCGAGTATACGGCCGGGGCCATTGCTTCCATTGCCTTTAACAGGCCCGAACCCGCAGTAGATGCCAATGTGGAACGCATCTTCAGCCGGTTGTACGATATAGATGCCCCCATAGCCAGGGCCGAGGTCAAATCGTATATTCGCAAGCAGGCACGCTCGCTGTTGCCCGAAGGCCGGGCCAGGCTGTTCAATCAGGCACTGATGGAACTCGGCGCCCTGATTTGCGGAAAAACCCCTCGCTGCCTCATCTGTCCGGTAACGGATTTCTGCGAAGCCCTCCGGTTGGGCAAGGCAGCCTCTCTCCCCAACAAGGGCGCGGGAAAAAAATACACGTACCTGGAGATGGCTACGGGTTTGCTCATGCGCAATGGACGGGTCTTTATTCAAAAACGACCGGACTACGGCGTATGGGCAAGCTTGTGGGAATTTCCGGGCGGCTGTCTGGAAGAGGGAGAAAGCCCGGAACAGGGATTGCTTCGGGAATTTGCCGAAGAGACCGAACTGCGGGTGCGCATTACCGAAAAAATCGGGGTAGTCCGCCATGGCTATATAACCAACCGGGTGACCTTACACGGTTTTTTCTGTAAAGCTGAAGAGGGCGGCGAACCCCACCTCCACGCGGCTTCCGAAGGGCGCTGGGTGTCCCCTTCCGAACTTGCGGATTATGCCTTTCCGGCGGGTCACAGGAAGCTGCTGGAACGCATCGGCTGGAAAACCGCCGCCTAACCCGGCCTTCCTGTGGGCCTTTGGAGCTGCTCGCTCCAAGTCCCCTGCTAGAAGAACGCCCCCGGCGCCCCTGCCAGGCTTCCTGCGTTATGCACCGAACCGCCACCCGGAGGGTCTACAGGCGCCGTATACACTCAGCCGGGAGTGGGGGACACCCCATATTCAGAGGCATTTATGGACAAGGAATTCCGTACCGTCTGCCCTGGCGGACGACTGGACAAAAACAAAAGAACTCTATAGTATTAAAAAAGAACATATACCGTAGTGGAAAAGGCGTACCGCTCATAATTGGGCGGTACGCCTGCGTTTGCTGACTCAGTATTGCAACGGATAAAGGCATGACAAACCAGGATAGAGAACAAATCCGGATCAGGATAGTCAGTGAAATCAACCGGACCCGGCAGGATGTAGAGCAACTCAAAGAAGTTACCAGGCCCGTCGTCTTTGAGGATATGGATGACATCACCCACATGGATTCAATCGTCAATAAAAGCGTGAATGATGCGGCCCTGGCATCGGCCAAATCCCGTCTGGCGGCGCTTGAGTACGCCCTAAAACGTCTGGATGATCCGGAATTCGGCATTTGTTCCGAATGCGGCGAATCCATCCCCCTGCCCCGTCTGCTCTCCATGCCGCAGTCCAGCCGTTGCGTTGATTGCGCGGAGTAGGCGCGGTCCCGATGCTCTCTCTGTGGGCGGCGCGATCATATTTCCCTTTGTACGTATTTTTTCCGCTACAATGCTGCACTGATTCCGGCAAAACGCCTCTCCCGGGCAGCCCCCAAAGACCAGCGAGCTAAGAGCTGCACCTGTTGCTACAGAAAGCGTCGCTCTACTACAAGGGATCTACCCCATACCTGCGCTGCCGGGGAGAGGCCGCAGAAACCAGGCCTTTGCCATGCGGCGACATAGTGCGCCAGCCCCCTCCTCACTGCGATACTCTGGTGGCCCGGGGCGTCGCAAAAGCTATTGTGTCCGCGAAAAGCCGAATGGTTTTCCCTGGTAAACAAGATGCAAGCAAAGGCTAGGGGGACACGCCGAGATCGTTTTTTCGGCTGACGCTACCAAGGGAAAAACCAACTTGGCAGCAAAATATATCGGGAAGCAGCCCTTCAAGGAAAACAAGAGACGCACGCGGGATTTCCAAGGCCGAATTACCTGGCATCCCATGGGAGTCACCACGCGAAATACTCCCCGCTAACGGGGCAAAGGAAACCATGCAGGATCTTTGCACCGCCGCGGAACCACCCAGAACCGGGGGAACAGATGGACAAACATTCTTTTGAAGCTCGGCGCGAGAAGCTGCGCCCTCTGCTGCAAGCCCAGGGCATCGAGGCCCTGCTGGTCAGCCTTGACGCCAACCGTTACTACTTGAGCGGTTTTGAACTCCAGGATCATCAAGTTGACGAAAGCGCCGGTTGCTTAGTCATCCGCAAAAACGGTCGGGATCTCCTGTGCACGGACGCGCGTTACCAAACCGCTGCTGCACGCCTCTGGGCCGAAGAGGATATCTTTATTTACGGAGCCGATCCGGCAGCGCAGATCGCAGCACTGCTCAAGAAAGAGATTCCGGCCGGTGGCTTGATCGGCTTCGAGGCCAAGGCGATGAGCGTGGCCTTTTATAAGGAATTCTCCCGCGAACTGGCTCTCAAGCCCTCGGACGGTCTGGTGGAAGGTCTGCGGATCATCAAAGATGAAGAGGAAATAAAACGGCTGGAAAAGGCAGCCTTGCTCAACCATAACCTCATGTCCTGGCTGCCCGGAGAACTCGGCGTAGGCAAAACCGAAAGAGAGCTAGCCTGGAATATTGAGCGCTTTTTCCGGGAAGGAGGCGCTTCCTCCCTCTCTTTCCCGAGTATCGTGGCGGTTGGTCCCAACGCAGCCCTACCGCACGCCGTGCCCGGCAATGCCGCAATCCGGGAGGAAACCTGCGTCCTCGTAGATGTTGGCTGCCGATTGGATGACTACTGCTCGGATCAAACCCGGACCTTTTGGGTTGGCGCGAAACCCTCCCCGGAATTTCTGCGCAGCATGGATGCTGTGCGCACGGCGCAAGAAAAGGCTATCGCCTGCATCCGCCCGGGGGTTCCCGCAAAAAAAATCTACGAGACAGCCTGGAACCACTTTGATTCCTTGAATCTTGCCGCCGCCTTCACCCATAGCCTGGGCCATGGCGTGGGCCTGCAAACCCATGAAGCCCCCAGCCTTGGCCCGAGAAGTTGCGCCATCCTGGAGAGCGGCATGGTTGTTACCGTAGAGCCCGGCCTATACTTCCCGGAATGGGGCGGCATCCGCTGGGAATACATGGTCTTGGTAACGGAAGAGGGCTGCCGAATTCTTTAACGACGTTTGCCGCCCTATTTCATCGGCGAAACACTGCATAGTTCTCCCCGGTAAGAAAGGCAAAAAAACGGGCACGGCAGACTGAGCACACGCCAAGCCCGTTTTTTGCGCGGCTGATGCTGCCGGGGAAACGGCGCTCGGCCAGAGAAAGTTCTGGGGAATAATCCCGAGGCATTGTTTCCGGAGCGGCCGCCCGCAGTCAGCAGCGAATGGTGATGGTCGAAAGTGTGGCCATTCTAACGCCCTTGGTCCCAAGCATCCGCCGGATGAACACCCCTGTCAGACGCTCGGCGATAAACGCAGGAACCCGGCTCTGGTACTCTGAATAACCAGTATAGTCCGCCTGCTTGTGTACTGTGAAAAGAATACTGAAAAGCCACTTGGCATAATACAAGAAGATATCTTTACGCATGATGAACATGTTGAAAAGATAGCTTTTGTGCGATGCAGCATATTCCCGAATGCTGGCAGTATACTCGGGATACAGAGAAGCAGCCGCGGCAAAGGCTAACTCCAGGTCGCGGGCGTGGTGCACGGCGGCATAGTGCTCACGAACGTTGCAATACTTCACCGTAACGCCGCCTGACGCCAAAGTGACCGGAAGCGGAGCCGGAACGCACAGATCATAGCGGGAAACCAACGACCGGGCGGCGTCTTCCGAAACAAGCGCCGGGGCTACCTCATCTAACGAATCCACTATGATGCGTTTGCGCGCATCCCGGTCATCCAAAGCCAGTAACCGCCGATAGTGAGCCAAGCCAAAATACTCCGGATTCCCTAGGGCCGCATAGTTTTTCCAGGCCCAATAGACCGCGGTCAACTCACAGAATTGCCGGTTTAGCTGCGAAATATTATCGCCGCTGTCATCGCCGGGCATAGCTGCGAAAGCCCTTTCCTCATCCGGCGAGGCCTGTGCCTCATCCGCCTTGCCCGAGGGAGCCGCCGGCGAGGATAAGGCGGCTCCGAGGCGGATTGGCTTATAAACGCCATTGCTGAGAACCGGCCCTGGTTTATGGCAGCCCACAAGAATCGTTACCCGGGGGCCCCCGGGCCTAACCTGCTGTTCCATGCGCTTTCCTGCAAAGTAGATTTCCGGCTTCAACCGGGCGCCCTATCAATAAACATGAGGGTACATCCTGACAAGCCCCCCTGAACCGCAGGCCGCCTGCGGAATAGCTTTATTTGCGCTTTCCGCCCCGGTCTCCGAAAACGGGAAGTCCCTCTCCGAAGCCCCGGCGCGCCGTAAACGGCTCACAGTTGCCGCGACGAGATTCCTTCTTTACAGAATGGCGGGGTTGTCGGCACGACCGACGCATGCTATAGGCCCGAACTGTCCCCGGCCTGCACAGGCTTGACGCCCGGGAAGTTGCCCTCAAGAATACGAGAGCTTCCAAGGGGCATGGGCGCCCCGGGCTGACTACCGCCGCAACGGCCCTGCCCGATATATTCGCGGCTGATGCATTT
>CATJOY010000060.1 GCA_949741925.1 uncultured Desulfovibrionaceae bacterium | reverse complement strand
TAAAGAATGCCTCCGGCGGCCGGGGCGCTGCCCCGGACCCCGCCAGGGGAAATGATTCCCCCTGGACCCCCCAATAGAAGGATAGGGATGGCTTTAGAAAGCCTGAGGCCTCATTCCTTTGACCGAAAAGGATACACCGAGCCCCTCGATAGAAAAAGAAGGCTATGCCGCAACCCACAGGAACCCCATTCCGTGCATAGACCACGTTGCGCTCGCGCTCCAGCGCTCGCCGCACTGATGTCCGGCACAGCTATAGATACCCTTCCAAACCGCCTTCACCATAATCGAGAATATGATGCGCAACAGCTCCCTGAACCGTAGCGGCAACCAGAGGGCCAACGGCATCACGCGGCACATACCCGCGAGAGCCTCAGGGCAGGCCCGAAAACCAGAGGCACGCCCAAGGCATAGCGCCGTGCAACCCCGGATTCCCCAATGCCTCTCCGCCAGGGCCTCGCCCCCGCCAAGAGGACCATGGCCCAGAATAAGAAAAGGCAAGGCTCACTATGCAAGCAGGCCCGGCAAAAATTGCCGGGCCTGCTCCACTTTCAGAATCAGAGGGCCGGAGAAGCGGCTTCTCCGGTTGCCTCTGCCGGGCGGCGTGCGGACCGCCCAGGATGCCAATCACGCTCAACAAGTAGCTTACCGTTTCATGCCGATAATCGTTTCCAGCATGGTATCAACAGTCGTAATGGTTTTCGAGTTGGCCTGGAACCCGCGCTGGGTGGTGATCATATTCACGAATTCCGTGGCCAAGTCCACGTTGCTTTGCTCCAGCGAGTTGCCGTGTATGCTGCCGAAACCGGCGCTGTTCGCCGGGCCGGAGGTCACGTCGCCCGAATCCGTGGTGGCTGAGAACAGGTTCCCGCCTTCACGGCGCAGGTTGTGCGGGCTGGGCACATCGTACAGCGTGATCTGATATAGGGCCAAATTCTGGCCGTTGGAGTACTTGCCGTAGAGGATGCCGTCACGGTCCACATAGACTGTGGAAAGGTACCCGAAGGTGTACCCGTCTTGCGAGACAAAAAGTTCAGCCGAGGGATCCGGGAAACTGACCGTGGACGAGGGCAGAGAAACCCCGTTGGTGCCGAAGCCATTCAGGTTGGCGGTATCGGCGGCCACGTCCGCGGCGGAAGCATCCACGCCGTTGGGCACGCTCGTCCATTCGCCGATTTTGCTGCGCAGGCCGAGATCAAGCTCAATCAGATAATCCCGGGATTCGGGGTTCAACTGGTTGGTTGCCGCGCCGCCGGGGTTCATGGGCAGTTTCCAAGCGGAGCTGGCTCCTTCGCGTCCGGTAAAGTTGGGGCAAAACATCGGGTAGCCGTTGCTGGAGATGGGCGCGGGCTTCCAGGTGCTCAGATCCGCTTCATCGCCGCCCGTGGGCACATAGGCGCTCATATCCTGAAGCTGGCCCCCGGTATCAAAGCTCATGGTACCGATCATCAAAATGCCTTTTTTGGAATCCGCCATGGGGTCCCCGCCGCCGTCGGCAAAATCCCGCACATCTTGCGAGGGCTCCATGGTGACCATATATTCCCAGTGTCTGCCGCCGCTGCTGGTGAGGTTATCGTTAACCTGGTCGAAATAAACAGTCAGCTTATGCGGCGTGCCGCCTTCGTCATAAACCGTAATGGTCTGCTGGTGGGCGTACGAGTTCTGGCCGAGGGCCGGAGAATCGGGAGCCGCCGGGTCGTAATTCCAGCTTTCAAACATGGCAAAGAACGGGTTGGTCGTGCTGGTGGTGTTATCGCCGCCCTCGGTGCTCAGGTTGAGCGATAAGGTCACGTTGTTGGTATGGCGCGGCTCGCAGGTAAAACCATCCAGCTTGATGTTCGTGGGCGTTCCGCTGCCTTTGAGGTTGATGGCCGAAGACCCCCCGGAACCAGAACCGGCCGCGCCGCCGGCAACGCCCAACGAGGGCCGAGCCCGCTGAATCTGCCAGCCTTGGAGCACGTAGCCGTGCGGGTCGGTCAAATACCCGTCCGCATCAAAGCGGAAGTTGCCCGCTCTGGTGTAGTACTCCATGTTGCTGTCCTTGGGCATCACTTTGAAAAAGCCTTCGCCCTGGATGGCAATATCCGTGGGATCGCTGGAGTTTTCAAAAGCGCCCTGGGAAAAGTTGCCGTAAATAGCCCCAATGGCCGTGCCGCGTCCCACCTGGGCAGGCCCGGCGGCGGAATAGGTGTTCTGGTAAACGAAATCTTCAAAATCCATGCGCGAACCCTTAAAGGCCACGGTGTTGACGTTGGAAATGTTATTGCCGACAACACTCATTTTTTCGCCGTGGGCGAGCAAACCGGTGACGCTGGTCCACATACTTGCGCTGAGAGACATGATTGACCTCCTGTTTTTCCTTCCGCATCCGCACATGCTTTTCTGGAAGGAACGGCGCCTTGCGCCTTTATTGATGTATTTTCGAGCGCGCTCTCGGCGCGCCGAATGTTCCTTTAAATCCCTCCGATTTTCGGAGTATCCCCTCTGAAAGCCGGGGTTTAGCCCCGGGCATCCGCCGCAGCCTGGGCCGCTTCGTAGGCTTCATAGGCCGCATCGGCAGCCTCGCGGGCCGCCTTAGCCGCATTTTGCGCCTTTTCAAGGTTCTCGTAGGCCGTATCCGTTTTAGCGGCTTCGGCCGCTATCTTGGCTTCAGCCGCCGCCACTTCCGCCATGGTGGCCGCTGTGGCGGCTTTTTCCGCTGCGTCCTTGGCCGAAGCGGCATTTTTCTTAACCGCATCGTCCGTGGCATCAGGGTTGAGCGCCAAATCCCTATAGGTTTCCGCCTGGGCCTTGGCCGCTTCAGCCGAGGTTTGCCCCAGCAAGGCCTGACCGGCGGCGGCAGAAGCTTTTTCCTCGTTGGAAGAACCGCCTGAAGAGCCGGAGCCGGTATCGGTAGCGTTCTGGTAAATTTCCACAACGCTGGTGAAAGGCACCGTACGCCCGCCGGCAAGCAGCAGGCTGTAAATCCCATCCACATTTTCCACGCCCACAACCTGGCCAACAAACTGGGTGCTCGGCATGATGGCCTTGCCATCCGCATCTTCGCAGTAAATGCGCACCTCATAGGTGCCGTCCGGAACAACCCGGCCTTCGCTGTTGAGGCCGGTCCATTGATAAATCTGGGCCCCGGCGCTTTTAGGCGGAAGCGTATCGCTGAAAATGAGCGAGCCCTTGGAATCGAAAATCGAAATGACGCCGGTTTTCATATCGCGATCAAGAATATAAGCGAGATCCGTAGTCATTACCTTGGTTTCGCCGTCTATCACGCCTTCGTACTTGGTGATCTGGCTGCCCTCGGCAATGATGCTCTTGCCGATGAAACTGGTGGCGCTGAGCAGTTGGGATTGATTCATGGTCGTATTCAAGTTTTCCACGCCGGCATTGATATCCTGCAACTGTTCCAAGCTGGTGAACTGGGCCAGTTGGGTAATGAATTCCTTATCCTCGGTAGGGTTCAGCGGGTCTTGGTTGCTCAATTGGGCCACCAAAAGCTTAAGAAAGGTACCTTTATCCGCTGCAAGCCGGTCAGTACCGGTTACACCGTCGGTAAATTCCTTTTCCGCCGCGCCGAGAATGTTGGAAGATGAAATGGCCATGATCGTATCCTAACACAGTTAGATTTTGCGCTGTTCCCGTGGATTTCACGGCGAAACGCGGTTTCGCCTCCGCCTGCGGGCCGGGCGGCCTTGGCCACCCCGAGCGTTGTGCCGTATGCCCGGCAAAGCGCTCTCTCTCAGGCTATAATGTGCAATCCCGTGAGGGCAATTTTTTCCTGTTTACTTATATTATGCATATCTTGGGCCAAACCTTCGCCGGCCTCTTGGCGCAGCCGCGCAAGGCGCGCCATTCTCGCTTGCTCGCGCATTTCCCGCTCGCGATTAAAGGCATCACTTCCAGCCCACTGCTGCCGGGAAGGATCATCCGCCAGCTTTGTTTGCACCTCAAGATCAGCAACCTTCAGTCCCTGTTCTTCAAGAGTGGCCTTCAATTGGGACATCTGCTCGCTCAGGGCTGAGGCCGCAACCTCGTTATCCGCCTGGAAGATTGCCTTCACTTCGCCCTTGTTCACGGTGAGCATGATGGTCAATTGGCCGAGTTCGGCCGGATCAAGGCGCAACGTGATTTGCCGGGAACCATCGTGCAACTGGCGCAGCAAACCGCTCTGGACCTGGCCGAGCATATCTTCACTGATATAGCGGGGCAGAGGTGCGGCTTCGGGGGTTGCCGCCGTGAAGTTCCGGGCGGTTCCGGCAAGCCGGGCATCCGCGCCCACGCTAGTTATAAGGGATTCCAGGCCGGCGCGGGAGGTGGTCCGAGCGGCTTCCAAAGCGGCTTCGTCAAATCCGGAAAAACCTGAACGCGCTTCCTTGCGGGAAAGGGCCGTTTCCTTGGCCGCGGCATCCTTCGCGTGCCGGTCAGAGCGCTCGTCGGCGGCCTCGCCCTCTTCTTCTCCGGATGCGCTCATAGCCTCGCGCACCCGGCGGGCCAGGGCTTCAGGGCCAAGTTCGTTGCCCTTGGCGGTCATATCGTCGCGCATCAAGCGCTCGGCGCGTTCGGTCCGCTTGCTGCCCCGGGCGTCAGAAACAGCCTGGTTGTGTTCGCGTTGCTGCTTGGCCTCAAGAGTCTCTTTCAGGGCAGCCTGAAATTCCTTGGTCATGGCCTGAAGAGCCGCATCTTTCTCATTCATTTCCTGGCTGACCGGAGCCAGCAGGGTGTTCAGTTGCCCGGCGCTGAAGCTCTTGGCGTTCCCCTTGCCGAACAAGGCCATGGT
This sequence comes from uncultured Desulfovibrionaceae bacterium, assembly GCA_949741925.1. Lineage (GTDB taxonomy): Bacteria > Desulfobacterota > Desulfovibrionia > Desulfovibrionales > Desulfovibrionaceae > JAJDHY01. Next base: position 56,033 of record CATJOY010000060.1, on the reverse strand, counting down.
CTTGGAAGAAGCTTCGGCGGAAGCGCCCATCCCCCGCAACAAGGCCTCCAGTTCATCCCGATCCAGGCTGATCGCCTTGCCCTCGTCCAGGGATTTGATCTGCCGATGAATGGATTTCATCACGCCCAGGGCGTTGCCGCCGGCCAGGCTTGTGCCCAACTTTTCCGCCTCTTCCCGGCTGAAGCCCAGCTTCTGCAAAGCGTTGCTGAGAAAGACGTTTTCTTCTTCGCCAAGCTGCGAAGCGGAACGCGCGCTGTTCAGCAAAGCGGAACCAATGGCCCCGATGCTCGGCTGTCCGTTCGCCGCGATCAAGGCGTCAAGGCCGGAAAGCTGATCCTCGTTAAGGCCCCGCTTCTTCAGGGCCGTCTTTAAATTCTGGATATCGTCTTCATTCAGCAGTTTCCCGGATTCCGGGGCAATGGTTCTGAATCCCCGAGGAGGACCGCTGATTTCTTCCACCGAGAGCGGCTTAATGCCGGCGTCGGCAAGTTCTTTGTTAAAGGAGGCCAAAAACGAGCCCGAAGCCTTTTCAAGAATCCCGTAACCGCCAGAAACCCGGTTGTTCCCGGCGCTCAGGGAAATGCCGCCCAGAGCGCTGGTGCTGATGCCTGTATCGGTGAAGGGTAAAAATTGCATGGAACATCTCCTTGCTTGCCTCTCCTTCAAGGACCGTTCCAAAAAAGCAATGCGGCGGGATAGCGCAGTAAAAATATATAAATTCAACAGGTTATCTAAATGAATAAAAACTGATGCCGGGGCGGGGAGGAATTTTTTGCCCTGGCCAAAAGGCTCCGGCCAAAACGCTCCTTCCAGAGCGCTCCGGCCATTGCGCCGGGGCACGCCCTGCTTTCGCCGCGTAACGGCGGGGTGCAGTACTGCCGGATCATTGCGCCGGGGACGCGCTTTTCCGGATGCGGAGCCGCAATTGTTGCAGCGCCGCCCGGGCCATCGCGCCGGAGCGCGCCTGAAAAGAAACGGTTTGGGCCGGAGCGGGGCTGGCTGCCCGAGGCCCGCTGCCGATCAAAAAACCAAACGTTCGGCCAGATCAAGGGCGCGGGCGAACGCCGCGCGGGAAAAATCCCCATTCATGAGGAGCATGGAAGCATAGCTGCTGAGCGGCCTGAGCGCCGGGATAAAGCCCAGGGAAAAATCCCGAAACATGCCGCGATCATTTCTTGCCCGGCTTTTCAAAGCGGCCGCGATATGGCGGGTCAACGCGGCGGCGCTTTGGGCCAGAGGAGGAATCAGGGAGGGGAACTCCGTTTCCAGAGTTTTCCTGGCTGCATCCAAGGCCTCCGGCGGCAAGTAGCCTAAGGCGTTGCCGAAAAAGGCCTGCCAGAATCGAGAGAGCGCGGTATGGGCGGAAGGAGGCTGTTTTCCGTTTCCGGCCTGGATAAGGGAGTAAAGGCCGTAGCCATCCCGGGCGGTCAGGCACACCTCCCAACCGGGCAGTTCAAGACGAGCGGCGGCTTCCCGGCCTTTCATCAGCGCTGTTTGGACCAGAGGCATGATCTCCCGGGCGCTCAAACGGTTCTTGCAGCGGACGCTTTCATGAACGCATTCCCAGCAGCCCGCGCAACTGAGGCGCGGCCTGAGCACCAAATGGCCTTGCGAGAACGGCCCTGTTTCCCAGGCGTTCACCGGGCCGATGGAAAGATTAAGGGTTGGGGTGCCGGTCCAGGCGGCTACATGCATCGGGCCGGTATCCGGGGTAACGAACAGATCCAGCCGGGCGACAAACTCAGCCAGCTCTTTAATGGAAAAACGGCCGCAAAGGTTCAACGAAGGGGCTTTCAGCGCTCCGGCCACCTCCCGGCCCAAAGCAACTTCGGCCTTGCCGCCCAGGAGCACCGGCCGGTGCCCTGCCGTGAGCAAGCGGCGGGTCAGATCGATCCAAAAAGAGGCGTCCGGCCGCTTTTCCGGTTGGCTGGCCCCCACAAAGAGCCCTATATGCCCCGAACGGGCCGGGCTGAAGGGGCGGGGCGCGGGCCAGCGGGTAGAGGCCAAAATCTTGCGGGGGATGATATCCAAGGCGTTGAGATCCGCCCAATGGTACCGATTATGCCGGTTGTTCCGGGTTAGCGAAGCCCGGTACAACTGCCAATCGCCGCCGATATGCCGCCCGCCCTCAGGCGTTTCATAGAGGCCGAGGCGCGTTTGGGTTTGCAAAAGCCCGGCCAGCCGCAAGGATTCAGGCCTGTGGCTGAGGTTGATAACCGCGCTGTAGGTTCTTTTTTGCAAGGCCGGGCCGGCCTCGGAAGAAAAATAGACCGCGCGGGGAGAAAGCGGCAAAAGGCCCTTGTAAAAGGGCTCCTCTCCCAAAATCCACCGGGGCGTATCGGGAAAAAGCCGTTCCAGCCAGCCCAGCAAGGGAAAGGTTAACACAACATCCCCGAGCCGTTGCATTTGTATAATAAGTATGGGATTGGTATCCATATATTTTTACTTGAGCGCGAGTGAAGTACCCCGTATATCTCACTCGAGCCGTGCGGCACATTCTCCCGGAGTATTCATGAGCCTTACCAACGCGCTTCAGGTTTTGGCGGGCGTCGGCCTTTTTCTGTTCGGCATCAAGCTTCTCAGCGAGGCCCTCCAGAGCATCGCCGGCGAGCGGATGCGCCGGCTTATCGGCATGCTTACCCGCACGCCGTTGCGAGGCGTGCTGGTCGGCGCGGCGGTAACCGTGCTGATCCAAAGCTCCAGCGGCGTAACCGTAATGACTGTAAGCTTTGTCAACGCCGGGTTGATGACCTTAAGCCAGGCCATCGGGGTCATCATGGGAGCCAACATCGGCACTACGGTAACCGCTCAGATCATCGCTTTCAAGATTAAAAACATCGCCCTGCCCTTCCTTGCCCTGGGCGCCTTCCCGGCCATCCTGGGCAGAAACAGGCGGCAGAAGCACTTCGGCAACGCGTTGATGGGCTTTGGCCTGCTCTTTTTGGGAATGCAGACCATGGAAGGCGGCATGCTCTTCCTGAGGGACAGGCAGGATCTCTTCCTTGCTCTGGGCCATCCCCTGGTGGGCGTGCTAGCGGGCATGCTGCTGACCATGCTGGTGCAATCCAGCGCGGCCACTATCGGGCTGACCATGGCAATGGCCTCTCAGGGGCTCTTGGATATCACTATGGCCCTGCCCATCATCCTCGGGGATAACATCGGCACCACCATCACAGCGGTGCTGGCAGCCATCGGAGCCACCAGAACCGCCCAGCAGGCGGCGGCGGCCCACGTCTTTTTCAATGTGATCGGGGTCTGTATTTTTATGCTGGGCATGCCGCTGTTCAAGTGGCTGGTGGTCCACTCGGCCGACGACATTGTCCGGCAGTTGGCAAACGCCCACACCATTTTTAACTGCTGCAACACGCTGCTTTTCCTGCCTTTTACGCAACCTTTCGCCGGCTTTATCCAGCGGCTGTTGCCCTCTAAGGCAGAAGCCCCGGTCACCGGGCCGTTGTTCCTCGATCCCAAGCTTGTTGCCGCTTCCCCGGTGGCGGCCGTAGAGGCGGTTAAAGACGAAATTATGCATATGGGCCGGATGGTCCAGAGCATGAGCGCCCTTGTGCGCCAAGCCTACATCCGCGTTGACGAAAGCATGGTTCAGGATTTTAACGAACGCGAGCACGCGGTCAACGCTATAAACCGAGGCATTTCCAAATATGCCACGGAGATTTGGCAGCGGCGGGTTTCCCCCTCTATCTCCTCCATCCTCGGCAAGTACGTCAGCGTAGCGGGCGACCTGGAGCGCATCGGAGACCACCTGGAAAATCTCATTGAATCTTTCAATTTCAAAGCCGAAAACGGCGTGCGCTTCACCCCTCAGGCGGATGAAGAATTTTGGGATATGTTCAAGACCGTGGAAGACACCTTGCAAAACGCCTTGGAAGCCCTGGATACGGAAAACCTGCAGCTTGCCGACCGGGTTATTAACCAACTGGAAGAGGAAATTGACCGCAAGGAGCAGGAATACCGGGCCAACCACATTGCCAGGCTGACCCGCCAGGAATGCGACCCCGAACGCGGCGTTATTTTTGCGGATGTGCTCAGTAATCTGGAGCGGATCGGGGATCATTCCCACAACATCGCCTATTTTGCCCGCGATATCGTGGTCCGCCACCTGTAAAAAGGCGGCAAGGACGCGGGCCGGAAAAACCTTCCGCTCGCGCCGGATAACCATTTACGGGATTTTAGTCCCGGAACATACGCTAAGGAGATGCATTATGCGCAACATTCTGGCACTGGCTCTGGCCGCACTGCTGCTGAACATCAGTTGTGCCTGGGCCGCGGAACAGGAAAGGACTCTGGTGAAACTGGAAACCAACAAAGGGGAGATAATGCTGGAACTTTTCCCGGATAAGGCCCCGAAAACAGTCCGCAACTTTCTGCAGTATGTCGAGGCGGGCAAATACGACGGCACCATCTTCCACCGGGTCATCAACGGTTTCATGATCCAAGGCGGCGGGTTCACCGAAGGAATGAAGCCCGTGGAAACCAATGCCCCCATTGCCAACGAGGCGGATAACGGCCTCAAAAACGAGATCTATACCGTGGCCATGGCCAGAACCAACGATCCTCACTCGGCAACCAACCAGTTTTTCATCAATGTCAGCAACAACGTCTTCCTGGATCACAAGGCCAAACGGGGGGATAGTTGGGGCTACGCCGTCTTTGGCAAGGTTGTGGATGGCTCAAGCGTGGTGGATGCCATCAAGGCCGTTCCCACCCGGAAAGTAGGCCGCTTTGAGGATGTGCCGGTTGAACCGGTGGTCATCAACAAGGCCTCGCTGTTCAAACTGCGCTAAGCCGGAGCCTTTGGCCGGATAGAGCGCGCCGCGAGCTTCTGCGGCGACGGGAATCCGGCCATGGCGGAACGCCTTCCGGAACGCTTGCGTGATGATGGTTCCGGAGCAAGGTATTTTTTCCTATACGGCGGCCTTCGGCGCTGTACAAAGCATTCGGCTTTGCGTATGGTTCGCGGCCACACGGCACGATCGGCTTCCCCAAACCGGCGGCCGGTTTAAAACACACTGTATGCCCTTTGGAGGTTGTATGCTTCATCCCGCGAATTGCACCCTGTTCAGTGGCGGCGCGGCAGGAACCGAATCATTCTTCGGCTCTCAGGCCGAACATTACGGTATCCAGGAAGTGAACTTCAGCTTTGACGGCCACCAGGTCGAGCGCACGCGCGGCCTGCGGATGCTGACTACCGATGAATTGCAGCTCAAAGACGTAAGCTTGAGCTATGTTTCTAAGCTCCTGCGGCGCGAATACACCCGCGCCCCTATTTTCCGCAAGGTGCTGCAATCCATCTGCTGGCAGATCACCAGCGGGCACGAGATCTTCGTGGTCGGCACTATTCTTGAAGATAACACCGTCCGCGGGGGCACGGGCTGGGGCGCTGAATTTGCCAAAATCTGCAACAAACCCCTGCTGGTCTTCGACCAAACCCGGGACGGATGGTTCCGCTGGGATAACGATACCTGGCTGCCCGAGCACGCGCCGCTGATCCGTGAACGTCAGTTCACAGCCACGGGAACCCGCTTCCTGGAGGCCAACGGCAAGAAAGCTGTAGAAGAGCTGTTTGCCCGTTCCTTCAGCCAGTAACTCCCGCTTCCGACGCCCGGTATGCCCCCGGCCGGATCGGCCCTTATCCCGGACCTTTTGCCGGGCAAGGCCTCCGCGCCTAGCCCCAAGGCTTGCCCCGGCAAGAAAGAGGAAAACCGGCGGGCACAATTCCAGGCATATGCCGAGTTTGTTTTTCAAGCCGCCCCGCCAGGGGGCGGCTTGAGGCACAAGCACAGAGGAAGCATCTCTTTATTCTATCTAACGCGCGCAAGAAGATTCTGCTTCTTGGATAGGGTAGATTCCTTACGATGAATTGTATCCAACGCGCGCAAAAGGATTCCCCCGGGGGACCGGGGGAATCCTCTACGTTCCCCGGCCATGGCCCTTTGCTCCGGTGGAGGCAGAAATGATCTTCTCATATCCCCCTTGTTTGCCGGCGCGCTTTTTTCCCTCGGCAGGGTCCGAAGCAACCTCCCAAGCGCCGGAGGTTCGGCCTTGCCGCCCCAATGAGCATACGGGCCCGCTGCCCGTTTTTCCGCGGGGGTACTGATGCCCGATATTCTTCCTTTGGAACGGGAAACTGAAAAAGAGCCTTCCCGCCTCACCCGCAATTCAGGTCTGATTGCCCTTTTAGCGGCCATGTTCGCTTGGGGCTTGCTGCCGCTTTATTGGAACCTGCTGGCGAGCGAGCCGCCGATTATTATCCTCTGCCACCGTATGTTCTGGTCGTTCGTTATTCTGCTGCCGGCCACGTTTCTTCTCGGCCGCAAACAAGAGGTGTGGAATGCCCTGCGCAGCCGCAAAACTATCGGCATCTTGCTGCTGAGCGGTTCTCTCTTGGCGTGCAATTGGCTGCTTTTTATCTGGGGCGTTCTGAACGGCATGGTGCTGGAGACGAGCCTGGGCTATTACATCAATCCCCTGCTCAATGTCTGCGCCGGTATCGTCTTGTTTAAGGATACGCCCCGTCGCGCCCAATGGGTGGCCATAGGGCTGGCGGTAAGCGGCGTGGCGTGTCAGATTCTCATGCTGGGCTATATTCCCTGGGTGGCCCTGGGCTTGGCCGGAAGCTTCACCGTTTACGGCCTGCTGCGCAAGATAGTGACTGTGGAATCCCTGCCCGGCATGACTCTGGAAACCGCGCTCTTGATGCTGCCGGCGGCAAGCGGCATACTCTGGAGCATCATGGAGGGCCATAGCTTTTTGAGCGGCGAGGCCCCGATAAAGGATCTTTTGCTGATCGGCGCGGGCCCGGTGACAACATTCCCCCTGCTCTGGTTTGCCCACGCCGTGCGGCGGGTATCGCTAGTAACTGTAGGGCTTCTTCAATATATTGCTCCCACCTTGACCCTGCTCATCGGGGTTTTCGTGCTGCATGAACCCTTTGGGCTCGCCCATGGCGTTTCTTTTGGATTCATCTGGGCCGGACTGGCCCTATACACTGCGGATGCTCTACGGCGGCATTAAACCGGGCTCCTCGTTGTCCCCAGGCCTCGCTCCGAAAGATTGATCCGGGACAAGCCGGCCCTGTACACGGTGGATGCTCTGCGCCGGCCTTAAACCATGGCCCTCGTTTCCCTAGCCTCTCTCAAAGGCCAGGCCCGGGCTGCCTGCAAGAGGAGATGAACAAAAAATAAGGGTTACGGAAGGAAACCACCGCAACCCTTTCTCAATTGGTCGGAGCGACAGGATTTGAACCTGCGACATCTTGCTCCCAAAGCAAGTGCGCTACCAAGCTGCGCCACGCTCCGATATATAAAGCCCTGGCTCTATCGAGCCCTTTTGGTCCCCTATTTGGCCAAGCCCACGGCCCGGCGTTCGCGGATAACGGTCACCCTGATCTGACCGGGATAGGTCAGGCTGCGCTCGATTTTTTCCGCAATATCCTTACACAGCAAGTAGGTGGTGTCATCATCCACGGATGCGGCATCCACAACCACCCGGAGTTCCCGGCCTGCCTGGATGGCATAGGCTTTGGAAACGCCGTCAAAACTCATGGCAATGCCTTCCAGATCCTCAAGGCGCTTCACATAGCGTTCCAACAATTCTTTACGGGCCCCGGGCCGCGCCCCTGAAAGGCAATCTGCCGCCTGGGTCAGCACGGCAACAATGGAATTAGGAGCCACATCCTCGTGGTGGGCCGCTATGGCGTGGACTATCTCCTTGCTCTCGCCGTATTTCTTCGCGATATCCGCGCCAATAATGGCGTGGGGGCCTTCCACTTCATGATCTACCGCCTTGCCGAGATCATGCAGGAGCCCGGCCCGTTTGGCTCTTTTAACATCCTGGCCAAGCTCGGCCGCCATCATACCGCAAAGGGAGGAAACTTCAAGGGAATGCTGCAACACGTTTTGGGAAAAGCTGGTTCTGAATTGGAGCTGGCCGAGTAAGCGGATGATATCCGGGTGGATGCCGTGCACCCCGGCATCAAAGGTGGCCTGTTCCCCAACCTCGCGGACCTGAACCTCCAGTTCCTGTTCGGCCTTTTTGACGATATCCTCGATACGGGCCGGGTGGATTCGGCCATCTTGAATAAGGCGTTCCAGGGCCATTTTGGCCACCTGGCGGCGCATGGGGCTGTAGGCGGAAAGGATAACCGTTTCAGGGGTGTCGTCAATGATCAGATCAACGCCGGTGGCGGCTTCAAGGGCGCGGATGTTGCGGCCTTCACGCCCGATGATCCGCCCTTTCATATCCTCGCTGGGCAGGGAAACAGCGGTGACGGTCTGCTCGCCGACAAAATCGCCGGCATAGCGCTGAATAGCCCCGGCGATGATTTCCTTGGCCTTACGGTCGGCTGTTTCTCTGGCTTCTATTTCAATAAGCCGCATGGTTTTAGCGGCTTCGTGCCGGGTGCGGGAGGCGATTTCCTCCATCAGCCGCGCCTTGGCCTCTTCCGCCGTCAGGCCGCTCACTTCCTGGAGACGCCGTTCCTGTTCAGCGCTTTTCTCCGCCAAAAGCTCGGCAGATTCTTCAAGAGCGCGCTCCTTGCGGGCCAGCTCTTTTTCCATGAGCAACAGCTCATGCTCCTTGGCGTTCGCTTTTTCTACTTTTTCCTCCAGGCGCTCGCTGTATTCATCGAGTTTTTTCTCTTTGAGTTTGATGTCCCGTTCCAGTTCCTTTATTTCCTGTTCAGCCTGAGTTTTATATTCAAGCAACTCATGTTTGCCCTGGAGAATAATTTCTTTTTTCTGGGCCTGGCCTTCCTTACGGGCTTCTTCTTCAATGCGCCGCGCCAAGTCCCTGGCGTCTTTTAAACGTTTGGTATTGATCAGGTGATGCAGAAAGTAGCCGAGACAGGCCGCCGCCAGCATACTCGCTGCAATGGCTAGAGTGTATACTATGCCGTTCATATCAAGCCCCTGTGTATCGTTCGGATTGCCGTCCGGAAACGGTTGGGCGGGTACCGCCCGCACACCCGGCGGGCCGGGTGGCGCGGCCGCTGCCGGGTAAGGCGCGCGGCGGCATGGCTGCTCCGGACGGGGATATGGCGAGCGGCGCGACACGGCCGATGCACGGCTCCGGTCATGGCCCGGCCGCGCAATGCGGAGGGAACCCGATGGCGGGCCCCGCGGGCCATGGGCCTACTCTGCTCTCCGGGAGCGGAACGCAGCCTGAGCCGGAATCCTGCCGCGAGCATTCCGTGCTCGCCAGGGCTTCCGGCTTGAGCGCATTGTGCGCTCACGAATGCCGCTCGAAAAGGAACGCCCTCCGGAGCAGCTTCGAGGACGCTGCGAAACCATAGTCCGCAACGCCGGGCCATTGTATCAAAGATGCTTTCAATGATACCATGCCCTCTGTGAGGCCAGAGCGTTCCTTGCGACAAGCATGGCCTCAGTTCGCCAGGCACGTTGTTGCCCGGCTTCGCCGCCCTGTGCGGCGCATAATTCCTCAACAAAAACAAGGTATGCCCCTCCCGATCGCTCGGGAACAAGGAGGCACAAAAAATGCCCGCGCCCCTTCCGGAAATGCCGGCAACATGGGACTACAGGCGAAGATATGCGGAAATCGCTGGTATTACTGCTCCCCGGAACGACGTGTGCAAAGTTCTCCGCAGGGCCTTAGTCCTACGGTGGGCGAATTGCACGATCCTTCAGGCTTCCCGGACAAGCGGGCTTGCGCACCGGCCGCGGTCATCACCCGATTCTGAATGCTTGTGAGGCCTGCAGCGAACGAAGCATCACGCGCGTTCCAGGGATTTGCAGCAATTTTTTTATGAATCAACGGCTTGTGCAGCCTCTTTATTCATCTCGTCCAACAACGTCCGTAATCGTTCTTCACTCTTCTCCATTTCCTCCCGGGCTTGCAGCATATCATCCGCAAGGGCCAGGGCCAGAAAGGTGAGAAGCTTTTCTTTACTCAACTGTTTTCCATGCTGTTTGAGCGCATTGTAACGCTCTTCGAGCAGCATCTTGGCCTGCTCAACCCGCTTGGGATCCGCTTCGGCTTTAAACGAAACGTCAAACCCCAATACGTTCAAATTATAATGGGCCATCAGCGGGTTGCTACTCCGGTATACGCTCCTTTACCCGGAGCAAAAGCGCGTCAATGCGCTGGGTTGTGGCCTCCCGTACCGATCTCTCGCGGGCAAGTTCTTCACGCAAGGTTTCTACCTCCTGCCTGAGAGGGGTCAGAGTACGGTCAAATTCCTGCCGCAGCATATCGTTATCTCGGCGAAGCGCCTCACATTGATCCATGAGGCCTATCATCTTCGCTTCGAGCTGATCCAAAAGCTCATTCATGAGGTCACTATAACAAGCCTGACAAACTTAGGCAAGAGCCAGTATTTTTCGGCATCGGCTTCCCGCGGCCGGTTTTAAGGCCCGCAAGCGGCTGACCGAGGCAAGAACGACGCGCTCAAAAGCGCACATGCCCCGCTCTACGGCACACTCTCAAAATACACCAAGCGCTCAAGCGCGAACATTACGGCCGCGATGGAATGTATTCCTCCGGAAACACTACGTTCACCCGCTCCTTATCCTTGTCAAGCCGTTCCACGGAGCCGATGAGCCAAGCAGGCTGCTGCATGGCGGAGAGGCGGTGCATAACTTCATCAGCGCTCTCTTTATCCACAATCAGCACATAGCCTACACCACAATTGAATATCTGCAGCATTTCCGGCCAGGTAAGCTGCCCTTGCTCCTTGAGCCAAGTAAACAGAGGCGGGATATCCCAAGCGCCGAAGGTAATGGTAACGCCCACTTGGGCGGGCAAACACCGGGGGATATTATCGTAAAAACCGCCGCCGGTAATGTGGGCCATGCCCTTAATCGCCAGATCGCGCATCAGGTTGCGGATGCATTCAACGTATATGGCCGTGGGCTCCAGGAACAAGGAACGCACCGTGCCTTCAGCGCCGGGAAGAAGATCATCCGGGCCAAGGCCGCTTTGGCTCAAAATTTTCCGGGCCAAGGTATAGCCATTAGAATGAAGGCCGGTCGAGGCCAGACCAATCACCGCATCCCCGACCCGAATGGAGGAACCATCAACAATCTGGGGATTATCCGCAAGACCAACGCAAAAACCGGCCAAATCGTATTCGCCGGGAGCGTACATATCCGGCATTTCAGCGGTTTCCCCGCCCAGCAGAGCACAACCGGCCTGGCGGCAGCCTTCAACGATGCCGCTGATAACTCGGGAGGCTACCTCAACATCCAGTTTGCCTGTGGAAAAATAGTCTAGAAAAAATAAAGGCCTGGCCCCCTGAACGATGATATCGTTAACGCTCATGGCAACGAGATCAATACCAATGGTATCATGAGCATTGTATTCAAAGGCCAGTTTGAGCTTGGTGCCCACGCCATCCGTAGAAGCCACCAGCACCGGGGATTCCATGCCCTCAACATCGGGCTTGAACAATCCGCCAAAGCCGCCTATTTCAGAAAGAACACCCTGCACGCGGGTTTGGCTGACCATGTTTTTAATGCGTCCGACCAGCTCGTTGCCCGCGTCGATGTTGACTCCGGCTTCGGAATAGGCCTTGGAACGGTTTGCCGGAACCGACTTTTTATAGGGCATAGCAATCTCCTTTGAGCGTCCACTGCTCACGGCACGCTCTCTGCATGGGGTTGCGCTGGGATCGCGGAACGTAATGAGGTGCGCATGAACAGAAAGAATATTGTATATCCGAACTCTTCCGGGGGCAAGAGGCTTTCCCGTCATTCAATCCGGGTTTTTTGCTGCCTGGCCTTCTCCCTGGCGGTCATTTCCCTTAGTGGAATTTTTCCGGCCCTAAGCGCTGAGCCGGGCGGGCAGTCAGCCCCGGGCCGGGATGCCGAAGGCGGCATCAATATGGGCGTCCGGGATGGAAAACCCTTTATCAACACAGCCCCGGCGCCCGGCGGCAATACCATGAGCACGCCGGAACCGAAAGCGCAACAGCAAAATAATGACGCTTACCCGCTGCTCATTCAGCCGGAGATTGCCCTCCCCTGGACCGGCAATACCGTCTCAGGAGGCCAGGGAGGCTGGAACCCCAGCAATCAGCCGTCATCTCCCGGGATGCGTCCCCCCTATCCCGGCAACCGGCCGCCCCACGGCTGGGGGCCTCCCCCCTCTGGCGAACAACCGACACCCCCGGCTTGGGGAGCCCCCGGAAACAGACCGCCTTATCCCGGCCACCGGCCGCCCCACGGCTGGGGGCCTCCCCCCTCTAGCGGACAACCGATGCCTCCAGCTTGGGGAGCCCCCGGAAACAGACCGCCCTATCCCGGCCACCGGCCGCCTCACGGCTGGGGGCCTCCCCCCTCTGACGGACAACCGACACCCCCAGCTTGGGGAGCGCCCGGCAACAGACCGCCTTATCCCGGCCACCGGCCGCCCCACGGCTGGGGGCCTCCCCCCTCTGGCGGACAACCGACACCCCCAGCTTGGGGAGCCCCCGGAAACAGACCGCCCTATCCCAGAGACCGCCATCCGCAGCCCGAGCATCGCCCTTCGCGCCCCGGGGAACCGCCTTTTCGGCCGCGGTAAAGAAAGGATGTGCCATGCCTCATATACCCGCGGCGCTCTGGGTTCCTTTTGCTGAAGGGCCGGATGCGGCAGAAAGGCAAAGCATCGTCTGCGCCCTCTGTGCCCGACGTTGCGTTATCCCGCCTGGTGGTTCCGGCGTCTGTAAGGTGCGGCGCAATTTCCACGGCCGTCTTTTTTCTCTGGCTGCCGCCTCACTGACCGCAGCGCACCTTGACCCGGTTGAAAAAAAGCCCCTATTCCATTTTCTGCCCGGTTCGCTCACCCTCTCCCTGGGAGCGCCCGGCTGCACCATGCGCTGTTCTTTCTGCCAGAACCACGCGCTTTCGCAGCGCCTTCCACCCCGGGAAGGGCCGATGTTGCCGGATTTGCCGCGAGAACTGCCCCTCGCCCTTGTGGAGGAGGTCCAACGGCAAGGGGCTGCGAGCATCGCCTATACCTATTCAGAACCGACCCTGCTTTACGAACTGATCATGGCCACCGCCCCATTGGCCCGGAAGAACGGCCTGGCCTCTATCCTGATCAGCAACGGTTATCAGAGCCGGGAGTGCCTGGAAAGCCTGCGCCCGCATATCCAAGCGGCGAATTTCGATCTCAAGGCTTTTAGCGATACTTTTTATCGCGAATACTGCGGGGCGCGCCTGGAGCCGGTGCTGGAAACCCTGCGCTTGGCCTGCTCCTTTGGCTGGTGGGTGGAAATCACAACCTTACTGATCCCCGGCTTGAACGACAGTCTCAACGAACTTCGGGAAATTGCCGGTTTTATCCGGCGAGAACTAGGAGCGCATGTGCCCTGGCATGTCTCTCGGTTTCACCCCGCGCACAAAATGCTTGACCGGCCCCCTACCCCCCTGGCCTCCGTGGAACGGGCTCTGCTGGCCGGAGAAGAGGCAGGCTTGGAGTTCGTCTATGCGGGCAACATCCCCGGGCATCCTTCGGAAAGCACCCGCTGCCCGCGCTGCGGCCGTATTGTCATCCGGCGCGAAGGCTACACTTTACTCTCCCCGGCAACGGGGCTCTGCCCTGATTGCGGCGCGTCCGTGCCCGGCGTCTGGACCGCAAAGCCGGCCTAGGGTATGTCCCTGTTGGCAAGGCCTCTTGGAGTTAAAGCACCAGAGCTGATGCTTGACGATAGGTATGTCCCTGCGGGCAAGGCCTCTTGACCGCCGCCCTGCCCCCGGAACCATGCGCCTTGAACCATTGCAGCGGTGAAAAGGTTGCGGTATCCGGCTCGGGAAAGCGCGGGCCGCCCCGCGGAGCAGGGGCTAGGGTTCAGCGAGAAACGCTGGAGAAAAAACGCGCCGCCCCTGAAAAGGCGGCAAAAGAAGCGATAAAAGCAAAACATCGCCCAACCCAACGGGCTTTCCGGAGGCAGCATGATCCTTATCTATACCGGCGAAGGCAAAGGCAAAACCAGCGCCTGCGCGGGGCAAGCCTTGCGCGCCTTGGGCCAGGGAATGCGGGTTGTTTTTGCGCAGTTTATGAAACGCGACGGCGCGGCGGGAGAACAGCGGATGCTCCGCCGGTTGCTGGGGGATGACTTCCGGGCCGGAGGATTGGGCTTTCTCAGAACCCAGGAAGCCTTTCCCGAGCACCGGCAAGCGGCTTTGGCGCTTATGGATTGGGTGGAACAAAAAGGCCCCCGGGCCCAGATGGTGGTGCTGGATGAAGCGCTCTATGCCTTACGGGCCGGAGTAATCACTCAAGAAGAGCTGCAAAAGCTTATGGCCCCTTATGCCGGGCCGGGCGAGCCGCATATAGCGCTTTCCGGGCGGGGGCTGCCCGATTGGCTGCGCGAGGCAGCCCATCTTGTGACTGAGATGCGGGAAATCAGGCATCCCCTCCGGCACGGCCATGCTGCGGTTAAAGGCATTGAATTCTGAAAAACGCCTCCTCCCGCCGTTTTCTCCCGCCTTCCCCCATCTTCCGCAGTTCCCGGGGAGAAACTCTCAATAAATTTTCTCCGCGCCTGGCCGCCTGGAGTGAGCGACAACTCGCGGCCATGCCGCCGGTTCCGGCCCCGGGGCGAGTTTTCCTCCGGGCGTGGCGTTCATCAAAAACGCGCAAGGAGAACCGGGCAATGGAGTTTCCCCCCGGGCGTAGCATGGAGGCAATGCCGGAGGCTATTCAATGTGGATTTCCACTTCCGAAGGAGAAACCCGCACGATCTCATTCTTTTTGAGCACCCGAGAAAGATCCAGCACCAAACGAGAAGCCTTTTCCTGCCGCCCGGTCCGGGCCTTGGCCACCAGGTTGTTTTCCGGCACCATGGGAGCCCGCATGTTCTCCCACGATCCGGCCAAATCCACCACCAGCCGATTAGGATTCGGCAGAACAAAACTCTTTACGGTAAACGGCCCATCGGCTTCAATGCGCAAGATCATGCCCTGCCCGGAAAAACGCAAGGCCATGATTTTGAGCGCGTGCTTGGCCTCGGCCTCATCCGGGGGATTTGGCCGCGTGGTCTGCTGGGCGGCGCCGGTCCGGCTCGCGGAGGAAGCCCCGCTCCCGGGGGCCTGCGTTGCCGTGGGACGGTTGGCGGAAGTATTTCCGGAGTTTTGCGGCGTTGTGGCCGGGGCCGGGCGTTGTCCTCCCTGCGTGGCGGCCGGCGCTGCCGGCCGTGAAGGCGCGGGAGCGGGGCTCACGGTCGCTGCCCCCGAAGAAGAGGGTTTCCGTTGCTCCACCGGGGCGGCGCTGCCTGAAGCCGTTGCCGTCCGCGGCGGAGCAAGGGCAGGCAGGCTCGGAGGCGTCGGCGGCTGTACAGCCGGGGGAAGAAGGGGTTGCGGCGTTCCTGCCGGAACAGGGGATGCCGCGGGCAAAGAGCTTCCCTCCGTTCTGCTTGGCGCTGTCGGCATGGCGGGCGGCTGGGGTGAAACAGGCTCCGGCCTGGTCGCAACCAGGGTTTCCGGAAGGCCGGTTGCCGCTGTTTCCGTGCCGGAAGGCCGGGTAATGGTTACCAGAAGCATGGCGGCAAGCACCACGCCCAGAAGAAGCAGCAGCATACCTTTGTTATTCATGAGAACGTGTCTCCTCGGCCGCGGGGGCGGGGGGCGCGGTCAAAAAAGAAAGGAACTGCCTCGCCGCGGCAAAATCCGGAGCGATTTCCAAGGCTTTTTCCAAGTGTTCCCGGGCTTTTTTTACCTTGCGGAGGTCGATGTAGGTACGGGCCAAATTAAAATGAATCCGTTCATCACCCGGCGCAAAGCTCAAGGCGCGGGCGTGGGAGGCAATAGCTTGTTCAGGAAAGCCGAGACGGCGCAGGTTCAGCCCGAATTCCGAAAACACCTCGGCAACCCCCTCAAAGGGAGGCCCATTCCAGGCCAAAACATGGTTCAGCGCCTCAATGCCTTGCTCCCGGCTGCCCTGCTTGAGCTTGAGCAGAGCCATGGCAAAGCCGGCTCGCAAGCTCTGTTCCGCATCCGCGGCGGCAATCGGAGCGCTTCCTCCGCTCCCTTCGGAAGAACGCCGCGGGGAAGAGGCCTTTTCAGAGGCGGCGCCCCGGCTTTCCCCAGACGGCCTCTCGACCTGCTCGGCCTGAAGGATAAGGGGCTCCGAATCGGGAGGAGGGGGAGGCACATCCCGCAGCAACCAGGTGCGCAACAAATCCGGATCGTCGGCCCGGATGATCAGCTTTTGCGGCGCGATTTGGGCCGTCTGGCCTTTGGCGTCGCCATCCTGGGGCGTGGCGGAACACCCCGTCTCAAAGCTGAAGCGTTTTTCAAAATCCAAGGCGCTGATAACGCTCGGCGCAGCCATAGGTTGGAAGAGGGCATTGAGAGGCTGCACCTGGTATCGCTCGGAAGCCAGCGCCCAGACAAACCACAGCCGCTTCCGTTTCATGAGAGGGCGCAAGTCGTCATCTTCAACTTCCGAAGCCCCCACAAAAGAGGGCGTTTCGAGGGTGGCGTATACGCCGAGGAATTGATTTTCTGCCACGGGCAACTCCGCTTGTTATGCATCCAACTATTTACCCATGCCAGGAAACAGCGTAAAGGTAAACTCCTATCATAACCAGGATATGAGATATGGCGCGCGCCACAAAAAAAACACGGTCCGGAAGAAGCCGGAGCGAACCAACAGGCGGGTCCGGCAAGCCGACACAAGCTCCGGATTCGGCTGCCTCTCCCTTTGCTGTGCTCACAATGAGCCCCTTTGCCGAAAAAAGGCAAGCCCCCCCGAAAAAAGACCCAAAGCGTCCCGCGCCCCAAGCCCCTCCGGCCCGGCGGGCAGATAGGCAGCCGGATGAGGCGGAGGAAAGTGAGCTTTTTTTAGAGGCCATGCTGGGAACGCAGCCGCTCTCCGGCAAGGAAAAAATAACCGCGCCCGCCCCGAGCGAGGCCGCCGGGCCACTGCCTCCACACCAGGCGAAAGCCTTGAGCAAGGCCGCCTCCAGGCCGGTTGTTCATGCCGCCTCTACCAGCCGCCGGCCCGGTTCCTTTGGGCCTGAGGGTTCCGGAAACGGCGGAAGCGATAGCGCCCTTTTTTCAGAGGAGCGTTTCTCCGCGCCGGCCGAAAAACGCCCCGCCGCGCTCCGAAAATCCACGCCGGATGCCGTTGCGCCGGATGCTGTCGCGCCATCTGCCTTCGCGCCGGATCGGACGGCATCCTCTCGGGAAAAAGAACCCGGAGGCATCCGCCGGGAGGCGGCCATCCGCCTTCCCGGTTCCGGCGCAACAGGGCCCGATCCGGGAGGAACCGAGGGGGAGGCGCTTTTCAGGCAGGCCATGGCGGATGTCAGCCCGGTGCGTTCTCGGGGCAGAGATCTTTCCCCTCCTCCGGAATCCCGGGAAAAAGCCCGGGCCCTGGCGGTCGAGCATCTGGATGAGCTGCTTTCGGGAACCTTGGAATTCGCTCTGGAATATAGCGAGGAATACATAGAAGGCCATGTGCTCGGCCTGGATGCCTTTATCCTCGGCAGGTTGCGGGCCGGGCAATACAGCCCCGAAGCCCACCTCGATTTGCACGGCCTCAACATCGAGCAGGCGTTTCCCGCGTTGGTCCAGTTCATTAAGGCCGCCTATACGGGCGGCAAACGCCATCTGGTTTTGATAACAGGCCGGGGGCGAAATTCGCCCGGCGGCACGCCGGTGCTGCGCGAACGGGTTCAGGTTTGGCTCACCCGAGAACCGCTCAAGCGCGTTGTGCTGGCCTTTTGTTCGGCCCAGCGGCGCGATGGCGGGGCCGGGGCTCTTTACGTGCTGCTGCGCAAACGCAAAAAGCAAGGAAAAATTATCTGGGATCGGCTGCCTTCGGGTGAAGAACTGCTTCTTTAGAACCTGAAGCCTTGTAAGGCTCTGCCCTGCCGCGCCGTCTCTCCGGGAAAGGAGGCATAGCCCCGCGGGCTCTGAAGCAGCGTCATCCCGAGGGCCTTGCGTGCCCGGCCCATTAAAGCCAAGCATGCCTTTCTTGCGGACCACGGCTGATTTCGTTACCCTGCTCTTGCGCTCCCGGCCTGAGGAACCCGGCATTCCCGCGGATCATCGCCGCCGGACGCAGATCGATGCATCTACAATGAGGAAAAGAATCATGGAAAAAACAACTATCGCCTTTATCGGCTGCGGTAATATGGGATCTGCCCTGGCCAGGGGCATTCTGGCAAGCACAACCTTATCAGAGCGTTTTGCCGTGCTGGCCTATGATCTGGACCCGCAGAAATCCGCCGCGCTCTCCGAGAGGGGCGCCTCCGTGGTTTCCAGCCCGGAGGAGGCCGCGCAAAAGGCCGAACTCCTGCTTTTGGCCGTCAAGCCGTATCAGGTGGAGGGCGTTATTGAGCAGATGTACCCCTATTTAAGCCACAAAATCCTCCTCTCCATCGCGGGCGGGGTACGGCTTTCCACCCTGCGAACCTATGTTTCCGATAAGTGCCCCTGCGCTCAGATCATGCCGAACACCCCGGCCATGGTGGGCGAAGGGCTGTTCGGCATCTGCCTGGATGATCCGACCCTGCCCGGAGAGCGCAAGGAACAACTGCTCGAGTTGTTCAAGGGGCTTGGCCGGGTGTTTCCCCTGCCGGAAAACCGCATGAACGCCTTTTCCGCTGTGGCCGGCTGCGGCCCCGCCTATGTTTTTCAACTGATGGATGCCATCATGGAAGGAGCGGTTACGCTTGGCTTCACCCGCCGGGAGGCCGCGGAAATGGTCGGCGGTTTGTTTTCCGGCTCGGCCAGATTGATGCTGGAAACCGGCCGCCACCCCATGGAACTCCATTCCTGCGTCACCTCTCCGGGGGGGCAGACCATTGCCGGTACCAACCATATGGCCCGCACAGCCATACGCGGGCACCTCATTGATGCGGTTTTGGCGGCTTTTGCCCGGGGTAAGGAAATGGAAGAAGGCAACTAAGCCCGTCCGGGCGGGCCGCCTTGCGCAATGCGGCAGGCCGCGCGGAGAACAGCCCGCCCGGAGAATCCAACCGTGTTCTACCCTTAAAAAACAGCCGAAAGCAGAGCTTGCGGAGGGGGGATTGTGAGGCGTTTCAGCGTACCGGTGTTGTTTCAGGTTTCTGAAGCGCACCTGATCAGCCATGTCCATTGCTTGGTTATTCCGGCCCTGTTGCCGCTGTTGCCTTCGGCTTTGGGGGTGAGCTTTATTGAACTCGGCGCGGCGGTCAGCCTGTTCAACGTGGTTTCAGCCCTGTTTCAGGCGCCCTTGGGCTTTGCCGTAGATCGCTTCGGAGCGCGCCGGATGCTCATGGCCGGGCTCCTTCTGGGGAGTTTTGGCTTTATGCTGTTCGCGCTGCAGCCCACGTACGCCTGGCTGCTGGTTATGGCCGCCGTCACCGGGGCTGCCAATGGGGTGTATCATCCGGCGGATTACGCCATTCTTTCCCGCGCCATGCCGGAAACCGTGATGGGGCGATCTTTTTCCGTGCACAGTTTCGCGGGCTTTCTCGGCTCCGCGGTAACTCCCGCCCTGCTGACGGCCATAGCCGCCTTTGGCGGCATTGCTTGGGCCGTGGCCTTTGCGGGATTTTCAGGCTTTGCCTCGTTCCTTTTTCTCGCCGTTTCCCGGCCCGGCATCGAACGAGCCCCCGCGCCCGGCGAATCCGGGAAAAGCACCAAGGGAAAGCCCTCCGGCGTTCTTTCCAAAGGCGTTTTCAGCGGTACCGTGCTCCTATTGACCTTGCTTTTCGCACTGCTCAGCCTGAGCACCTCCTCCCTCGAACGCTTTTCCGTCTCGGCGCTCATCCAAGGCTACGGCATGGATCTTTTATCCGCCAATGCCGTATTGACGGCGTACCTTACATGCAGCGCCGCGGGCGTGCTCAGCGGCGGTTTTCTGGCGGATCGCACCAAGCGTCACGGCTTTGTGGCAGCAACGGCCTTTGCGGCGGCGGCCGTGTTAACGATTCTGACAGCTCTTTTTACCATGCCGGTTGTTGCCATGGCGGTGGTCCTCGGGCTGATAGGCTTTCTTACGGGCATCATCGTGCCTTCCCGGGATATGCTGGTACGGGCGGCCGCGCCCCAGGGCTCCGAAGGCAAGGTGTTCGGCATCGTCACCACGGGCTTTAATCTCGGCGGCACCATAGGGCCCATCCTGTTCGGCTGGCTTTTGGATAGCGATTTGCCCCGTTGGATTTTCTGGAGTTCCGCCGCGTTCATGATTATGACGGTGGCGCTCACTTGGAGCCAAGAGAGAAGCATGGCCCGGAAACGGACGCCCGAGGCCTGAGAACGTTTCAAAAGCCGACGCCTGGCAATAGGCAGCTTACCACCGAAAAACCACCCGCGCGGCAGGTGGTTTTTCGGTGTCGCGCCTGAGCCCGCGGACCAACGAGGCGGCCGAGGCATCGGAACCGGCAGTTATTTCAGCGCATCGTACACGTTTCCGACAATCTCCGCTGAAGGGGTCAACGTTTTATCGCCTTGTTCCCACTTGGCCGGGCAGACCTGGCCGGGGTGCTCCCGGAGATAAACGTTTGCCTGGAGTTTGCGAACCAGTTCCTTGGCATTGCGCCCCACATTATCAAAGTTGATCTCCGCGGCAACCAGCATGCCATCGGGATCAATGACAAAAGTGCCCCTATGGGCCAACCCGCTCTCCTCATCATAAATGCCGAAATGGCGGGCAATGTCCCCGGTGGGATCCTCGCCCATTTTATACTGCACGTTTTTGAGCAACGGCTCGGAATTGCGCCAAGCCATATGGGCAAACTTGGTATCCGTGGACATGGATATCAGCTCAACGCCCAATCCCGAAAGAACGTCCTGCTGGTCGGCCAGGTCGGCCAGTTCCGTAGGGCAGACAAAGGTAAAATCCGCCGGATAGAAAAACAGCACGGTCCACTTCTTTTGCGAACGCGCCTGGGCCAAGGAGAGTTCCTCAAACCCATGCTCCACAGGATTGTACACGGAAATGGTAAATTCAGGCACCGGTTTGCCCACCTGAATAGTGGGGACCAGTTCGGAATCATGCTCTTCACAACAACTCATGGATAGCCTCCTTATTCTCTCTCCGGAACAGAGGGCCTGAGGATCCCTCCGTCCGGCCGCCGGACACATCGCCCGGCCCTTCCATTACGGCCCGCGGCGGAACAACTCAGGTCCGCCGCGCCCGACCGATAACCACATTTCCCGCGGCAGGCCCGCGCTTCGCGGTTCCGGCCCCAAAATTCGGGGACATGTACCCTGTGTACACCGCCCCGACCTACGGAGCAACAGATGTATGAAGTCGGCCGCCTTTTTATAAAGGCAGCCTGCTTGCTGCGGTCTATCAGCCCTCTGGGGCGCAACCACTCACCTTATTGAGATTCTTGAGAATGACGGCATGCAAACTGCCTGTCCTGACCCGGGTCTCCAAACGCCGCAGCGCTTCGGAAAGCATTCTCGCCGCCTCTTCCCGCCTGCCGGAAAGCGCTGCCAATAGCCCGATGTTGTTCATAATTTTGGCCTCAAGAACCGGCGAAGGCAGCCCCCGGGCCTCACGCAAGGCCTGATACAGATAAAAATCAGCCTGCGCTCCGCGCCCCTCGTCAAAGGCCTCCATGCCCCGGCGGCACAGATCGGCAATCCCTCGCAACCTACACACCATCCACCCCCGGCTGACCTTCGGTTATAAGCTCTGTCAGGAAAGTACGCAGACCGGATACGCCGTTGGTATTCAAAAAACGAACAGGTATGCCAAGCGTTCTGCTGCGCTGCACCACCTCGGTTTTGGCATTGTGCGAAACCATGCGGGTACACAGCACGGCCATATCCGGCGAGCCCAGCCTCTCCACCAGACAAGCCTCCTTGCCGGTGAACAGCTTGAGGCGAACCCCAAACTGTTTGGCCACCCCCTCATAATCCCGCTTCAGTCGGTCCATACCCCCAACAAGCGCCACGCACATACCTTCCTCCTGATGGTTTTCAGCCCGCACAGGCATAGGGAATCGGGCCGGCGTTCCGCCACAGCTTTCCTCGGTTCCGCTGCCCGGATCATCTTGCCTTGCGCGTTCTGTTTTTCCTTTTTATTGAATTTGATTTTCAAAATCAATAAAAATATCGTTTTCACCATGAATTTCTCAGAGGCTGAGGAAATTTCCCGCTCTATGGCCTCTACGCAACCGCGCATGGCTTCTTGGGTAAAAAAGATGAAAAAACGAATGAAGGCGGTCCGGCGACAAAACTCGAACGGGAACCTATTCCCGAAGGATGCCGGAACCAGGGGGAGCGGCAGAGTACCGTCACCGGCATTTACCGCGGGAAGCGCTCCGGCTGCTCATCCGGTTCAAATCGGCAGGCAGCAAGGTCAACACAGCCGTTCTTTTTGAAAGGCACGCCTTCGGCCTCCAGCATGCGGCGTTGTTCAGCCGCGCCGCCAAAAATGCTTTTTCCGGCCATTCGGCCTTCGCGGTTGACCACCCGGTGGCAGGGCAGCCCTCTCGCCGCCGGGGCCGCGCTCATGGCAAAGCCGACTACCCGGGCCGAATACAGCCCGCCCAAGCAACGGGCAATCTGACCGTAGGTCATAACCCGGCCTTGGGGAATGGCGGCAACCAAGGCGTAGACCTGTTTGAAAAATGTTCCTGAGCCCATGCTTTCCTCGTGCAAATCAGGCGGGCATGCAGTATGCTGTGTCCGTATCGTAACGGGCCGCGCCTGCTCCCGGGCGGGAGCGCTTGGGCCGCGCCTTTCCGCTTATTTATAGGAAGTTCAATAATGACGTGGCAACAAGAAAAACACAGCCGCCTGAAAAAAGCCCGCCGTGTTCTGATCAAAGTAGGCAGCGCCGTGCTGGCCGGAGCCGAAGGGCTGGATGGGGAACGCATTGAGCACCTCGTTTCCCAAATTGCCGCCCTGCATGACCGGGATCTCTCCATTGTTCTCGTTTCTTCAGGCGCGGTGGCCGCGGGCCGGGGCGTGCTCAAAAAAAGCCGAATCGCCGGGCTGCCCCATAAGCAAGCCGCCGCCGCCATCGGCCAGAGCCGTTTAATGCATCTGTACGATCTGGCCTTCGCGGCCCGGGGAAAAATTTCCGCTCAAATCTTGCTGACCCGGGATGATCTGCGCAGCCGGGGGCGCTTTCTCAACGCCCGCAATACCTTTGCCTCCCTGTTGGCCTGGCGGGCTATTCCTGTAGTAAACGAAAACGACAGCGTGGCCGTGCAGGATCTCAAGTTCGGCGATAACGACAATCTCTCCAGCCTGTTGCTCAACCTTACTGAAGCGGATCTCTTCGTCAATCTGACCTCCGCGCCGGGCGTCTTCGGCGCCTCCCCGGATAAAGACCCCAAAGCGGCAATTTTGCCCTGCATTGAAAACATAGAAACCCTCAATCTTGAAGGCCTCTGCGGCGGCAAGACCAGCCTCGGCTCAGGGGGAATGTATTCCAAGCTGCTGGCTGCCCGCCGCGCCGCTCAGATCGGCATCCCCACGGCCGTTATCCCCGGGCGGGAACCCGGCATTCTGCTCCGCCTTTTTGACGGCGAAAGCGTGGGCACCTGGGTTCATGCCGGGGAAAAAGCCGTCTCCAGCCGCAAGTTCTGGATGGCCTATAACGAAGACCCGGCCGGGGCTCTGCACATTGACCCGGGAGCTGCCCGGGCCTTGCTCTCGGGCGGCAAAAGTTTATTGCCCGCCGGCATCACCCGCGTAGACGGCAGTTTCGGCAAGGGCGATCTTATCCGCATTATAGATGATAAAGGCGCTCTGCTCGGCGTGGGGCTCACAAACTATGCCGCCGGGGAGATCCGGCGCATTATGGGGAAAACCCTGCCCAGCCTGGGCGATGAGGAAAACAGGTACCACGAGGCCGTTCATAGAGACAACATGCTGCTGCACGCGGCCATGTAAACCGGAAACGCCCGGCAGCCCGCGCCGCCACAGCCTTCCGGAATATGCGCAACGCCCCTTTGCGGCGGCATCCGCAAGCACTATTCTTTGACACAAGGGAGTCACGTATGTCTATCACTGCAATGTCAGATCTGGATCTCAAAGGAAAACGCGTTCTTATTCGTGAAGATCTCAATGTCCCCATAAAAAACGGCAAGGTCGCCTCGGACGCCCGTATCCGCGCCGCGCTGCCGACCATGCAGGCCGCCCTGCAGGCCGGAGCCGCCGTGATGGTCTGCTCTCACCTCGGCCGTCCCACCGAAGGCGAATATGCCGAGGAATTCTCCCTGGCTCCGGTGGCGGAGCACATTGCCGCGTTGCTGGGGCGTCCTGTGCCGCTGGTCAAAGACTATCGCAACGGCTATGCGATCAACCCCGGGCAGATCGTCCTTTTTGAAAACGTTCGCTTCAACAAGGGCGAGAAAAAAAATTCAGACGAACTCAGTAAACAATACGCGGCCTTGTGCGATATTTTTGTCATGGATGCCTTTGGCACCGCCCACAGAGCCGAGGCCTCAACCTGCGGCGTGGCCGGGTTCGCGCCCAAGGCCTGCGCCGGTCCTCTTCTGGCGGGCGAACTGGAAGCCCTGGGCAAAGCCCTGAATGCGCCGGCCCGCCCCCTGATCGCCATTATCGGCGGGGCCAAGGTTTCCACAAAGCTCACCATTCTTGACGCCCTGACCGCCAAAGTGGATTCGCTCATTGTCGGCGGCGGCATTGCCAACAACTTCCTCAAGGCCGCCGGGTATCCGGTGGGCAAATCCCTATACGAGCCGGAGTTGGTGGAAGAGGCCGCCCGGCTGATGCAGGCCGCCCGGGATAAAGGCGGCGCAATTCCCTTGCCCACAGATGTTGTGGTAGGCCCCGAGTTTGCCCCCACGGCCCCGGCCGCCGTCAAAAAGGTCTCGGAGGTCGGCGAGGCTGACATGATCCTGGATATCGGACCTGAAACCGCGCGGCATTATGCCGAGCTGCTCAAGGCCGCCAAAACCATTGTTTGGAACGGCCCGGTGGGAGCCTTTGAATTGCCCCCCTTCAGCAAGGGAACGGAAGCCCTGTGCAAAGCTGTCGCTGCTAGTTCCGCCTTTTCCATTGCCGGCGGCGGCGATACGCTGGCGGCCATTGATGCCTTTGGCGTTGCTGATGGCATATCCTATCGCTCTACCGGAGGCGGAGCGTTCCTGGAATTTTTGGAAGGCAAAACCCTGCCCGGCGTGGCAGCCCTGGAAGGCAGGGGCTAAGCCCCAGCCGCGCCGGGCGTCGCCCTGACGCCCGGCGTACCTCCGAAGCTCCCGCAGGTCGTTTCCCAAGCCTTACCGCGGCAAGAAGCGAGGTTCAGCCCGCCAGGCCGGGCCATCCGCGCCGCGCAATAAAGCAACACGCCCATCTACGAACCTGCTGGGGAGACCTCAAGCGGCGCTCCGGCATTGAAGCCCGGAACGCCTGAAGCCCTGCCCGCGTCTTCTCGGCACGATCCAAAAAGAATGGCCTCGTCAAAGAACAGAGCGCCGCTCCCGAGGGGAGCGGCGCTCTGACGCGTGATGCGGAAAAACAACAACTACCAGGCGTACAGAGGAAATTCTCGAGCAAAGGCCTCAACCTTGCGCGAAAGTTCGGCCAATCTGGTTTCGTTGTTCCGGGATTCAATGGCCTCATTGATCCACCCGCCGACCGTGGCCATATCCTCTTCATCCATGCCGCGGGTCGTCAAGGCCGGGGTACCGATACGGATGCCGGAGGTGACAAAGGGCGAGCGGGTTTCAAAGGGCACGGTATTTTTGTTTACGGTGATGCCCGCAAGATCCAAGGCGTGTTCGGCTTCCTTACCGGTAACATCCTTGTTGGTCAGATCCACCAGCATGAGATGGTTGTCCGTACCGCCGGAAACCAGTTCAAACCCGGCATCAATCAGGGTTTTGGCCAGGGCTTTGGCGTTATCCAAAACCTGCTGTTGGTACACTTTAAAGGAGGGTTTCAAGGCTTCTCCAAAGGCCACGGCCTTGGCCGCGATAACGTGCATCAACGGGCCACCCTGTATGCCGGGGAAAATCTGGCTGTTCAAGCCCTTGCCGAATTCTTCGCCGGAAAGAATCATGCCTCCTCGGGGACCGCGCAAGGTTTTATGGGTCGTGGTGGTGGTGACATGGGCCTGGCCGATGGGGCTGGGATGAAGACCCACAGCCACCAAGCCCGCGATATGGGCCATATCAACCATAAGTTTGGCCCCGACCGCGTCGGCAATGGCCCGGAACTTCTGAAAATCAAGAGCGCGGGGATAAGCGCTGGCCCCGGCCACAATAACGGCAGGCTTATGCTCTTTGGCGGCCTTTTCCACTTCATCGTAATCAATATAGCCATCCCTGCCCACGCCATAGGCCACAAAGGTATACAGCCTGCCGGAGAAGTTGACCGGGCTGCCGTGGGTTAAGTGCCCGCCGTGGGAGAGGTTCATGCCGAGCACAGTGGCTCCGGGCTGGGCCAGGGCAAAGTACGAGGCCATGTTGGCTTGGCTGCCCGCGTGGGGCTGCACGTTGACGTACTCCGCGCCGAAAAGCTGTTTGGCGCGGTCTATGGCCAGGTTTTCGGCGATATCCACAAACTCGCAACCGCCGTAATAACGCTTGCCGGGGTACCCTTCGGCGTATTTATGGGTCAATACAGAGCCCTGGGCCTGGCGCACCGCGGGGGAGACAAAGTTTTCAGAGGCAATAAGCTCCAGCTTGGTTTGCTGGCGGTTCATTTCCAGCAAAACGGCTTTGCCAAGCTCAGGGTCTTCCATCAAAAGTTCTTCCATGGCTGTATCCTTACTCGGGAAGGCCGGGGAACCCGGTTACCCTTCCCATTTTTTGTAAAGCATGCTCACATTGGTGCTGCCAAAGCCGGCGGAGTTGCAAAGAACATATTGGGGATCCAATTTCTTAGGACCGTCGGCCATGTAGTTGAGATCGCATTCGGGAGCAGGGTTTTCCAGATTCATAGTACCGGGCACGATACCGGTTTCAAGGCTCAAAGCGCTGAAAACGCTTTCCATGCCCCCGGCGCCGCCAAGCAAGTGGCCGGTCTGCGATTTATTGGCGCAGATGGCGATTTTGTAGGCATGCCGGCCAAAAACACTTTTGATGCTGCGGGTTTCGCACAGGTCGTTCAACTGCGTTGAGGTGCCATGGGCATTGATGTGGTCAATGGCTTCCGGCGGCAGATCCGCTTCAGCCAGA
The DNA here is from genome assembly GCA_949741925.1 of uncultured Desulfovibrionaceae bacterium. Lineage (GTDB taxonomy): Bacteria > Desulfobacterota > Desulfovibrionia > Desulfovibrionales > Desulfovibrionaceae > JAJDHY01. The sequence continues at coordinate 28,969 of CATJOY010000060.1, read as the reverse complement.
GCATTGCGCATGGCCTGAGCCAGCCCCGCGCCGTTTTCATCCGGAGCGGTCATATGGTAGGCATCGCAGGCCGCGCCGAATCCGATGATTTCGGCGTGGATGGAAGCGCCGCGCGCCCTGGCGTGTTCCAGGCTTTCAACAACAAACATGCCGCCGCCCTCGCCAATGACAAAGCCATCACGATCCCGATCAAAAGGACGGGAAGCCTTTTCCGGGGCCTCGTTGCGGGAGGAAAGGGCCTTGAGGGCGGTAAAGCCGGAGACCCCCATGGGGGTAATGGTGGATTCAACGCCGCCGGTAACCATGGCATCGCAACGGCCAAGCAGAATTTCACAGTAAGCGTGGCCAATGGCGTGCAAGCCCGAGGAACAAGCGCTGGTCAAGACGACGTTGGTGCCTTTGAGACTGGCCTGGATGGCTATCTGCCCGGGGGCCATATTGGAAATAAGCATCGGGATCATGAAAGGCGAAACTTTTGATGGCCCTGCTTCCACGAGCCGGGAGTGGAAAAGCTCGATGGTGCTAAGCCCTCCCAAACCAACGCCGAGCATGCAGCCGATACGGTGGGCGTTGGCGTCGGTCACTTCAAGGCCGGAATCCCTGATCACCGCGAGCCCCGCGGCCACGGCGAGTTGCACAAACCGATCCATGCGCTTGGCGAGCTTGGGAGAGATGCCGTAGCTTTCGGGCTCAAACCCCTTCACCTCTCCGGCGATGCGGGTACTGAATTTTGAGGCGTCAAACAGCGTTATCGGGCCTACGCCGGACTTCATGGCCAACAGGTTCGACCAACTCGCGGCAACATCGCCGCCAAGCGGGGTAATGGCGGAGAGGCCGGTAATAACGACTCGTTTTTTACTCATAATGGTATCCTTACCGCAATGCAAAGGGACGCCGCCCCTGAGATCGCGTCAATCTTCCTGGCGGCCCGGCAAACCGGGCCTGCCGGGAAACCATGGAACGCTCCGAGGGCACCCTGTAACGCCGTATTCCGTATGCCTCCAACGGCCGGGGCATACCCCGAATTCCACCGAGGGCCCTTTCGCGGAAAAGCAAAAGGGGATACGGGAACACCGCTCCTGTACCCCATGGGGACGAAGGTCAGGACGGCCCGAACATCATTCCCCCGGCCTCCAAAAGGGATGTCTTCACCCGGGGGCGCGATAGAGCACGGTATAGCATTTCGCGCCGCGCGCAATTGCTCAACGACCGATAAGCCGCCTGCAACCGTGTGGTCACAAAGATTTGCCGGCAAATCCGTGCGGGGCAATACCCAGAGGCGCTGCCCTACCCCTGCCGGGTGTTGATATAATCGATGGCATCCTTAACTTTGAGAATCTTCTGGGCATCTTCATCTTCAATTTCAATCTCAAATTCTTCTTCCATAGCCATGATCAGCTCGGTCAAATCCAGGGAATCAGCGCCGAGATCTTCAATGAAGGAGGCCTCGGGCTTCACTTCATCGGCAGCGACACTGAGTTGATCCATAATGATTTTCTTTACTTTTTCTTCAACAGACATTGAAAGCCTCCAGAAAAATACATGTTTTGTAATTCGGGCCCGAAAAAGTTCCCGGCCCTCGTGAAACGCAGCGCAAATGCGGCGCGTCATCAACCAGAGTATTCCTTTGCGGCGGCGCAAAGCGGGCCGCCGTTCAGCAGTACAGGCCGCCGTTCACGGCCAAAACCTGGCCCGTAATATATCCGGCCTCTTCCGAAACCAAAAAGGCTACGGCCGAAGCCACTTCCTCGGCTGAACCGAAACGTTTGAGCGGTATATGCTCCAGGTAAGCGGCACGCAGATCATCCGTCAACGCATCGGTCATCTCGGTTTCAATGAACCCCGGGGCAATAGCGTTAACGGTAACGGAACGCGAGGCAAGCTCCTTGGCGGCGGCTTTGGTCATGCCGATCAAACCGGCTTTGGCCGAAACATAATTGATCTGCCCGGCGTTGCCCATCTGGCCGACAACGGAACTGATATTGATGATCCGGCCACAACGCCGACGGGTCATAATTTTGGCCGCCTCCCGCAAGCAGGCAAAGGCGCCGCGCAAATCCACATCCAGCACCCGGTTCCAGTCTTCATCCTTCATGCGCAGGATAAGACCATCCTTGGTGATGCCGGCGTTGTTGACAAGCGCCTCCAACGCCCCGGCGTCCTTAATCTCGTTTTTAAAAAATTCGGCCACAGCATCAAGATCGCTCACATCCAGGCGAAAGGCTCTGCCTTTGCCCCCGGCCGCTTCAATGCCCGCAAGGGTTTCCGCGGCGGCAGCCTCATTCCCCACATAGGTAAAATAGACGCTGAACCCTTCGCGAGCTAGGCGAAGGGCGATAGCCCTGCCAATACCCCGCGATCCTCCAGTGACAACCGCAATCCTATCCTCGTTACTCATACTGCTTTTCGCTCCGGTTCCCAGGCCGTACAGACAGGCTGCTCCACGTCATCAAATAGTGTTAAAAAAGCGCTTCCACTCCGCCCCATGGCGCTTTGCCGGAGCGTTCAAGAACCGGCCTAAAGCTGCAATAAAGCCGAACCCCAGGTAAACCCGCCGCCAAAGGTAGCAAAGAGCACGGTCATGCCCGGCCGGATCAAGCCCGCCTCTCGCGCCTCGTAAAAGGCCAAGGGAATGGAGGCTGCCGAGGTGTTGCCCCTAATCTGCACATTGCAAAACACCTTCTCCGCGGGAAAGCCCAGCTTGGAGCCAACCGCCTCGATAATGCGTAAATTGGCCTGGTGCGGAATAAAAAGATCAACATCCTCAATGCCCAGGCCGTTCCTTTCCAGAATATCCCGAGAGCATTTAACCATGCAGCGCACGGCGTGCTTGTAAACTTCGCGGCCTTCCATACGGATAAAAAATTCCGGCCCGATAACATCGCCGGGCTTGAACTCTGTAGCGCTGCCGCCGCCGCCCACATGCAAAAGCGGCCCCAAAGCGCCGTTGGAAGAAACCAGCGCATCCTTAAGAATGCCTTTTCCCTTTCCGCCGGCCCGAAAAACCGCCGCGCCCGCCGCATCCCCAAAGAGAACGCAGGTAGAACGATCCTGCCAGTTGACGCGAGAACTCATCACATCCGCGGCCACCAGCAAAACCGTGGCCTCGGGTTCAGCGGCCAACAGGCCGCGCGTCAACGTCAGGCCGTAAATATACCCGGAACAAGCAACGTTGACATCCGCGGTGAAAACGCCGGAAAGCCCGAGCTTATCCGCCAAGGTGCAGGATGTGGGCGGACACATGGCATCCGGGGTGCAAGTGGCGTAAAGAATGTGGGTGATGGATTCAGGCGGGATACCGGCATCCTCAATGGCCCGACGGGCCGCAACCGCGGCCATGCAGGCCCCCCCGGAGCCGGGCGCGAGAATACGCCGTTCTCTGATCCCGGTACGGGTGGTAATCCATTCATCGCTGGTTTCCACGATCCGGGACAGCGCTTCATTATCAAGCACGGCGTCAGGCACATAGCCGCCCACGCCGAAAAGAACCGGGGCATTGATCATACTATAACGGCTTATTTAATGGCTTTGCCATACCTGGTAAGCTCTTCGTTGGCGGCCACAGCCTCCACGAGGTGCTGGTTTGTGCGCTTGCGCACAAAAGTAGCGGCCATGCGCGTAGCGCTGGCAACGGCCTTGGCATTGGAACGCCCATGGCCGATAACGGCGATCCCCTGCAAACCAAGGAGAAGCGCGCCGCCGTATTCGGCGTAATCAACGAAATTAGCGAAGCGCTTGAACGCGCCTCTGGCCAGCAAGGTGCCTATTTTGGCCGGAAGAGACGAAAAAAGCTCCCGCTTAAGCACCCGGGAGAGCGAACTCCCCAGGCCTTCCGAGAGCTTCAGGGCGACGTTGCCGACAAAACCGTCGCACACAATAACATCTACCTCGCCGGTAAAGACATCTCTGCCCTCGACATTGCCCACAAAGTTAATGCCGTGGGCCATCTTGAACAGCTCGTAGGTTTCCTTAACCAAGGAATTGCCTTTGCCTTCCTCTTCGCCGATGGAGAGCAGCCCCAGCTTGGGCGAGGCCAGCTCCAAGATATCCCTGGCAAAGGCGTCGGCCATGATGCCGAACTGAAAAAGATGGTGGGGCTTGCAATCCACATTAGCGCCCACATCCAACAAGACCATGGGCGATCGCTCTGTGGGCATCAGGCTGGCCAGCGCGGGCCGTTCAACGCCCGGAACCCTGCCCATGATAAACATGCCCGAGGCCACGGTGGCTCCGGAATGGCCGGGGCTGACCACGCCATCAGCCTTGCCCTCCTTTACCAGGCGGCAGGCCACCTGGATGGAGGCCCCTTTTTTGCGGCGCAGAATATCCGAAGGCTTTTCATGCATTTCCGCCACTTCCGGAGCATGGATAATCTCCACCTCCAGGCCGGAAACATCCGTTCCGGCGGCCTTTTGGGCGGCAAGCTCCTTGGCAACGGCATCCTCACGGCCAACAAGCAAAACCTTGCAGCCAACCTCACGGGCGGCGGCAAGGGCTCCGGGCACGGTGACGGAAGGGCCGAAATCCCCTCCCATAACATCAACAGCGATTACCGGGAGTGCTGCTTCGGCAAGGGCTCCGGGCATACGGATCTATTCCGAGGCAACAGGAAGCACCTGACGGCCGCGGTAGCTGCCGCAGGAGGAGCAGACCCGGTGGGGCAACGTGGGTTCGCCGCACTGGCAGTAAACAACCGCGGGCACGGCGGCATGGTGATGCGCGCGGCGCATGCCTTTTTTAGACTTGGATTTCTTGCTTTGCTGAACAGCCATTATACACTCCTTGCGAGTCTTGCGACGATATGAAAAATCTCTCTACCACAAACGGTTTGCAAGCACAATATGCAGGGCACCTCATACACGCATGCGGGCGTATGCGCAAGCGGCCTGAGGACGTTTTTTCCGAATGGGGCTTGCTCCCCTCTGTGCGGCTCTCGGGCCTTTCCGAAACGGCGGCCGGAGAGCCTGCCTTACAAGCGCAATCCGCTACTTCTTGCCAAGCTGTAGGGAGCGCAGCACCGCAAGACGCGGATCGCCCTCTTCGGCCGCGCAGGAGCACGAGCCGAGATTGCGGTTCACCCCGCACCAAGGGCAGAGCCCTTTACAAGCCGGATCGCACAGCGGCTTGACCGGCAGCGCGAGGGAAAACTCCTGCCAGGCCAGGGAGGCGATATCCAATTCCAGGCCGCGCCCATCGGCCGTATGGCGCATGACCTCGGCATCAGGAACAGCCTGCGTTTCGTTTTTTTCCGCGCGCTCCCGGCCGCCCCGGGTGCGCAGGGCGCGCCGCTTGGCAGCCGCCGGTTCCGGCAGGGGCGGAAACGCCTCAAAGCTCTCGATAGGCTGATCAATCACCACCACGGCATCCTCGGCGCAGCGGTTACAGGGCAGGGCCACCCGCCCTGTAAGGCGCCCCCGCACCAAGATACCCTCTTCTTGAGGCAGCAAAAAAAACACCGCCCGCAGGGGCTCGAGAATCCGGCACTCCAGGCCGAACTCCCGGATGGGATCGATCCAGGCAGATTGATCTTCAAGAATATACTCTCTGCCGTGGGCAGGTATGCCCTGCAAAGGAATCCACAGCGACGCCATGACGCTCCTCCGCGAACCGCCATCCTTCCGAGCGCGGCCAGGCGCGCCCGAAGCAGCGGGATCGTTGTTTTTGTGGGGGCGGGAGGTTCGGCTCAAAGCGCCTCGTTCGCCAAGCCGGGGCATCCTTACCCCAAGGCTTGAAATTCCCGGGCGAGGGCGGGCCTGTTTCGCCCGCGGCCCCCGCGGATAGGGAAAACAGCGGCGGACAGGGCCGGGCATATCCATATATAATACAATCCAAACGGAGCCGTTCCTCAAGGCGTTGTTCCTCCGCCCGGCTACGGCGTACCCGGCTTCCCGCCCCGTTGTCAAGAAAAGGCTTGCCTTTTTGCGGCGCGGGGTATAAGTGACTCACTCTTCGGCTCGCGAGCGCCCCCGCCGGGCGGCAGAGGAGCGCGCCGGATCATCAGCACCGGAGGTTCGACATGGCGAAACAATGTGAAGTATGCGGAAAGAAGCCCCAAGGCGGCAACCTTGTGAGCCATTCCAACATAAAGACCAAGCGCCGTTTTAATCCCAATCTGCAATCAGTCCGCCATCAGGAGCCTAACGGCCGGGTGGTGACCAAACGCGTCTGCACCCGCTGCCTGCGTTCCGGGGCCATTGTCAAGCCCTTGGTTGCCAAAAAAGCGGAGTAACGCCTGCTGCCACGACGAGAAAGAGCGTTCTCATCAAGGGAAAAAGCCTTTTTATGAAGGCCGTGTCTTCCCGGAATACGAGGAAGATACGAGGTCGAAATAAAAAGGCTCTTTCTTGTTGCCAGAGGCAAAAAAACCATCTGTTGCCAACCTCAAGGGCACGCTGCCGGGATGGTATGCCGGGGGCTTTGTATTTTACCAGCGCGCCGCCTTACTAAGGCGGCTGCTTTTTTCTCTTTTGTCCGCGAGAAGCCGCGCTCTTCGGTAAAGCAGCCCGGAGGGGCAGACCTCAAGGGAAACGACCCGTTTTTCTGCCGCTTGCAGCGCCTTTCCTTTTCCGGCCATCCAGAGCCTACCGGATCAACAGGACCAAGCGGAGAAAAATTCCCTCCTCCCCTCGGCTGCCCTTCACAAACGCTCTTTCTTGGCCTACACTTGCCTCATGCCGGGTTTCGCCTCTCCCGCCTTTTTTCGGCCGTATTCCTCCTCCTTTGCGGCAGGCCGTTGCAGAAAACACCGGCCCTGGGTTTTGCTGTTGCTTCTGTGGGGGCTCGGCCTGCTGGTCTCCTGCGCCGGGCGAGCCGGCACCGCGGAAATCCGTGATGACCTTTCCAGCGGCAGGATTACCCCGCTGCGTCTGCGCATTGAAAAGGAATTCGCCTCCCGCGAAGATCTGGCCACCGCCCTCAACTTGGCCCGGCTCTACCAGCTTGAAGGCCGCTGGAGCAAATCCAGGGATACGTACAACCAGGCCCTGGAGATCCTGGAGGAATACGAAGGCCGGGCCGCGCTCAGCCTCCGGAACCTTACGGCCGATATCGGCAGCGTTCTGCTCTCTCCCGGCAGCCGGGGGTACTTCGGCACGGGATACGAGCGCAGTTTGCTGCACACCTTCAATGCTCTTAACCATGCGATGCTCCGCGATTTTCCCGGCGCTGCCGTGGAAGCCCGCAAAATGGAAGCCCGCCAGGAACTCTGGCTCCAAGAATCCGAAGCCCGCCTGGCTGCCCATCTGAAGCGACGCCAGCCGCAACCCTTTACAGATCCCGACGCGCTGCCGAGGCACGCCACCATGCGGGATATCCTGGAGCAGGAAGAGGGGCGGGCTCTGCTCAACAACTACCAGGAACCGTTCTCCTACGCGCTGAGCAGCATCTTCAACCGCCTGGCCGGAGATATGGACTTTGCAGAAGTAAGCATGCGGCGCGCCGTGGCCCTGGCCCCACAATGCGCCGCCCTCTTCCGGGAAGCCTGGGGCGGCCGCGCCGCCATCCCCCCCGAGGCCCTCCCGGATCTCCCTGCCATACCGCCGCCTCCCGGCCCGGGGTATTCCGAAAGACCCTCTCCATCCGACCCCGAAACCCGGCAGGAGCAGGAGGTAACGGTCATCCTGCTCTCTGGTCTGGCCCCGGCCTTATTTGTGGAGAAAACCCGCCTGCCCTTCCCCCATATCGGCTACATTATGATTGATTTGCCCGCCTATATGCCTCCCCTACGCTGCAGCGGAACCGCCAGCCTGAGCGTGGGGGGCCGCGAGTTCACCTTATACCCCCTGCTGCATACCGAAACCCTGGCCTACCGCACCCTACGCGATGAACTCCCCCACGAAACAGCCGCCGCTTTCAGCCGGGCCGCGGCTAGGGCCGGCGCCTCCGTCGCCACCGGAACACTTGCGGCCAGCCGTGAAGAAACCCGCGATATGGCCCCTCTGGTTGCCTCCCTGACCACCATGCTGCTCGATTTCTTCAGCAGCTCCATGGCTGATTCGGTTCGCAACTGGGAACTCCTGCCCAACGAGGGCAGCATTGCCATGGGCCGGGCTCCAGGGGGGAGCCTGTTGGAACTTTCCACCGGGGATGGCCCCACAAGCTCCGGCTGGCTGGTCTTGCCCGAAACAGCCAACGGCGTTATTATCCTGGCCACAAAACTTCCAAATGCCAGCTTGAGGTTGGATTATGTCAGCTATTGATCACGCCTGTCACGGGCGGCCACGTATGGATGGAGTTTCGGGCCTGAAAGCGCCCCGCCGCGAGCGGCGTCAGCCGAGGGCCGTCGCGGCAAAACGCTTTGCCGCGCTCGTCTGTCTGCTCCTCTTGCCGGGCCTGTTCCTCGCCTGCGGCAGGAGCACCGTCCACTATACAGATAACGACGATGTGTTGGTGGAAGAAATTACCCACTTCAAGGAAGGCGAGTTCCTGGTTCTCCAAGCGACTCTGCGCAACGATTCCTCTTCCGCCGTGGAAACGCCTGTCTACCGCGTGGAGTGGTTTAATGGGGAGGGCCGCCTCCTGGAAACCACCGCCTGGCGTCCCCTGATCGTCAAGGGCGGGGCATCCCAACACATCCGCGAGCGCTCTACCGTGCCCGGGGCCGTAGAATATACCCTTATCCTCTCAACGGACGCGAGGTAAGCATGAGCCATCGCTTCTTTCCCGCCGCGCTGCTTCTTCTGCTGGGCATCTCCCTGGCCGCCTGCAGCGGTCCGCGCACGGGCCGCATCCAGGGCAGCGGCGAAGTCGTTTATGAAGACCCCACGGCCGTGGAAACAGTAACCACCCGCTGGGGGTCTACAGACCTGCAAAGCACGGCTGAAACCCTAACCCAATCCCTGCTGGCCTCGCCCTGGATCGCCAGAGCCTCGGCCCCGCCTAAAATCCGCTTGCGCTCCGTAAAAAACTACACTGATGAGCACATTGACACCAAAGGCATCACCGATCGCATCAGGGTTCTGCTGCTCCGCTCGGGCCAGGTGCGTTTCTTGGCGGATAACGCCAACCTGGATGCTATCTTTGAAGAACGGGATCTGACCGAAGCCGCCACCAGACGCCAAGAAAACCAGCCGCTTCTGGATACAGACTATATCATCACCGGTTCGGTGCGCTCCATCCGCAAACGGACCCGCGACATAGCCGATGTTTACTACCAAATCACTCTGGAGCTGACCGATCCTCAAAGCAGCGAAATTGTTTGGAGCGATTACAAAGAACTGCGCAAGGTAACCACCAAGCCGCGCATTGGCTGGTAACCGCTGAAAAAAGCCCTTTTCATTATAATTCCTGGCCTGCTGGAGAGACCATGCGCCGCTCGATCCCCGGTTTCCTGCTGCTTCTGCTCTGCGCCCTGCCCTTGCCCGCGGCGGCTTCTTTTGCCTTGCCCCCGGCAGCCCGGGTGACCGTGGCTCCCTTTACCCCGCCTGAAGAGGATGAGGAAGAGCCCCGCGCTCTCCGCCGTTTTAGCGAGCGATCCGGCAAGGAACTTGCCAAGCGCCTGGCAGCCGCTCTGGAGGCGATCGGCGTTGCCTCCAAGGCCGACAAGGCCCCGGAGTTCGCCACGGAAAATACCGCGCCCGCCCTGGAAGTTTCAGCCCTGAGCGCTGAGGTTCCCGAGGCCCCGGCTCCGCCCGAGGTTGCCGCCCCGGTTGCCACCTCCACCAGCCCGGAGCCCGGCAGCCCGCATTCCGCCCCCCCGGCTTCCGAGGCCGCGCCCAGTTCTCAGGAAACACCCCCTGCGCCTTCCCTTGCCCCACCCTTGGAAAACGCGGCGGCAGACGCGCCGGAGCCCGCTGCGGCGCCCTCCCGGGAGGCCCTTGATCCCCACCTGGTTCTTGCTGGGGAAAATGCCGATCCCAACGCCTGGCAGCCCGTGCCGGGGCTTGCTGTCGGGGAGGGAGGGCCGGAAATCGTGGAGCAACTGCCCACATCCTACGTGCTGCAAGGGAAAATTCTCTCCCTGACGGCCGATAGCGGCCGCCCTATCCGGGCCGGGTCAGGAATGCGCCGCGCCTTGGCGGCAGCGGCTGAAATCTGCTTCACGCTCCACGAGACAGAAAGCGGCCGCCTGGTCCATGAAGAGAGAATCAAAGTCAGCCGGAAACGGTTGGCGGCTCAGGATCAGGAGAACACCGCGCTCCGGCTGAGCCTGCTGGATGAAACCCTGAACGGCGCGGTTGCCGCCCTGGTAGATCACCTCACCGGGCAAACCTCTCAAGACGATGGCTCCGGTTCCGCCACCGAGGCAGCCTTTGATGATCGGGCCATGTACCAGGATTCTCCAGGCAAGCGCTTAAAGCCGGTTGCTCCTTCGGCATCTTCATCCTGATCAGCGCGGGGAGAAACCCAAACTTCGCAGGCCTTCGGGCCGCAACGATCCCCTTTCATGCGGCGGGCATCGGCCTTGCCGTCCACATGCAACGCAGGCGTCCAAGCAACAATGCGTTGCTCTCTGCATCTTGGAATAGCGCTCCCACCGCTCGGGCAAAAGTTCGCTGCGGGCCGGCCTATCCCGTTGGCTTCCATGAAGCTGTTTCCTTGGGCAAGACGGCCTTCACGGCTTCCGCAAAGTTCTCTTCGTTGACCACGGTCATGCCTTCCGCCGCCAGCAACGCGGCAGCCAGCCCCATCCCCGGGATCAGCCTGCCGCAGAAGCTGCCGTCATATACCCGGGAAACGCCACAAGAAGGGCTGCGCTCCTTGAGCACGGCCAAGCGAATGCCGTGGCGTCGGGCCAAATCCCGGGCCATGCGGGCTCCGGCCAGGTAGGCCCGGCTACAATCCCGGCCGTCTTTGGTCAGAGCCCGGCCGTTCAACAGTTCGCAAGGCGCTCGGGGCACGGAAAGCCCCCCATCCACCTCCGGGCACATCGCCAGGGCCAGACCGGCGGCCTCCAGCGCCGCAAGAGCCGGCACGGCCGCGGAACGGCCGTCGTAGCGGCAGGCCACACCGCAAAGGCAGGCGCTAACCAGCAGCACCGGAGAACCTGACCGCCCACAAAAGATCTGCTCCATACCCTCCCCCTTCGGCCGCCGGCAAATCCACCGGCAACGCCCCCGCGCCGGCGGAGCGGCATCCCCCATGAACCGGCACTCCCGGCCCGCAACAGCGCCGCTCCCCCCCGCCATCCGCCACACAGGAGGCGAACAAGGCCAGGTCGTTCCCCGCTCGCGTGGCGGGAATACGCTCGCTCCCCTCCGTATCAACGCCTGAATACTATATTCTATCCGGGTGAAAAAAAATACCTCTGCCGTTGTGCCTCGAGGGAGGCCCGAAGGACGCCCGGCGGAGAAAAACGAACCTGGCTGAAGTATAGTATTATAAATATATGTTATTACTTTACCTATTTTTCCCTTTTACCGTACTATGGCCACCAAGGCAGTTTCGCCATTGAAAAAACGGGCTGGCCTTTCCGGCCATCCCGGCAAACGGTAAGCATAAGGAGGGTAAGGAAATGAAAAAATTTATCGCCGCGCTTTCGGCCGTGGCCTGTTTGGCCTCGGCTCCGGCTGTAGCCGGAGCTTCCGAAAGCGGCATCTACGTCGCGCCTCGGTTTATCTACGCGCCCATGCAGTTTGATAAACTCAAGATGAAAGGTTGGGGCTCCAGCCTGGGGGAATCAATCAGCCACAGTAAGGGAAAGACCGACCATACCTTTGGCGGCGCTTTTGCAATCGGGGCGGATCTGGAGCCCACGTTGGATGTTCCGCTTCGGGTAGAACTTGAGTACGGGGTTACCTCTCGGGGCAGCGCCAAAACCGGCGGCGAGTACGTGATAGATGACGGGGCCGGCGCCTTTATTGCCGGCGAGGTTAACGGCAAGCAAAAGGTTGACGCCCAAACCTTAATGTTCAACGTCTATTTCGATATTCCCACCGAAACTCGGTTCAGCCCGTATATCACGGCGGGCCTTGGCATGGCCTTCCTGAACGGCAAAAGCTCCTTTGATTTTGCCACTGCCGAAGGCATCTATGATACGCAAGGCGACGTTATCTCCGTGATCGACAGCGGCTCAGGCAGCACCGGCCACTCAACCCGCACCAACTTGGCCTGGAACGTGGGCGCGGGCGTCGGCGTCGAACTGGCGGATGATCTCTTCCTGGACGCGGGATATCGCTTTGTCTCTCTCGGCACCTTCAAAAGCAAGACATACAACGGCAGCGGCAATTTCCGCGGCCTGCATGCCAATACCAAAACCTCGAGCCTCTATGACCACCAGATTTCCGTGGGCTTGCGCTGGGAATTCTACTAGTATCCCGAAATAGGGTATTCTATATGCTTCCGCCGGGCGAGAACGCCCGGGCTTTAGCGGGAGCCATACCGCGGGAGAAAAAGCGGGGCACAGGAAGGCCGTTCCCGTGCCTCGTCGGATAAAGGCCAAGGGCTGTTTTTCCCTGCATTTCGTCCGCGAAACAGCACATAGTTTCCCCTGACAACGATAAAAAACCGGGCAAAGGCGTCTTCACTCTACGCCAAGCCCGGTTTTTTTTCTGCCCCGCCCGGGGAAAAAGGGGAGAAAGGATGCTTGGCAGCAGCGGCCCGAAACACAGCCCCAAACGGCCGGGGATGGGCATGCTCCTCTCCTCTTTTGTATAGCCCCGAGCAGCTTCCATGCCCCTCTTTGCCCGCTAGAGCGTGATAATTTCTCTCTTCTAATGGCTCCGGCCAAGCCGGGCGGATACGTTTATTCTATCTTTCAACGCCCGGCTTTTCGGCAAAGGCTTGCCCCACGCCGGAAACCCGGCGCCAGTCAACGCATACGAGGACACCATGGAATGGATTACCACAACCTTACGAACGTATCCGGAACTCGCCGTATTCCTCTCTCTGGCCGTGGGATACTGGGTAGGCGGCAAAACCTTCAAGGGCTTCAGCCTGGGAGCGGTCACCTCCACCCTGCTGGTAGGCATTATCGTAGGCCAGCTTGGCATCACCATAACCGGGCCGATGAAAAGCTTTTTCTTTCTGATCTTCCTTTTTGCCGTAGGCTACGGCATCGGACCCCAGTTTGTTCGGGGCATTGCCAAGGATGGCCTGCCCCAAGCCGGTTTTGCCGTTATACAGTGTATCTTCTGCCTGGTTTTCCCGATCATAGCCGTTAAGGCAGCGGGCTACGACCTCGGTTCGGCCGCGGGTCTCTTTTCCGGTTCCCAAACCATCTCCGCGGCCATGGGGCTTTCCACGGACGCCATCAACAGGCTCGGCCTGCCCGTTGAGCAGAGCGGCCGGTTGCTTTCCAACATGTCCGTGGCCTACGCCGTAACTTATATCTTCGGCACCATCGGCTCGGCCATCCTGCTGGCTCAGATTTTGCCGCGTCTGATGGGAATCAACCTGGAAGAAGCCTGCCGGGATTACGAGCAGCACTATGGCATGAGCACCGAATCCTCAACCACAGGCATTGCCTGGCATGAGTATGAGCTGAGAGCCTACAAGCTTGGCAACGGCAACTGTGCCCTCAATAAGAGCATCGGAGAATTTGAACGCCAGTTTCCCGGACACAAAGTTTTTGTGGAGGGCCTGCGGCGCAACGGGGCGCTTATGGAAGCCTCTTCTTCCGTTGTGTTGCAACTGGGCGATATCATCGCCATCGGCGGCGACCATGCGGCCGTTGTCACCTACTTTGATGATAAAAGCTGCTATGAAGAAGTGACGGATAAGGAACTGATCAACCAGCCGGTAACCGGTCAGGATGTGTATGTGACCAACAAACAGGTCAACGGCAAAACCCTGGAACAATTGGCGGAACTGGCCGATGCCCACGGGGTGTTCATCCGCCGCATCAAACGGGGGCTGGCGGGCACGGAAATACCGGTTATGGGCAAAGTAACCCTGCATCGGGGCGACGTGGTCACCCTGTTCGGGCTTGATAAGGATGTCAAACGGGCAGCCAAAGAACTTGGCGTGTTAGACGTGCATTCCACCACCGCGGACGTGGCCTTTATAGCCGGGGCCATCGTGATCGGCGCTCTTATCGGGGCAGCCGTTATCAAGGTAGGAGGCGTGCCCATCACCCTCTCCACCGCCGGTGGAGCGCTTATTGCCGGGCTGATTTTCGGCTGGCTGCGTTCAATTCACCCGACCTTGGGCTATATACCTGAACCCACGGTCTGGTTCATGAACTCAGTGGGCCTGAACGTCTTTATCGCCGTGATCGGCATCACGGCCGGGCCGGATTTCGTGGCCGGGCTTAAGGAACTGGGCATCAGCTTGTTCCTCTGGGGCATCTTTGCCACCACCCTGCCCCTAGTCTTAGGCGCGTTGCTCGGAAAATACGTCTTCCGCTTCCACCCGGCTCTCCTTTTCGGCTGCTGCGCCGGGGCCAGAACCACCACCGCCGCTCTCGGCATGATCAACGAGCAGGCCAAAAGCACCGTGCCCGGCCTTGGTTATACCGTAACCTACGCCGTGGGCAACACCCTGCTGACCATGTGGGGGCTGGCGCTGATCCTGATTCTGAGCTGAAACGGCGTATCTCGGTTCTTCCAAAGGGCGGCATCCCGTGCCGCCCGAAGCATTTCTCTTCGGGATTTCCGGAGCCGGATTCCGCCGGGCTCCGGAAATCCCGCGATCTTTTTCCGCTCAGGCCGCCTCAAAGGCTGGCGCCCCCCCTTGCATCCGCGAGAAGGCTCCATGATTTCTCTCGCCAAGAAGCCGAAAAAACCGGGCAGGGCCCCATTGTTTGGCCCTGTTGCTTGATCCTGTTCCTTGCGTTATTGCTTGAAGCCTTGGCCCGGTTCTCCACGCTGCCCCTGCCCGGAGAAAAAGACGGCTCAGCAACAGCAGGCGAGCGAAAAACAGCCTCTCTCCAAGGGGCCGTTCCCCCACCGCGCATGAAGCTGGCGGCAAGGTTCTTACGCCAACAGCGCGCCCGGGCATCCCGCGCGCGCTGTTTTGCTGTATCCGGCAATGAGGATGCCGGAAGAACTATTCCTGGTTGTTCCCGTAAATGCCGCCGGCTATACCGCCGAGAGCGCCGCCAATGGCCGCGCCCACGCCAAGAGCGCCTCCGGTGAGGGCCGTAATGCCGAGCCCCGCTCCGGCGCCTAACGCGCTGCCCGAAAGTGCGCCCTGCTGGGTTTTACTCATGTTGGTACAGCCGATCGGCGCTAGGGCCAGGGCGAGAATACATCCTGTTATCAAAAGCTTACGCATACAAATCTCCTTCTTCTCTCTTTCTCAGCCGGGACCGCCTCCATAAAAAAGAGGACGGAACAAGGCGCTATACACCAGGCCCAACGGTTCCGCCCCCCGGCGATCCCGGGCCGTTCATTACTTCTTTTGTTCCTGGAGATACCGCAGCTTGGCCTTGCTCACCTTTTCGTTGACCTGAGGCTGCGCGTATTCATACCACATCCATTCCACCAGCGGCCGTTCCGATTGGCCGGGGTTCGCGGCGGCATAGGCGTTGACGTTGTCGTAAATCTGCTTGAAGGTGTTGTTCTGCAAGCCCTTAATCCAACTGTTGATCAGGCTTACTTCGAGAGGCAACACCTGGCTGCCCCGCCAGGCTCGTTCCATCTCCAAGGCTGAGGTAAAGCCCACCAGGAAGGCGTACCGGCCTTCCGGCGTCATTCTTTGCCAATCGGCAATCGTGATCACGGGGAAATTAATGTTTGCTCCTGCCGCCTCGCTTTGCGGCAACGACGCGCCGGTTTTGGCCGGAGCGGCCGAAGCGCCGAAGGGCAAAGCCAGGCACAACGCCAGAATAAAGAAAAAAACCGTGGGCCGCATCGCGGAAAACATCTGTTTCACAGGAAACCTCCTTAGGTTGAAAAAAGACTGCGCCTTCTGCCGCCTTTGGACAAAGCACAGCTATGGTACATCGCTCTGAAGCTCTAAGGAAGCCAAGACCTTTTATTTTTGCAAACTCTAATCCCCGCAAACGGAAAGGCCGGGAAGCGCCGGGGGCTATCCGCAGCCTATCCCCATCGCGGCCTGAAAAAGCGACGCCTCCGGGCCTCGCCAATTGACTGTGGTTGCGGTACAGGAAAAAAATATGTACCGTAGGTTCATGCTTGGCATTCTCCTCCGAACCGGCCGGAATCCCCATGCCACGATGTAAACGCTGCCTAGCTTGGCTTTCAGCGCTGTTGTTGCTTTACGCCCTCGTGGCGGGCCTGGCGCTCCCCCTGATCTTGCGGCCGACAGCCGAACGGGAACTGGCGCAGCTCACCCAGAGCCCCTGCCGGATAGGCAAGCTTTCCTTTAATCCTTTTACGCTCACCCTGCGCGCCTACAACATCACTGTTGATTATCCGGAAGCCCCCGACCGGGCGGCCGAAGCAGGCCAAGCCTCCCTTGGCTCCTTCCTGAGTGTGGCCAGCCTTGAGCTGGCCCCGGATTTCACCAAACTCCTGACCCTGACCCCGGGCATCGGCTCTCTCCGTCTCTCAGGCCTTGATGTGGATCTGTACCTTTTCGGCGACGGGCTGTTCTCCCCGGGGCTCTTTCCTTGGAAAACAGCGGCAACGCCTGCCGGGCAAACCGAAAATAAAGCGCTGTTCCCTTTCACCATCAGCGGCATCGCCATGCAGCATTCCACCGTGACCTTCCATAACCTTGTCCACGGAGCGGTGCACCAGGTTACGGAGATCCAGGCAGCCGTACCGTTCCTCTCCACCCGCGCAGTGGATCGGGAACTGCCGGTAACACCGCGGCTGAGCGGCTTCCTCAACGGCCGCCGCTTTGCCTTTACGGGGTCCAGCCAGCTCTTTTCCGAGGCCATGCGCACCCGATTCAGTCTGGAAACCTCGCCCCTGAATCTTGATGATTTCCGTTCCTACCTCTCCAAGTACACCCGGCTCTCCATACGCCGGGGAAATCTCTCAAGCGCTTTGACCTTAAATTTTGAAATCAACAAAGACGGCCTGCCCCTGCTCTCCATGACCGGAAGCCTCAACCTGGCGGATCTGGAAATAACGGAGCCCGACGGCACAACCTTTTTCAGCGCTGCCAAGGCCTTTGTTGAACTGGAAAAAATGCTCTTCGGCCCGCCGACCGCAGCCATCACCCGCCTTTCCCTGGAAACCCCCTATCTGGCCCTCAAGCGGGGCCCTAACGGCTCCCTAAACGCCCTGGATCTGCTCAGCCCCAAGCCCGTAAATCGGGCCGGGCCGCCGGTTTCGGATCAAACAACCGGGCGGACAACGCCCCCCGGAGCAGCCTCCAACGCGGCGGTTTCCGAGGAAAGGCCCGGCAGCCTCAGCCAGCCCTCTCTCAGGCTGCACCATCTGGATATCACCGGCGGCACCTTGCTCTGGAACGATCTGGCGGTTCCCGGCGGGTACACCCGGACCATCCCCGGCATCACCATCAGCCTGGCCAATTTCTCCACCGGTCAGGGCAAAGCGGACTTTAACGCTGCCTTGGGCAAGGGGAAGGAGCGGATCAGCCTGGCCGGGAGCGCCTCGGTTTCCCCCCCGACACTGGAAGCCGCGGTTGATCTGCCGGGCCTGGATCTCGCGCCGCTCTCCGTGTATTTCGCCGAAGATACGGGGCTGGCGCTCAAGGGCGGCAAACTTTCCATCAAGGGCGCCATGCGCCTGCAGGAACACGATGGGCTCAGCCTGCGCTTTGATAAGGGGGAACTCTCGCTGGCCTCCCCCCTGCTCCATCGTGTCCTGCGGGATGGAGCCATCTCCAAGACGCCCTGGGCCAAAGCCGCCCGGGTAACCGCCGGCGACATACAGTTGGAAACGGCCTCCCGCCAGTTGACCCTAGGCCGAATACATCTGGAAGGGGCAGATCTGAGCCTGACTCGCTTAAAAAACGGGAGCCTTGAGCTGCCCGCTTCTCCATCTGCTTCCCGGGGCGGCAAAGCCTCCGGCCCGGCCTGGACTGTAAACCTCCCCCTGCTGACCGCCAAAGACAGCGCCCTCCATTTTACAGATACCGCTGTGCCCGGGGCTCCGCGCCTGGATCTCACCGGGCTGCATCTGACGCTCCGCAACCTGCTCGGTCGGCCCGGAACTTCCTGGTCCGGCGATGTTTCCGGAGAATTCTCAGGCAGGCACGCCGGAGAAAACCGCAAACAGGAGAACGATTCCGGCAAGGGCCGGATCACCTTCAAGGGCGGAGGCACATTTGCCCCCTTGCGCCTCAAGTACAACCTCAGCCTGAGCAATGTTCCCCTGACGCCCACAGCGCCCTATTTGGCCACTATCACCAGCCTGAGCCTCTCCCAGGGCATCCTCTCGGGAACGCTGGAGGGAACGTACGCCGCCGCCGGAAACAGCCTGACCCTAGCCGGAACCCTCGGTCTGGAGCATCTGGCCCTCAGCCGAAACCAACGCCCGGCCATGGGCTGCGGCGCTTTGAACCTCAAGAATATTCGTTACCGGAGCCGCAGCGGCAGTTCCGGCGATCTTGCTCTTGCCGCCCTGGAACTGCTTCGGCCCAATCTGACGATCAGTTTCGATAAAGAGGGTAAAAACTCTCTGCAAGGGGCCTTTGATCCGCCGGTGGCCGGCCGAAAGCAACCCGGCCGGGCTGCTTCCCCCGCGGCCGGAGCCGCCAACGGTCCCATCGGCGGCTTTGCTTCCCTGAACCTCGGCGAATTCAGCCTCTCCGGCGGCCGCATTCTTTTCCGCGATGAACGTTTTGCCAAGCCGCTCTTTTTCAGCCTGGCGGAGATCGACGCGCATATGGAGGCGCTGGAAGCCCTTCCCGGCCGAACCGCTCCCTTTACAGCGTCAGCGCGGCTCGGCAACGCCCCGATCCGAGCCCGGGGAACAGCCAACCCCCTCATAGCCAGCCCCGTAGCCGACATGCGCATTCTGGTTGAGGGCTTGGATCTGCGGGATTTCTCGCCCTATGCGGAACGCTTTGCGGCCCATCCTCTGCTCCGGGGCACGCTGAACGCGGATATGGATACCCAGATCAACGGCCTCCAACTGACCATGCGCAACAAGATCACGATCACAGATCTTACGATCGGCGATAAGCTCAATTTCCCCGGCGCGCCAGATGTGCCGCTGCAAACGGCCGCCAGCCTGATCAGCGATCTGAACGGCGACATCAATCTGACCATCCCGGTCAGCGGCCGCCTGGATGACCCGCAGTTCCGCCTTGATAATATAGCGGGAAAGGTCTTCGGCAACCTGGCGCTCAAAGCCGTAACCTCGCCCTTCAGTCTTCTGGGCGGCCTGGTGAGCGGCACGGTGGATCTTTTCAGCGGCGGCGGCACACCCGACCTTGATGTGATCAGCTTCACGCCCGGATCAAGCCGGATAGCCCGGAAATCTCTGGCGGATATCGCTTCAGTAGCCGGCATTTTGAAGAGCCGTCCCTCTCTGAAGGTGACCATCATCGGTTGCAGCGACGTTCGCGAAAAAACAGCGCTGGTTGATCTTCACATTCTGCGAGCCCTGCAACAGATCAAATATGCTTCCCTGCCCCAAGCGGACCGGACCGGGCTCCGGCCCGAACAGATTCCGGTGGGGCCCATGATCAATGCCGCCGAATACAAGGCGCTGCTGACCCGTTATTACATTGCTCAGCCCTATTCCGGGGGCAGGCGGGATCTCTCGACCCAAGAAATGCTCCGGCGCATTCATGAACAGGCAAAAATTCCCGGGAAGGAATTCACCGCTCTCGCCCGGAGCCGGGCGGAAAACGTGCGCAAAGCGCTGATCGCCGCCCAGCCTTCCCTGGAAAAACGCCTCTATCTCGGCCCTCACCGCTTCATCAGCCGACCGGAGAGCAGAAGCGCGATTAACGCCAAGGTTGAATTCAGTATCCGCTAGGGGCTGTTTCGCCAACGATTTCCCCTGCGAAGAAACCGCTTTTTTCCGTCTTTCTCGCCAGGTGAAAAAGGGCAAAGGGCATCGGCATACGCCTCCGGCTTTTTCGAGCGACGCTGCCGGCCCCGGGGAAGCAAAATGCCCTTGGCAGCGGGGTATGCCAAGGGCATGATTGTTTGCGCGGACGAAAAAACTGAACGCCTCCCCTATGAGGGCATACGCTCCACCTTGGCGTAAACATGACGCATTCTCACCAGCAAGGCAACTACCTGCTCCAGCGACGCCCCAAGACTGGCAACAACATGCCCGCGCAAGCGCGTCTCGGGATGTGTGCTCCGCATGATCTTCACCAGACCAGCCAAAAGGGTATGCGCTTCTGTAAGAAGCCCCTGAAAGTCATCAACCTGATACTTTCGCAGGAGTTCGCGTTCATGCTTAAGCGTTGCCGGAGAGAGGTAATAACAGCGCGTTTCTCCTAGAGATTCAGAGGCTTCTTGCGCCGGCGGGGGGCTCGCGTCGGATAGATCCCGGAGCGCTTGCGCCGCCTCACTGAGCCTGGCGGCTATGGCGCCGAGGGGAGAACCTTGTGGACGTGAATCAGACGGGTGAAAAAAAATTTTAGACATAAAAAACTCCTGTGATTCAGTGGCAGGCATTTGTGATGAGAAATGCCGGGACTCAACTACGCCCACAGGAGCGCTGCTCTTATTCCCCTATGAAGGGTATTCTATTAGGAGCTATCGACCCGGCAGCAAGGCAAAAGAGGGTAAAGTACCCAACAAAAAACCCGACAAAGCCGGGCGTAGCCGCCTGAATGCGGTTCGCCTGTGGATTTAGTAAAACAAGTATTGCAGGAGTTATCAGGATTGTCAACGAAAGGAGGGCAGAGGAAACGATTGAGCGGTATTTTCAGAAAATACATAAAGACGCAGCGGCTCCCCTGCCCTTTTCCCCGGCCTGGATCGGCGGATGCTACGCACTCTTTGCGGATCAGGGCCGATTCTACCTGATACGCCGGAACGCTGCACAGATCAGGCGTTTTTACAGAGGTTGCTCCGGAAACGATGCCTATGCTCCGCTCTGTTCATAGAATACACGAAGCATAGGCAAAAAATAATATTAATTACCGCATAGTCGCTCTATTTCTTTCATGATGAGTCATGACCGGCGGGAGAAGACGCTATGTTGGAATTAAAAGGTCGAAGAATAGCAGTTATGCTTGAAAATATGTTCAATGATTCAGAGTTCTGGTACCCTGTGTACCGGCTGCGTGAAGCCGGGGCCACGGTTGTCGCCGCGGGGGCGGAAGCAGACCGGATGTACGGAGGGAAAGATGGTCTCAAAATCACGCCCGATACCTGCTTTTCCAGCCTCAAGGCGGCCGCGCTTGACGGCCTGGTCATTCCGGGAGGGCTCGGCTGGAATATGCTTTGCCTGCCTACTCCCTGCCTGCATCTGGTGAAGTCTGTCTATACCAAAGGAAAGCTGGTGGCCTTTATCTGTACCGGAGGTTTGGTTCCGCTTGCGGCAGGCATCCTCAAGGGCAGACGGGCAACATCCGCAACAACCCTGCGCGAGACCATGCTCAACGCCGGTTGCCGGTGGGAGGATAATGAACTGGTTCGAGACGGCAACCTCCTTTCCAGCCGCTGCTCCGATGATCTGCCGGTCTTCATGAAAGCCGTCATCGCCTTTCTTACCCGCAAATATCCGCGCGGCAGGCGGCAGAGCATTTCCGGCGGCCTCTACGGCCTTACACCGTATGTCAGGCCGAGAGCCACAGCCTAGGGATTGTACTCTCTTCCTGCTGCCAAGCCGCCTTGCTTCTCCTCAAGGCATACGCCGAAAAAACGAGCCTGGCCTATGCCCGCTTTTTTCCGCCTCTCTTGCCGGGGAAAAAATCGGCTTTGTGCACAGACCATGCCTTTCAAACCAGCCCCCGGCTTGCCGCACCTGCCGCAGCCCTGCTGCCGCGCAGGGCTGCGGTGGTCTTCGCCAAGGAAAAAACCTTTATATGAAGGGCCTGTACTCGGAGGATACGCAGCCGGAATAACGGCGTTTTGCTATCGGCTGGAGGCAACAAAGCCGGGCTGGGGCCGGGCCCTAAGGCCCGTCCGGCGGCATGCTTTCTCCCTAAGGGGGCCAAGGGCGCAGCCTGCCATCGGGCGGAATGCCGGGAAGACCATGCCCCCGGGCGTCTTACCGTTTTATAAGGACTTAACCAAACTGCTTGGCATAGGCGGCAACATCCGCGTGTGTGGCAAACCAGATCCCTTCGTGGGCCTTGATATGGTTGACCAGCTCTTCCAAAATCCAGAAGCGGGAACGATAGCCGATAACGTGGGGGTGCATGGTCAATTGAAAGATGCCGCCTTCGGCGTAAGCGCCATCGAACTCCCGGCGGAAAATATCGAAAATATCCGCGGGAGCAATGTATGGCCGCAAGGAACCGAAGCGCTGCATCAGCAGATAGGCCGCGTCATCGCGAATCCATTCCACGGGCAGTTCAACAATGCCGGTATCTTCCCCATCCAGCAATAATTGGTAGCAATCGACATCGCCCATCAAGGAAGAATCGTAGAGCACGCCCAATTCTTTTTCGATCAGCAGCCTATCCCGGCTGAAATCCCAGGAAGGCGTGCGCAGGCCGACCGGGCGGACGCCGGTAATTTTTTCCAGCGCGTCGGCCGCGCGCAGCATCAAATCCCGCTCATGCTCGTAGGGCAGGGTTGAGTTGACTTCGTGAATCCAGCCGTGGATGCCGATTTCATGGCCTTCTTTGATCACCCGGCGCTGTTCATCCGGATAGGTCAGCGCAACAACCGCGGGGACGTAAAAGGTTGCCGGGATAGCTTCTTTTTCAAGGAATGTAAGAACCTTAGGAATGCCCACCCGATTGGCGTACTGGCCCCACTGCATGCGGCCGTATGAGGTGCCGCCATCACGTAGTTCGTTGGTTTCGTGGTCCGAATCAAAGGAAAGGGCCACAGCGCAGCGCGCCCCGTTTTTCCACTGCTTGGGCCGGTAGGTTGTGCCGCCCCAGACGCGGTTGATCAGCTTTTTCCAATGATCGTCAGGCCATTGCCACGGTTGAAGCTCTGTCTTCCGGCTCATAAAGGTCCTCCCATTACCGGTAGAATTTGTCCTGATATCCACTCCGCCTGATCAGAGGCCAGGAACATCACGGCAGAGGCGATATCCTCGGGTTTACCGATCCGGCCGCCTACAAGGCGGGCTGCAAAGGCATCGCGGAATTCCTGCGTGTAGCCATCCCACTGCTTTCTGGTTGCGGGACTCGAGCGCAAAAAACCCGGCGCAACGGCGTTTACGGTGATATTATAGGGCGCAAGTTCCTGGCCCAGTTGCATAACCAGGCCGTTTTGGGCATGCTTGGCCGCGCAATAGGCCTGAACGCCGGTCAGGCTGGTAGCCAGGCCCGCCCGGCTGGAAATGGTAATAATGCGTCCTTTGCCCTGCTTCTTCATGATCGGCACGAGATACTTGGCGAACAGAAAAAGCCCGGTTAGGTTTCTATCTACAACGGTCTTCCATTGTTCCAGAGTAACATCCTCAATGGGCGTTTTACTCTGCCCGGCCACGCCCCCCGCCACGTAGATCAAGATATCCACGCCGGTTTCTCCGGCAGCGGCCTGAACGGTCTCCCGCACGGAATCTTCGCAAGTCACATCGCAGAAACCGGCGCTGACACAACCTTCGCCGTGGGAACCCGCGATGTTCTCAACTTCATCCGCCAGCAGGTCACAGGCGTGCACCCGCGCTCCGTTCTCGGCAAAAGACGCGGCTATTTCCCGCCCGATGTCAAAGGCGGCGCCCACAACAAGAACGCTTTTTCCCTTAAATTCTATAAGCATATCCTTCTCCTTGCCGTATCGGAGTTATCCGTCTCCCCCGGAAGCGAAGGAGAGGCAACGGCTCATTGCAGCTTACCAAAGGCCGTTTCCCGCATTCTCCAAATAGTGAAAAAGGAAATAACCCCGCAAATCGCCACATAGTAGGCCGGAGAAATGGGGTTATCCGTCAGTTGAATGAGCTTGGTGGCAATATACGGGGCAAAGCCGCCGAACAGGGTCACGGCAAGGGCATAGCTGACCGAAAGCAGGAAGGAACGTGACCGGGTCGGGAAAATCTCGGAGATCGCCGCCGGGCCCGCGCCGGAAAACATGGAGATAAACACGGCCAGCACAATCTCCATCAGAATGATCATGGCGAAACCGGAACCCGCGACCATCCAGTGCATAAAGGGATAGGGCAGGATGACCATGGAAACGCAGGAGGCCAGCAGCAGGGGCTTACGGCCGATCGTATCCGACAAACTCCCGAAAATGGGAATCAGAATAACCAGGGCCACCAAGCAAAGAGTGCTTGCCCAGAGGGACTGGGTGCGGCTAATGCCGGCAAAGTTCTGGGTAAAGGTCGGCAGGTAGTTGAGAAAAATGTAAAAGGAAACTGTCCAAACGACTGTAAAGCCGAAGGAACGCGCGCACTGCATGAGCGGTGAATCCCGGCCGGTGGCCTCGGCTGCGGCCCGCGCCCCGGCAGTGTTTGCGGAAGCGGCCTCTTGGGCCTGCTCTTTTTGAGATTCCACAAAGGCGGGCGTTTCTTCTATATCGCGGCGCATCCAAAGGCCTACCGGCCCGAGAAGGGAACCCAGCAGGAAAGGAATACGCCAAGCCCAGCCCTCAAGGGCTTCCACCGAAAAAAGAGTGCTGACCAGGGCCGCTACGGCAGAACCCAAAAGCATGCCGGTCACTGTACTGGCCTGCTGAAAGCTACCGTAAAAACCGCGTCCCTTATCCGGGGCCTACTCGACAATAAATGACGTGGAACCACCCCACTCGCCGCCGGCGGAAAACCCTTGCATGAGCCGGGCAGCGACCACAAGAAGGGGAGCAGCCACACCAATGGCGGCATAGCCAGGGATAAGGCCGATCATCATAGTGCCCAGGGCCATCATGAAAATGGTGATCAAAAGCGCTGTTTTACGGCCTTTCACATCGCCGATCTTGCCGATGACCACCGCGCCAAGGGGGCGGAACAAAAACCCCACGCCAAAAACGGCAAAAGACATCAGCAGAGAGCTTGTAGGATCATCGGATGGGAAAAAGGTCTTCCCGATAATATTCGCCAAATAGGCATAAACGACAAAGTCATACCATTCGAGGATATTGCCCAAAACAGCCGCAAGAACGGCTTTCTTACTCTTTATTCCGCCGGTCATGGTCCTTCCTTTTTGGTTGGTGTGAATGGTTGATAGATCCTTATTCCCGAGCCGCTCCAAGCGCTGTGTGTCTCTCAGCCTGCCATCATAGGCTCTATAACGGGAATTATGGATACAGCATCTACCTCCATTGTAATCTATTATAATACGCAGAGTAAGCTAATGCTGCCTATGCAGTAGATCTTTTGTGGCCGAATCAATAAGATAGTAAAAGATGCATCCAACAATATGTAATGTATACTTCCCTGTACATTCCAGGAATAGTATTTTTTCTTACCAATTTATAAAGCAAATTGGATGGAACAATACCATTATAAAAGGGATGCAAAAAGAAAATACGCAGCCATATTCTAAGGGAACAGCTTCCTTTGCCTTATGCGCTACGGAAGGGCTTCCAAAGCTGAGAAACGCTTGGGTACGCCGCGGGCGCGGCGGCATGCTCTGAGGAGTGCGGTTCATCCCGCCGGAAACAGTGATGCGGGTTTTTTTGACTCGGCCTCAAATCTGCGGTATAGCGTCGCCTTCTCGAGTTCGGCTGTCGGGCAGATTCAGCCCCGCAGATCGTCGCAATTCCAAAGGAGAACATCATGGAAATCGTCACCGCATCAAAGGTCAAGGCGAACAAGGTGGAAACCTATCCTTACCGGGGCAAGCAGCTCGATGTCACCGGCGTGACCATTCGCTGGCTCTCCGATGTCGGCCTGGATTCCGGCTCGGCCGAATACGGTCTGCGCTACTTTACGGTTGCCCCCGGCGGTGAAATTCCCATCCACAAGCATTTTTATTCCCAAACCATGTATTTTCTGGCCGGTGAATTTGAATGCGAAAGCTTTAGGGAAGAAGACGACGCCAGCGTTGCAATCCGTAAGGTTGTTGCCGGGGATTCCGTTTTCCTGCGCAGTATGGAGCCCCATGCCATGCGCAATGTCGGCTCCACCGAAGGCGCATTCCTCTGCTGCATCTGCAACGTGTACGAAGGTGAAGGCGTGCTGTAGAAGAGCCGCTCCAGCTCCCCTGAAGGGGGCTCACAACATAGCATCCGCGCAAAGCCGCATTTTTCTCCCGGCAAGGCGGGCGGAAAAAGCGCGTGAAGGCCGGGCGGACATACGGAGAAAAATATGCTGCGACTTGCCGTGCTTGCATCCGGACGCGGATCTAATTTGCAAGCAATTTTGCGGAGTATTTCCCAAGGTAGCCTGAAAGCCAGAGTGGTCATGGCGCTTTCCAACGTGCCCCACGCTCCGGCCCTGGAACTGGCCCAAGCTGCCGGCATCCCCATTTGGGCCGAGGACCACCGAACATTCAAAAGCCGTAAAGAATTCGACGCGGCCATGCTAACGGCCATGGCCGGAAAGCAGGTGGAAGCAGTGGCTCTGGCCGGGTATATGCGGCTGCTTTCTCCGGAATTTCTCCAGGCGTTCAAAGGTCGGGTACTAAATATCCACCCTTCGCTTTTGCCCGCCTTTCCGGGCACAGACGGCGCGGGAGATACGCTGGCTTACGGCGCCAAATTCGCAGGCTGCACAGTCCACTTTGTGGAAGAGGCTCTTGATTCGGGCCCGGTTATCATCCAAGCCGCCCTGGCTGTGCAGGCCAATGAACCCCTTGACGGCCTGATGCCCCGTATCCACGCCATGGAGCACCGCATTTATCCCCAGGCCTTGCAGTGGCTGGCTAGCGGCAGGCTCCGCCTCCAGGGCAGGCTGGTTCATCTCTCCGCCCCGGAACTCGGGGAAGAGACGCCGGAGCCGGCAAATCCGCCCGCCGGCTGCTTGATCAGCCCGCCTCTGGAACAGGGATTCTGACATGCCGCTGCCGGGGGATAGGGCAACGGCGGCTGTTTCCTCTCTCGGGCAAGCCTCCGGGCTCGAGTCTGCCGTGTGGATCGCCCAGTTGGCCCGCCAGGCCATGCTAGCGGAACTCGAAGCCGATCCCAAGCCCGGCCTGGTCTGCCCCGACCACAATGGCGCACACCGAGACATGGATTATGCCGCCTTCCGAGCCAGCGCCGCCGCCCTTTTTCCCTTTTTTACCGAATGCGCCCGCATCGGGCAGGCAACCGCGGCCACGCCTCCGGAAGCGGCCATGCCCTTGCTGCGACAAGCCGGAAGGAATGGCGAGGCGGCCATGTATGCGGCTACCGGCGGGGTCAATACCCATAAAGGTCAAGTTTTCTCCTTGGGCTTGCTGGCCGCCGCCCTGGGGCGGCTCCTCCGGCGGCAAGAAAGCGGCCGGGCCCCCGCAGGGCAAGAGGCCGCTCCCGGCCTGCCCTTTTCACCCCGGGATCTGGCCGCCGCCGCGGCCTCTTTTGTGCCGGGCCTGGTCAACCGGGAGCTAGAGCCCCTTCGCGCCTCCCTCCCCCGGCGGCAACTCTCCGCCGGGGAAAGGATCTGGCTGCAATACGGCGTTTCCGGCATCCGGGGAGAGGCTGAAGCAGGCTTCCCCTCGGCCCTCCGGGCAGCCTCGCTGATCGCTGAGTTTTCCCGGCGGGAAAGCATGGATCGCGTGCTGCCCCACGTTCTGCTGCATTGCCTGACCTTTGTTGAAGACAGCAACCTCCTTGCCCGGGGCGGCCGCAAAGGCCTTGACTACGCGCGAAACGCAGCCTTTCAAGCCCTCGCGGCCGGAGGCATGTTCAGCGAACAAGGCAGACGGCTGATGTACGCTATGCGGGAAGATTTTCCTCGGCGGCGGCTGAGCCCCGGCGGTTGCGCCGATATACTGGCGCTCGCCGTGTTTTTCCATTCTCTCGCCATCCCGGGGCGCGACGAGCAAGGCTTGTGGCCGCAAGGGCGGCCTTGCCCGCCGGAAGATGCCGAACCGTGGTCATGAGGCGCGCCTAAGCCCGACATGCCGGCGAGATTCTGCTCAAGCATACCGCACGGGCGCGCCTCATGGGCGATACCGGCGCTGTTGCGCGCAACGCGAAGCCGCGGCGCGCCGCGCCTCACGGCCCGACGCAGAAGCGGCAACCGTTAGGCGTTTCTCATTTCTTCAATCAATCCCGTAAGCACATGAGCCTGATGCGCCAGCTCATTGACGGCGCGAGAAGCCTCTTGCATCGCACCGGCGGTTTCACCCGCAATAGCGTTGACTTGGGTTACCGCTTTGCTGATCTCTTCGCTTGCCGCCGATTGCTCCTCTGAAGCCGCCGCAATGGTCTGCACTTGATCCGCCGTGTTTTCCGTCATACCCAGTATTTCCCTGAGCATATCGCTTGAACGCCCGGCCTGCGCCGTCACCCCGTCAATGGTATACGCCGCCGTTTCAACCTGCTTCATACTTTGGCTTGCGCTGTTCTGAATCGCCGCGATAACAGCGCTCACCTGGGTGGTGGAGGCCATCGTTTTTTCAGCAAGTTTGCGCACTTCATCGGCAACAACGGCAAAGCCCCGGCCGGCCTCGCCCGCTCTCGCGGCCTCTATGGCGGCGTTCAGGGCCAGCAAATTGGTCTGATCCGCAATATCGGAGATAACCCCCATAATCTGACCAATAGCTTGGGCATGATCATCCAAAGCCCTCATATCTTCCTTAAGCTTCATTGACTGTTGCTGCACATCATTGATGGTTTCCATAACAGCCAAAACGATTTCTTCGCCCTGCTGGGCCTTTTCGCGCGTCTGGGCGGAAAGAGCGGCCGCATCCCCGGCATTTTTGGCAACCTCTATGACGGTGGTATTCATCTCTTCCATGGCTGTTGCGGTTTCCGAAGCTCGCGCCGCCTGCTCCGCCGCGCCGCATTCGGAGGCTCCTATACGGGCGGAAAGCTGATCCGAAGCGGAAGAAATGACGCTGACCACGTCCTCCAACTGGGCTGCGGCAGCCAACATGCCTTCGCGTTTTGCGTTTTCTGCCGCTTTGCGCGCTTCTTCGGCCTCTCTCATAGCCTCCTGCGCCTTGCGCGTAGCCGTTTCCGCCTCTTTTGTCTTTTGCTCGGCTTCCGCAAAAAGGGTACGGATGCTGGCTACCATGCGTTCTATGCCGCAGG
>CATJOY010000059.1 GCA_949741925.1 uncultured Desulfovibrionaceae bacterium | reverse complement strand
GTCCCAGGCCCTCTCGAAGATACCTGTAACCCGACCCCAGAGCCCTGAAAAATAGTTGCTGATGCCGCCCCAGGCATTACGGATAAGACCGGAGATACTGTTCCAGGCACTCTCGAAGATGCCCGTGATATCCTCCCATAGATTGGAAAAAAAATCTTTTGTAGCGGCCCATGAGGCACGAAACGGCGCTGTAAAATCAGCCCAGAGGTTGGAAAAATAATCGCTGATGCCGCTCCAATTTTTGTAGATAAGCGTGGCCAGACCGACGATTGCGGCTACGGCCGCCATGAACCAGCCTACCGGTGTAGCCATAAGCGTGGCTCCAAAAGAAAGAAAGGCCGCTCCGGCCGAGCCCAGGGCGCTGAGGAGCGGGCCTGAAAGAGCCACAGCCACAATGCCTAACAGCTTGTCAGCCCCGCCGAGAGCATCGGATATCCGTCCCAGCCAGGAAAAAAATTTCCC
The DNA here is from genome assembly GCA_949741925.1 of uncultured Desulfovibrionaceae bacterium. Taxonomy (GTDB): domain Bacteria; phylum Desulfobacterota; class Desulfovibrionia; order Desulfovibrionales; family Desulfovibrionaceae; genus JAJDHY01. The sequence continues at coordinate 20,462 of CATJOY010000059.1, read as the reverse complement.
AAAGCTGCTCAGAACCGACTCAAGGCCGCGCATTAATTCAGGAAGCCGTCCGGCAAAGGCTTCCACCCACTCGCGTACTTTGGCCGCAATGACTTCGCGGTTGGCCGCGGCCCAGGTCTGGATCCGTTCGATGAGGGGCGTTAGTACCGGGATAAGGCTTTGGCCTACGGTTGTGCCCAGCCCACTCAGTGTGGCCTGGAGTCTATCCAGGCCCTTGGCGAAGGAGTTGGAATTGGCCAGAGCCGTCTTATCCAAAACCAGCCCCAGTTTTTCGGCTTCAATACCTAGTTGGCTTAGGCCTGCGCTCCCCTGGTTGAGCAGAGGAATAAGCCGCGCTCCCTCCTCGGAAAAGAGTTGTAAGGCGATAGCCGTCTTGGTCGGGCCGTTTTCCATGCGGGCAAAGGCGTCAGCCAGTTCGGCAAAAAGCTGATCGGATTTTTTGATATCGCCGTTAGAAGTGCGGATATTGATGCGCAGGGCCCGGAAGGTCTCTTGCAGATCTTCGCTGCCTGTGGCCGCATCAAAGGCCTTTTCACCAAGATCTTGCAAGACCGAGGCAAAGCCGTCGGCATCGGCCCCGCCAAGTTTCGCAGCATAGGCCAGGCGTTGGAAACTTTCGGCACTGACTCCGGCCCGACCGGCCAGGCGTTCCACTTCTTGCCCGGCCTTGGCGCTTTGGCTAACCAGAGCGCCAAGGCCTCCGCCGGCAGCGCCCAACGCTAGGGAGGCTACGCTGCCTAATCGGGCAAAGCGTTGAGCCAAGGATGCCACACCATTCCCTACGCCCAACAGACTTCGGCCAAGGCTGAGCGAGCGCGTGGACAAGATGCTTAACCCTGTCTCCTGACTCAGGCGATCCACGGATGCGCCCAGCCGGCGAAAGCCCTGAGTGGCTGTGGCAACCCGCTCGTTGAGCCGCTGGAACGGCGCTGTGAAGCGATCTACCGCGCCGATAATCAGATCAAGCTTCGTTTCCTGTTTCGCCATAACTTATCCCCGAGCAGCCTTCAGGGCCTTGCCGCCGGCATCCAGGACCTTCACCCAAAAACGTAAATCCTCTGCGGTCAGGTCCAGCAACTCATCCGGAGACCAGTGGACCACAATGGCCAGAGCCCCTAGGCTGGCCTGCCAATCAACTGGCCATTGCCGAAAAAATGACCGACGATCTCCAGCACGGCCAAAAGATCATCGCCCTCAAGCTGCTCCATAACGCTGGGCGGTTGTCCGCAGACTCTCCCGGCCAACAAAAGTAGGTGCTCCATACCGATGGACAGAGGAATTCCCCGCATATCCTTGCCTTTGAGAGGACGGGAAAAGGTCAGCTCGCTGATGGTCAAATCGCCATGAGTGACGGGGGTATGCAAAACAATGGTTTTGGGTTCCATACCAGAATCATACCTCCTGTGCTTCCCGGCGGCTTTCAAAGCGTACCGCTATTTCGGCTTCTCCTACGGTGACCGAACCCTCCCCGGCGAACCAGGCCCCCCCCAGGACAATAGTTTTGCCATTGGCCAATTCCAGGGTCACGGTGGCGTCATCCACCGTAGACAGGGCGGCCAGATCCAGATCAGGGCTGTCGGTGACAGCGCCTTCAATGAATGCCACTTGAGGCGTCTCACGGTACCCATGGATGCCGTCTGCTCCTACGATAGCCGCGCGAGAGGGCTTGCCCAGATTATATGTAAAATCACCCTTAGCCTCGTACAACTCGCCGTTAATTTTGAGGTATATTTTACCTGCCCGTAGATTGCCCGGCATACACCCTCCACGTTAAGATGAAACTATTACAAACGAAATTGAATTACTGTTGGCCAGAAGCGTAGCTGATTGACCAGATCAGGAGGCATAAGCATATCCATACGGTTGGGATCAAGGCTGTTACGTTCCACAACCAGATCTTTCTTAAATTGCTCAAGATTTTCGACCAACCCCAGATCCTGCCATTCCATAAAGGCGGCCACGGCCTCCGCACGGCCCAGCTTGGGAGTCATTACGGCCTGGCCGGCAGGAATAGGATTGCCGTCATCCATGAGCTTGTGGCGCGGGTACTTGCGGGCCAAACGGTTAACCCAGCTCCAACGCAGATACATCAGGGTCAGCAGTGTATTGACATCCAGATAGGCCGTATCCGAGGCCCCGGTATTTGCCCGCTGGTAGTTGCTGATGATTCGTTCGATCTGCACGGCGCCGCCATCGTTGACCTTGGTGGTGGCAATGCCGGCATAGAGCAATATATTCCGTTCTTCGGCAGTCAATTGCTCGGCATCCGCAGGAGCGAGAGCCCCCGCAAGCTCCAAAGTTTGAAAGGGCCTGGCCGGATCAATGGCCCCGTAATAGGCCACCTTGGCGGCTACACGCGCGGCCCGACAAGCCGGCATCTCGGGCGAGCCTGAACTTTCGATGATACTGATATGGGCATAGTTGCCGCCACCCGCATCCACAGAACCAAAGGCCGTCAGCTCCCCTAGAGAGCCGGATCGGGCACAGAAGGCCACGCCATCCATACCCACCATGGGACCGAAGCGACGGACAAGTTCGGTTTCCCAGGCCCTGAGGTTAGCTGTATCGGTCCAGGGAAGCACGATAATATGATACCAGGTATCGCCTAACGCCGCGATCAGTTCGTCGGAGTTCGGATTGCCCGCTCCGCCGGAGAATTTGCCCAATTGCCAGGTGATGCCCTGAGGTAGATCTTCACCGTAATAGGCTAGACGCAGATCCAACTCATTCCCGGCCTCACCTGTATTTTTGGCGGTCAGGGTCAGCGTAGCGGCATGACCTGGTTCATCCTCGTCAGAGGATGGCACGGTCGTGGCCACAGCTCTGACAGGAAGGGTTGCATCCCCATTGATGGCGCTTTCGGCGGCCTGAGCCAGTTCCAGGGCTGTCTGTCCCAGAGACGCAGCAACCCGCACATTGAGACCGCCGATGTAGAGATTGACGGGTACGGCACGGCTGACCGCGCCCGAAAGGGATATCATGGCTGTGGCAGGCACGCCGGCTGCATCATCGGTTACGGCCATGGCCATGAGGGGCGTGGTGGTATTATTTTCCAGCCAGGCAGCCAGCATCAAGGCAATCTGGCTGCTCTGGCCGAATAGGTTTTCAGCCTGGGCCAAGCTGGTTATCAGGTAGGGTTTGAGAGGAGTGGCCGTGCCGTCCAGCATTTGGCCGAGAATCAGAGCTTTGTACTCGATGACCCCGGCGCCCTGTTGGGCCTGGGATGCGTCAAATTCCGCCACATAACCGGGCACGCGCCAGGCGTTTGGCACGCCGTTAAAGCTGATGGCCATGGCCTAGCCCTCCTTTTTTTGGGGTTGGGCGGTCATGGGCAGTACGTCGCCACAGCGCAGTCGGCGCTGCCAGTAAATGGTGGCAGGCACGCTTTCCCCATCAGGCTTGAGGGGGCGATGCTCCCCGGGCCAGAAAACCTTACGGCCAGGGGCTGGTTTAACGCGCATCATGTTCAGGGTCTGCATGAGCATCTCCTTGGGATTCTTCGGCGCCGGGGGCATCCTCGGGCCAGGGATAAACGTTGATGTTCCGAGCTTCCAGGCGTCCGTCCGGGCCGCCGTGGGGCGGCGGGAAATCTGCCAGGTCCCAGCCGGTGACGATGGTTTTGAGCTTATCCGCATCCACTGGGGACGGCGGCATGCGGTAGGTGACCACGTAGCTCAGGGCCGCGCAGGCGACCACGCGGCGGCCGTCTTCGGCAAAGCCGATAGCCGCTGATCCATAAGCAAAATCCTGGATCATGGCCTTGGCGTCCCGCTCCGCGAAACCCGCCTGGCGGGCGGCATGGGTCACGGCGTCGCGCACGGCCTCAAAGGTAAGCGCCGCCTCTGGGTAGAGGGTGAGGGCATCCAGCCGGTCGTCAAGACGGAGGGGCCATGAACGATCTGGAGCGCATACCATCTCCGGTTCCGGGTAGGTTGCCTCTCTATCCAACAGATCCACGGCAAGGGTCAGCTCGCGGTCATCCTCGGCCGGGGAGGCGTTACTTTCCAGAAGGCGCTCTTCCACGGCATAAACCCCCATAGCCGGGAGTTCCTCGACTAACCAAGGTTCCTCTCGGCTGGGGTAGACGCCACCGGCAAAACCGCTACCCCGTAAGAGAGCGCAGACGGACCGGCGGATCAGGGCCCGGGGGTGCACGGGCAAAAGAGCGCTCACGAGGCCACCTCCAGAAGCTTGACGGCCACGCCGCCGAGGCCGTCCGGTTCCGGTGTCTCCACCCGGTAGGTAATGCCGCGCACGACGATATGATCCCGCTTGGTCAGCCCCCGGCCGAGCACAGCGTAAATCTCGGCCTGACGCAGGGCCAGCATGGGGCGGCGGGATATCACCGCAATCCGTCCGCCAGGATCAACCTGCTGGCTGGCCAGATCAAAAATTCCCCGTAAAGGGATCTCCCGCCGTTTCGGGCCGCGTGGCTCCACACCTTGGGGCAGGAGCAGCACGTCTTCGGCAGGACCGGCGGCATCTCCCAGAATATCGGCAAAATCGCCGTCAAACATAGCCAGCATGCTCTGGCTCATACTCCGGCCTCTGAAGCGCTCTTGGAGCGCTTGACTCCCCAACGTTTGTCAAAGATACGCCGCAGTTGGTAATCAAGCTGTGACCGCGCCTCCTTTTCCAGACGTTGCCGGACTTTGGCCAACAGTTCCGCCTTGCCCTGCCCTGAAAGGAAGCTCAGCTCGGAAGCGGTGAAGACGGCCTTAATCTGGCGGCTCAAAACGGGCCTGCCCCGTTTGCCCGTATCCTGGCCTTGCCGTCGCCGGAAAACAATACTTTTGCCGCTGTGCGCCCCCCGGCCGATAAAGACGCGTGGTCCGGGTATGAGCAGCCTGCGGTACAGCGCGGAAAATTTAATCCCTTCCTGCGCCGCATAGGGCTGGCGTTCGCTTACATGTACTCCGTGGGCATCCGAGACGTAGAGTTTGGCCACGGGGCGCCGCCAACTTGCTCTGAAGACTTTAAAGCGCTTGCGGGCTCGCTTGAGGTCGGCGGGCAAAAGAGTATAGGCCTCCTGCACCATTGCCAGGGCATCGGTCTTGCCGCCTTGGGCCGTGCGGTTGAGGGCGTCTACCAGAGCCTTCTGGTACCGATCCGTCAGCAGTCTGGTCCGGCTGACCAGCTCTTTGAGGCTTTCGATATCTTCCAAGCTCCACAAGGGGACTTCAGTCATATCATTCCTCCTCGTAAGGAGGCCGGGGAAGTTTGCTCCTCCGACCGCTGCGTAGATGCTCCAGGGCATCCCACAGACGCTGATGCGCCTGACGGTTTTTAGCGGCATCGGCAAAGCGGCCCAAGGCATCCTGCTGCCAGGACATAAGCGCATCCAACTTGGCCGTGATCCGCGAGGCCCACCAGGCAAATACCGAAGCCAGGAAAACGATCAGCCCGCCGATAATCCCCAGCAACACGCTCAACACATCAAATTCAGTCATACTCAATACCCCGCTCCCAAGCCTATCAGCAGGAGCCGCAACAGCTCTTCAAACTCCACTGCCAACGGAGGCAGCGGCACATCGGGAAAATAGAAGCGCATTACCGGCTGCACGACCATGACGTAGAGGACGCAGAGGGAAATCACCCAAAAGAGAAAGGATCGCCACAGCCGTAAATAACTTTTGGGGGCTTCCTGAAGCTCAAGCTTATTGAGTTCTTGTTGTCCCTCGGCAACCTTGCCTTTATCCCGCAGCAGACGGTCTAGGGCCTTATCCAGAAGACCGCCCAGCACGGGCACGGCCGAAAGCCAACTCATCCTACCCACCGCCGTTTCGGCCCGCAATCCAGGTGCACAAAACCCCGCGCAGGGTACCGGCCGATGCCGAGGAAGCCGGCCTGTGTGGCCAGATCCACAAAGGCCTGCTGGCGGCCGGAAGCCACCAGACAATCAAAGGCCAGGCGCAAATGCTGGCTGCCTTCGGCCCCGTTTACGGCCTGGTTATGCTTGGGGCAGCGATGGCCGCTGGAGATGACCAGGGGATCGCCCCAAGCATCGCGCAGATCCTGTAAGGCATCCAGGCTCGCCGCAAAATACAGCGGCATGCTCTCGCCAAGCTCCCGGCTCCACAACTCACCGCAGCATTTGCAGGCGATTTCGGCCGGGGCGAAGTTGGGCCAGGGCCAGGGGCCCTTGTACTCGTAGGTGGTCATACTCCCTCCTTGGAGCACGCGGGCATGGTCAGGAGCCGGGGGTCAGATCAGATGCATCCGCCCCAGCCGGAACCGGAGGGGCAAAGTTGATGCGCACGGCCAGATGGTGCGCTCCGGCGGCGGCCGCCTCCCAGGCCCGGCCCACGTAGACGGCGCTTGCGGCGGCCGCACCTGTGACCAGACCCGTGGCCGGATCGCCGTATACGGGCGCTCCCTGGAGTATGGCCGCGCCGCCGGCGGCAGCAGGCAAAAGGAACACCCCTTCCACCCGGGCCGAGCCTTCGCCCCCCGGCTGCACCGTGATTGAGGCCACGCCTACCATGGGGCTTTCCGTACCGAAAAACAGCAAACTATCGCCGAGGATGATAGCCTCTGTATCATTAACAAAGGTAATGGTATTGCCCTGTTGGATCATGGTGCGCATTACTTGCTCCTTTGTTTGGCAACAGTTTCCGTGCTTTTGGCCATGCCCAGCCAGGAGACAGGGGCCGCGGCCACGTCGATGGATACCTTGAATTCCACGCCATCTATGGTCCACCCCTGTTTTTCCTCAAGGCGCGGGCTTTGCGCGCCGCCCAGGAAATAGACTTTGATGCTGGTGCCTTTAGGACCAAGCAGATACCAGGTCGTGGCGTCGTCATCATCCAGCAGGGGGTCATAAGCCCGGGTAAAGCGCTGGCCGCCATAAAGGTTGGTGACGTTGGGCTGAGCTGATGTGCCGATAAGTTGCGAGTTGAAAAACGTTTCCGCCGCCGTTTCCAGGGCTACCGGCGCCAGGAAAAACTGCGGGTTGATGCGCAGATACTCGCCCGAGGGGTTCTTTTGTTTTTTCATGGCCGTGAGCACCGCGCCGATTTTTTCTATCGTCGGCGTTCCACCGCCGGTAAACAGGTTGTTGTGGGCGGCGGAAAAGAGCGGCTGACCGTCGCTCATCACAGGATTGCTGATCAAAGCGCGGTAGGCCAGGTTATTGATGGTGTTGGCCGCGGCCCGGCCTCGGGTGGCCGCCATATCGGTAAACACGCCCAGATCGTCGTTGATGATGGCCTGGCGGGTAATGGGGTAGATACGGCCGTAGGTGGCCAGTTGTACCTGCTCGCCCCGCTCGCTGGCGTAGGCGTAGGTGTATTCCCCATCTTCTTGGATCTTGCGCAGGGTGGTCTCAAAATCCACGCCCACGGCGTGGGAAATCTTGAAATCATCCAAACTGCCCGTGGCCGCCCATTGATCCCAAGTATGTTCGGCCCGCTCAAAGGCGTCCTCTAACACTTTTCCGGCCGTCTCGGTCAGGGCCTTAGGCAGGTCCGTGGTGGTCAGGGCCCGACCTACGATGGTCTTGATATCGCCCGTCAGGGGCTGGCCGGCCCGAACCAGGAAATCACGGGCCAGCTCGCGCATGCTCATGCTGCGCATTTCCGGGGCGCCCGGCGAGGGTTTCTCCACCGTCAGACCGCAACGCAAGAGGAGGCTGTCCCGCGCGGCCGCGCGCACTTTATCCCCCTCTGCCGCGCCCATGTCTACCCGAGCAAAGCCGGCGGCGCTCCGGGCCTGTAAGCGTTCCAGGACTAGGGCCCGGGCGGCCTCAAGGGTTGTGCCGCGTTCAATGAATCCGGCCAGCACGTCTTCGGGCATGGCATGGCCACGGCAGAGGGCGGTCAGTTCGTTGATTCTGAGGCGTTCGCTTCGGACGCCCCACAGCTCTGCTTCGGAGGCGGCCCGGCCGGCCTCGGCTCCGGCGCCAGCCGCCCCGGCTTCTGGCGTGGCCTCGGGCAGATTCGCGGTCGTGCTCTCGGGCGCATCCCCACCTTGGGTTTCCGGGTCCTGAGGGTCGGGATCGCGGGGCTCGCCAGCGGGTTTGCCGCAGAGGCCCTCACCCGTCAGCCAGGTGCAGACCGGGCCGCCGCTCAGGGTGCACAGGCCGTCCGCGGCCTGCAAGTAATCGCATACGGCGTCAGCCCGTTGGCCGGAGCCGGGGCCGCTCGCCTGGCGTTTGCTCGGTGTTCTCATAGTCGTCTCCTTGTCGTTGAGTGCGCTTCGGGCCTTGGCCGCCTGATCCGCGCCCAAGGGACAGAGGCTCAGTTCGCGCAGGCTCCAATCCGTGACCACGCGCAAAGGGCCGGAAAACTCCCGCCCGCCCACGGTGGCTGTCTTGCCCGCCTCGATGCTGATCGCGCTATTAATTTCGTAGCCCACGCTCACATCCGTGAGATGCCCCTCGGCCACTTTGATCCAGGCCGCCTCGCCTTCGGCCACCCGGGAAAAATGCGCCCGCCCGATCAGGGCCGGGCCTTCCACCACATAATTGCGAAACGATCCCAAAACACTGCCCACCCGGCTGCAATCGTGGGCATCCAGAAGCGGGATCTGGCGAGCCTCTCCAGGGGGCGGCAAGCGCAAGCCAGCCATCAACAGCACTTCCGTGATGGTATCCCAGCTATCCCAGTCCCAGACCTGGCAGGGAGCCTCGGTTGCGGCCACAAATTCCACGCTCCGTGAAGCCTCATCCAGGGTTGCCGGGGCGCTCCGCAGCCGCAGGGGCACGGAGCGCGAAGCACGGCGGGCGTAATCAGCCATTGCTCTGTTCCTCAAGAGGGTTTGCGTCACGGGGCGTCTCCTCGGCCCCGAGATAGGCCGGGTTGTTGCGCGGACTGGGAAGAGCCGTATCGCCGGATCTCAACCCGGCCTCAGCCTCTTTGCGGGCCCATTCCTGACGCTGGCGAATGACTTCATCAGGATCACCGCCGGCGGCCATAATCACGGCTTGGGGGCTCTTGAAGCCGTTGCTCACGGCCAGCACGTCAGCGTTACCGTCCCGGAGCGGGTCCACGCTGGGCAACCCGCCGTGAATCCACAGGGAGGCCCGGTACAGCTCCGGTGCCTGCCAGTAGCCGGGATAGAGGTCCGGACGGATCAGCGCGTCGCAATCCAGCCAGGCCAAGAACACGGGGGCGATATGCTGGTGCTCGATGAGCTGCTTGTGGGGGGTGAGCAGCATTTGGGCATCCACCCGGCTGGCTTTCAAGGTGCTGTAGTTGACCCCGGTGTAATCTCCGCTGACCACTTCGTAGGGCACGTCCGAGGTAATGCTGACCATGCGCAAGACCGCCCGGGTAAAGCGGTCATAGGCATCGCCGGGCCGGGCCGGGGGAGAGGCGAACTGCACGCTCTCCCCGGTGCGCAGCCACTCGATGACGCCGTTTTCCAGGCGCTCGGTCGTGTCCATGGCCGCGCTGCTGTCGGCGGGCCGTCCGTCCGTTGGCCTTACGGGCTGGCGAATGCCTCGGGCCGCCTGGGCCAGGGCCGGATCGCCCGAGGTGACAAAGGCGATATATTTGCTTTGCAGCTTGGCCGCGTCCAACTCGCTCTGGCCATAGTCCGCAAGAGCCCGGGCAAAGAGGATGGCCGGAGCCAAGGGGGTGACCCCCCGAAGTTGCCCCGGCCGCAGGGTCTGGTAGGTATGCAGCATATCCGCCGCCGGAACGCGGTTGACCGCACCGTAGCCGTCATCGGCGATATGGTAGGCCACAATTTCTCCGGTTTGCGCATCATACTCGATGCCGTCATATAGGGCCGTACCCGGATCCGTACCTTTGCGGGTCATGCTGTCCGTAAGGCGGTCACCCTCTATAGGCACTAGGCAGAAAGGGTTAATCCGCCAAGGAGGGCGCCGCCAGGCTTTGAGAAAGAATGCCTCGCCGGTCTCCATGAGCTGGCGACAGAGCAGGCGTTGCATCTCGTACCAGTGCAAGCGCCGGGAGATATCGGCATCCCCTTCCATCCAGGCCCTGAAGCGGGTTTCGATGATCCGCCGGACTTTGTGGTTGGGAGTTCCGTCGGGCAGTATGGCCATGCTTTGCAAGCGCGCTCCCTGGCCCAGCACATAGGCCGTATAGCCGGTGACGGCCCGACCGAAGGGCGGAAAGTTACGCACCAGATCCCGCACCCGACCACGCAGCCGGGGGCTGGCTCCGTGGATTAAAAGATTCACGGCTTGGCTGGCGTATTCCCAGCGGTCGAGACGCGAGGGCTCCGCCCCGGCGTAGCCGCTGTAGCGGGCCAGAAGGTTCCGGGCAGCCTTCAGGCGGCGGGCTCTGTACCAGGCGATAAGGCCCATCAGCCGCGTCCTCCCTGGCCGGTATAGGTACGGCCGTGGTAGGCGGCAACGCCTGTTTCTTGGGCGGCCTGATCCGTGACCCAGGAGAGGATTTCGCGGAACTCGCTGAAACTGCGATAGGTTATGGAGCGCGATGAGCCCGCTGTAGTCAGAGAATAGGAGCTAACCTTGCGCCAGTTGCCGGAGGCAAGATCATCCAGCATTTGATCTCTAAGCTCGTTCCAGCTGGTAAAGCCGACAGCCATGCTTTCTCCCGCGTTTTTCCGGGGGATAGCATGGCGGGAAAAGCCCCTACAGGCAGGTGCGTGCAGATGGCAGGTTTTTGCGTAAGGACGGTAGGAATTTGCGTGTGAATGGCAGGTATTTACGCTTGACTCATTACGGAGGACGGTCGCCGGGAGGCTTTGGGGAGGCTGCCCGGCGACCTGTAAATGCCCTTATACCGCGGCGAGAGCCCGCTCTACCAGATAGGCGGAACGCTTTTTGCCCGCTTTATGAGCGGCCCGGTCGATCATGGCTAGGGCATATCGGGGCACAGTAATGCTGATGCGCTCTACCCGGTCATCCAGAAAGCCCGGGTCAATATCCACCAACAGCAGTGTCCGGCCGGAAGCGTCATCGCGCGTGATGGCCGCATCCAGACTACTTGGGGAAGGGAATTTCTCCGGATCTTCGCCTTCCATCCATACTTCCACGGCCTCCTGAACAGAACGAATCAGTTCATCCAGGGTCTTCTCGGCCAGGAAAAGGCCTGGAAAATCAGGCATCAGCCCACAATAATCACTCTTTTTATCTTTATATACGATCATAGGGTATTGCATAGTTCCTCACATCTCCCGTGTCGCGTCCGTTGCCCGAGGGCGGGAGGTCTTCCCGCCCTGGGCTTTAGCGCCACTCTATCGTGATGCCCGCCTCCCGGGCCACCTGCTTGACATATTCCTTGTCAAAATCTTTGTCGCCATGGCTTATGACCGTCCATCGTCCATCGGGATGCTTATATTTAACATGGTTACCTTTTCTCCTTCTTCCGCCCTGGCTTGTAACTTGACGAAAACCAGCCGCTTCCAGTTGTTTGATAAGTTCCCTTGCTTTCATCCGTACCTCGTGAAAACAAAGTATATACCGTATATATTTTTGTCAAGCAAAATATATACGGTATATATTATTGTGGTGTCAGGATTTTATGGACGGCCTCAAGCGGAGCAGCGCGGCGCGTTTCTTTGTGGGGGCATCGGATCCTGCTCCGGGAGGGGGATCGGCATCGGGCGGTGGGCCGCCTTCCAGGGCCGCGACCTTATCGATGAGCAGGGCTATACCTTGAAAGACGGTATCCATATCCCGGCGCAACAGCTCCTGCCGGGTCTCCAGATCGTGCAAGCGCCGGGCCATGGCGGCTGTTTCGGGGGTGTTCATGGTCACCCTACCAGCCCTGGCGGCGCAGTTGAGGCAGCACCTCGGCGGTAACCCACTTGCGGAAGCGCCGGGCCTCCGGCTTGCGCGACCGGAAGATGAGCGCATAGAGGCCTGATTCGGAGATGGTTCGGATCTCTTGGGGACCGCCGTTGGCATCCAGAGCGCCGCGTACCATGGCATCGTCAAAGGCAAAGGGAATCAACTCCAGGCGCCTTACATGCGTATCACACATGGCGGACCTCCCTGCCTTCAACGGAGGCTATGCCCATGGGCATAGCCTCAAGGCGTTCACGCAAGGCGACCAACTCGCCTTGGGCATCGCCCAAGGCAATGGTTAAGCCCTCCAGGTAGTAAGCGCCTCCGGAGCGCGCGGCCAGATCCGCATACTCAGTCAGGAAGCCCAAGCGGGCAATGCAGCGATTAAGGTCTTGGAAAAGATACGAAGAATCAAAGGAAAGTTGAGACATGGGGCACCTCTGAGTTTAGGATTTAAAAGAAAAAGGCGAAACAACGCTCCCCGGCCTCAGAGTGGCCGCCAGTCCTCACGGATACTGGACGTTGTTCCGCCAATTCGTAACTAACACCGTATGAGGCGTTGTGGTGGCAGAAACAAAAAACACCGCGATTTGTACCGGCGTGGGGACACTGGCAAAGGCTCCGGCAAGGCCTCTCTGAGTTAGGGGCTTTCTGGGTATCGTGGTTTTGTGGGGTTGTCAATGTGCAGAAGCGTACGGCCAGATCCGCATACTCAGTCAGGAAGCCCAAGCGGGCAATGCAGCGATTAAGGTCTTGGAAAAGATACGAAGAATCAAAGGAAAGTTGAGACATAGGGCACCTCTCTGAGTTTTTTGTTGGCCTTTCGCGAGACGCAAAAAAAGGCCGGGAGCCAAAAACCGTCAGAGAACGGCGGGCATATTCCCCTTGCGGGTATTCTATTAGCCCACTCCCGGCCTTATGACCGAAACACCACCCTTTGCCTGTGCCGGGCAAAGGGGTATAAAAAATACCACGCTTACGGGGTGGCCGCCGCTCTGAAGAGTTTTTGAGCTCTTTCAGAGTAGACAACCAGAAAACGGATACTCTGTCAAATCCTTTGTGAGGCAGCACCTCGGCGGTAACCCACTTGCGGAAGATCAGGGCTACGATGGCGTTGGCGAAAACGCCGGCAAGCATATCAAACAAGTTTTGCTCCGCCGTCATACCGCCGGTCCGCCGCACGTTAAACGGGCCATATAATAGTTAAGATTTTTCGGTATAAAACCGGCTGGAACGAGGCGGTTCAATCCTTGACTTCGCGCCGGCGGCGGATCCTCTGGAGTCGCCAGCGGGCAATTTCGCGGGTATCGCTGGTCCATTCCCCGGCTATTTTGACAGCCGGAAAATCCTCCCGCCAGATAAGCCGGCGCACGGAATTCTCACTTTTCCCCAGATGCTCAGCGATCTGTTTTAGGCCGCAGAGTTCGGTCCTTTCTGGCGTCACCATGAGAACCTCCGTTCGGCCGGGGCTTGCGGGGCCGTTGCTGGGGCATCAGGCGTTGCTTCTCTGGCCGCCATATATTCTAAAACTCGGCCTAGGCTCGGCGTCCAGGAGGGGTGCACGCAAGCCATGGCCATGCATAGGCAATCCAGCCAGTGGTTATCCCGGCTCTTACGCCGCCAACGGCGCCGTCCCGAGGCCTCGCGCACTAATTCCTCGGCCGTGAGTTGCCGGGCCAGATCCTCCCCGCATTCCCGGTGCAGGCGCAACGGCTGCCGGGCTGTCTCGGCCATGCGTGCCGTTGCCAAACATTTGAAGTAATCCGTATCCAGCAGATACAAACGCAGGCCGTCTTTGATGCTCTGACGGCTGCGGGGCATCCGTTCCAGCATGGTCCATTTGACCGGCGGGGTTTGGGCGTGAGAGCTGCCCTTGGTGGCCATAAGCAGATCCTGGCCATGGGCGGTTACAAAGCGGTAGCACTCTTCAGTCCGGCTGAGGGCTTCGTTTTCTTCGCTTGCCGTACCTCCGGTATCGATGGCCGCCCGCCACAGGGGCGTTTCTCCGGTCTGGCCGGCCTCATCCTCGGCCGGATAGTAGGTGGCAAAGCATAACTGCTCCACCGCGTCCCAGTCGTAGAGCCGGCCGTAATCCACGATGGCGCAATCAAGGTTGTGCGTCCAGGCGCAGATAAGATAATAAAATCCGCGCTTTTGCATATCGATGCCGGCAGTCAGGGCTACATAGCCGGCGGGCAATACGCGCGGAGCCAAATCCGCATCGCGTAGGGCCAGCACCTGCTCGGCATCCGTGGCTGTGATCACAGGTCTGTAGGGCCGGGCCCACAGGCCGTTATCATAGGCCTGAATCAGGGCCGGATCGTCGCTGGCCTGGGCGGACAGCTTGGCTGCGGCTATCTCCGAGAGGCTGACTGCCGAGGAAAGAATGGCCGGCAGATGGTAGCCGATGCGCCGGGCGCCCGGATCCGGATGTTCAGCACGCCACTCTCCGCGCGATACGGCCACATCTCTGACGTAATCGGTCCAGTGATAGCCGCAATGGAGGCAGCGGTAGCGGCCCAGGCGCTCGCGCCGCACACGCACGGGATCTTTGATCCCCCCTTCGGCGATGACCTGTTCTTCAAGCATCAATTGTTCCGTGCCGCAACCGGGGCAGATTACGTAGTATTGGCGCAGCTCATCCACCGAGGCCAGATCACGCCAGATGGTGGTCTCTTCGCCACCGATGGGCTTGCTCACACGCATAATTTTGCTGGCGTAGGCATAGGATCGGGTCCGCTCCTTAAAATCCGTCAGTGGGTCGCCTTGGCCCTGGATTTCGCGGAAGAGGCCCTCTTCGTCGATAAATAGATCCTTGATGCTGATGGCGGCCCGATCCGCAGCCGAGGCCGCCGAAGCGATGTAGATAACGCCATCGCGGAACACGACTTTGCCTGCCCGGATGGAACGAAACTTCCCGCCGGTTGGCCGGGTACGCCGCAGCAGGGGGTTGAGCTTGGCCTCGATGACCTTGCCGGCGGAATCATCGTTAGGCATGGCCAGCATTTTAGGGCCCGGCCTCCTGTCTACAGCGTAGGCCAGGCAGGCGTCCAGGGCCAGAGTTTTGCCTGTTTGCGGCGCGCCGCAGACCAGCACTTCCTCCACGCGCGGCTCGCCCCAGGCATCCATAATGCCCGCCAGATAGGGGTTTACGTCCCGCCGGTAACGGGCCCCGGCGTAGGGGCCATCCGGAACGATAAGATAACGCGCGGCCCACTGACTCACGCTCAGGCGTGGCGGCCGCGCAAATATGGCCCGCTCTCCCGTTGTAAACACAAGACTCATGCTTCCACCTCGTCTTCGGTATCCTCAGGCATAAAATCCCTATCGCTACTCCAGGCATCCATCCAGTCCGCCGTGGCTTCGGCCCACCAGATGATCAGATCCTGCAAGCGTTCCGGCTCCCCGCGCACCAGGTCAATGATACGCGGTCCCAAACGGTGGATAAACGATTCCACTTCTGCCCGGAAAAACACCGCCCGCGCTGCCAGCTGATCTTCATGATCGCGCACCGGCATAAGGCGTCCGGATTCCCTGTGCAGCTTGAGCCGCTCACGCTCCGCCCGGATGGCCCGCAGATCCGCCTCCGCCGAAAGCTTGTCCACGGCGGCGGCTTGCGCCTGGGCATCGCCTATCCTCTCTGTGGGCGTAAGGTTGACTGCTGCGTAACCCAACAGGGCCGAAGCCTCAAAAAGACCCGCCGCGCTTCGGGGGATAAGCCCGCGCTTGTAGTGCGTGTTGAATAGGCTCTTGCTTACCCGGTAACCGGCGGCGTTGAGGTAGGCCACGGCGTCTATCTGGCGCTTGTAGCTCTGCCCGGCAACCGGAGCGACCGAGCAGCCCTGGGGGCTTTCCGGCGGGGCTTGCGTGGATACGACTGGCTCAATGGTGTTCATCAAAAATTCCTTCTCGGATTGAAGCAAAACATAGTCGGTTAAAAGTAACGGAAGGCCGGAGCGGGCAAGGAGGCCGTTTTCTCTATGGGGAGGAAGGACTCCAGGCCATCCGGCAACGAATCCAGCAGGGTCCATTGATCGCCCCGGTCAATAAGGCAGGGCAATCCCCCCAGGATCCAGCGGCTGCCAGAGCGGTAGCCCACTCTATATTCGGTCTGGCAGCGCACCACAACCGGAGCAAATTCCGGCGGCAGGCTGGCGGGGCGGCCATCGCATACGGTAAGTTCCAGGGAGGAGGGAATCGATACGCGCATCAGGCACACTCCTGAGGGATAGTCCGGGCTTGCTCTTCAAGCACGAAGGCCGATGAAGGCAGGGAACTCCGCCGGTAAAAAAGCACGTCTGAGCGATTTTTATGCCAGGCAGTGCAACGGGAGCTTCTGTCGCAATGGGCACAGTACCAGCAATGGAGCCACTCCTGGGTATGCGGACAGGCAACCTGCATCCGCCTGGCGTGGGCCAGTTCTTCGGGTGAGGGATTGATCCGGGCCGAATCCTGCTCCATAATGTGCGGAAGAACAGCCTCTGTGGCTTTGGACGCCGGAACGTCTTCGTCATTCCGGCCGGTTTCCGAGGAAGCCGACGACTCGATCTCCTCCCGCCGATAGATCAACGCCGCCATGGCCGGGGGCAATCCAGCGGTGACCCAGGCGCGCAAATCCAGGCCAAGGCCGAAGGCTTCGCCCGGATCTTTGCCCCGATCCACCATCCAACGCCGCGCCTGTGGGAAAGTCTCCTGCCACAGCCGCCAGCCTTCGGCTCCGGCCTCGTCCTTATCTCCGTAATCCAGAGCAACCAGAATCACCGCGCAGCGCCTCAGGGCCGCTAGCTGCTCCTTGGGGATATGCCGCAGCTTGGCCGTCATAGCCGCGAAGCAAAGGGCCAGATCTCCGGCCGCGTGGTGTACGGCCATGGCATCTAGCTCCGATTCCACGACGACGGCGCAGGCATCTGGAGGGAGTACTCCGCCCCGGCAGGGTAAGACCAGAGGGGCCATATCGCTGCCTGGAATGACGTAGTATTTCATCTTGGGGAGCACGCCGCCCGAAAGATCCGCGTTATTGCGCCGGATGCGCAAACGTGTGGCCCTCTGTCCGGCCATGTGCGGAATAACAATACCCCGCGGTAGCCAGAGGGCTTTGCGTGGCTTGCCGCCCTTCATCGTGGGAGTGCCATCAGCTAAGCCCCAGGACTTGCGTACGCGCATGGTGTGGGGCTTGTTGTTTTCACCGGGGTTATAGCCCAGACCGTAAGCCTGCCAGCTTTCTGGCGGCAGGCCGCGGGCGGACAGCCAGCGGCCGGCCGGGCTTTCCGGGATAAGCCTGGCCGCGCAGGCAGCCACAAACTCCGTTGCCTTGCTCTGCCAGGCCACCCTGTCCAGAACCTGAGCGGAACGGGCTTCGGGACTGGAGTTGGCATCGGGCTTCCGTGCCTGCTTGAGGCCTCTCCCGTGTTCCCCTGGAGCGCGGGGTGAAGCCGTGCTCGCGGTCTGAGGCAATTTCCGCCCTGCGGCCCGACAAGCGGACCGAAAATCCATCCCCTCAAAATGTCGGTAATACTCGATCAGGTCTCCGCCTTTGTCGCACTTGCGGCAATACCAAGTGCCTCGGCCATCATCCTGCCGCACGAAAACTGTAAAGCAATCTTCCCCACCGTGGAGTGGGCAGGGGCCGCTCCATTCCGTTGCGGTCTTACGCCTGAGTTCCAAGCCGCGGGCGGTGTAGGCATCCCTCAGCGTGTGCATGGCAGCCTCCCTTCCGGCCGCGTTGCGCCGTCGGAAAAGCCAACCAGACCCAAAAGACTGCGGGCAGAGCCAAAGCGTCCCGAAGCGTCCAAAAAAATATCTAGATAATTCAGTATATTAAAAAAGATTTCCTTCAAGTATCCCAAAGTGTCTGTGCATCTAACTATCCATATTTTTTTATCTTTTCCCTTTTCTGGACAGATAGAGAAGTATATAAAATTCGTGCGCGCGCGTACGCGCGTATAGGACTTTTGCGGGGTCCGTTTTGTATCCCAAGTATCCCAAAGCCTCCCCGGCGTAGGTCTCCATCTGTAAACGAGTATCCCTAAAATGTCCCAAAGTGTCCCAAAGCCGGTCCGCAGTATGCTTTCCAGCCGAGACCCAGACGGAACCACCCCGGAACGCCTGCTTCGGCGGCGACAATGAATGTCGAGGGAGAGGGTTAGAAGTTGTCCAGCCAATTGCAATCTCCTTTGTACCTGGTTTCTGTTTCGGACTTGGGCACATAGCCCAGGTACTTCTTGCGGCCGCTTTTCATCTTTTTCAGGTGCTTGCTGGCCATCTTGCCGAATGAGGAAACGGACGGCGGATTTTTCCCGTAATTATCAGTGAACCAAGCTTTAAAAAGATCATACATATCAGCAGCATAAATTTCTCCATGCGGGTCTGGCTCAAGGCATTCGGCAATAAACAGCGCCGCCAAATCCTCTTCATGACGGTATCGGAGAGTGGCCGAAGCGACGGCCTCTGGAGGTTTCAGGCCTTCGGCGGCGTAGGCCATATATCCTCGTACGATCCAGGCCAACACACCGGAAGCTTCCTGCTCGATAATATCGCGTTTGAGGCCTTCTCTTCGCTGACGCTGGTTGGTGCCGGGCTGAGGGTTAGCCACAAAACTGTAAGGGCATTCGAGGAGGCGTACCCGGCTCCAGAATGCCGTATCATGGGCTGCCGCCCGGAGTTTGTGGTTACTCAGTAAAAACAGGGTGTGCGATGGCTCAAAGGTCTGGTTTTTTTTGTCATATCCATACCGTCCGGTCAGAGAGTCATTGCCGCTCATTAGCTTGATTCGCTCAACCGAAAAGCGTCGATTTTCTCCTGGTTCACTGGCCCAGGTCAATCGTAAACCCTTAAGTGCCATAATGGCCGGAGTAGGTGAGTTGGGGCTTTCCGGACGTCCCTGGTCCAGGAGGAGTTCCACGGGCATGGGAGCGGCATAGTCACCGGCCACGGCGTAGAGAGTCTCCATTAGCGTAGTCTTGCCGCTATCTCCCTCCTCCCCTAAAAGGATAATGAATAGCTTCTCGGTGACCATGCCGAAAAAGGCGTAGCCAACCAGCTTGTGGAAGTAGTGCGCCACCTCGGAGTTGTCGCCAAAGACCTCCAGAACCATACGGTCCCATAAGGGGCACGGGGTCTCAATACCCGTCCATTCCGGGCGGCAGGAGAGGGTTACATAATCTTCCGGGCGTCCGGCTCTAGCCTCGCCGGTGCGGATATCCACGAGGCCGTTGCTGCACCCCAAAATATAGGGGTCTTTATCCAGATAATCTGCCGGCGCAAGCAGAGGATTGTCGTTGGCCAGACTCATTTGCAGGCAGGCCTTGACGCCCGCCGGGCAATGCAGATTCCAGATACTCCGGCTCAGGTCAGCCATATGGCGCTTATGCAGCTTGGTGGCCTCTTTGTCCTCCTCTGCCGTGGCCTCCCGATACGCTTCGGCCTCTTTGGCCTTAGCCTTGGCGTACTCGTCCGCCACCTTTTCCACGGCCGCCTCGGCGGCTTGGTCATACATTTCTTTCCAGCGATGCCCTTGCCACTCAAGCCAATATTTTCCCTCGGGCACAAAGACAAGTTTATTACGCATGAGCTCGGTAAAGAGCAATCCATTGCCTTTATCTCTTGCTTGAGAACATTCTATTACAAAATGAGATGATATCTTTGGCATTTTTTGAGGGCTATTTTTCTTTTCAGCGTCTCTGTTTGCAAGGATATCTTGTTCTTGTTAAACTCTAGCCTGTATTCTAGCCGATATATTATCTATGTCTGTATCACCCATGGTATATATCCTCTCAGATTATTTATGGTTACTGTTCCTTTTCAAATCAATTTGTCCACAAAAGAAATCCAAAAAAATTTTGAGACCTCTTGCGCTGCGTTCCGCTCCGCAATTTAGAGAGGGAAGTAAGGACCCACAGAAGTATCCAAGGGCTTGGACACCTGGAAAGAATTTTAAAAAAGGAAAGCGTCGGCGAGCGAAACGCATGTTTGGGCGGACGAGGACGCCCGCAAAAGGAAGCGGCCGCTGGCCGCTCCTCATGATTACCGACCAGGGCAAAAATGGATAAGTGGATGGATAAGTTCTGAGGGAAAATAATGCGCAAAAAGGCGAAAAAAGAACTTTGATAGAGATATTGGTGAGTCCTTTGTTCAGGGCTCTTACGGGATAATACGGGTATACGCTCCGTTGCCTTTTAAGCAGAGGGCCACTGGTTCGAATCCAGTACGACCCACCAGCAATTCAGGGCACTTGCGGATGCAGCGCGGGTGCCCTTCTTTTTGCGCGCCTGGTTTTGGACACATGGCCGATATCTGGCAATACCTCTACAGCAGCCCTTTTTTGTCCATCCATACCATACTGGTAGTGATGTACTACCATCCGGAGGGCTGCTGTGTCCCATACGCTTTGATACCGTCCCTCTCTCCACGCCACCAGCGATACGATCGGCGGCAAATGCCTGCCGAGGTCATACGGACGAATGCGCGAAACCTTGCCCAAAGGCAAAAGAAAAGGCGGCTCCAAGAGCCGCCTCTATGGTCGATGCTGTTGATGGATAGAAGCCCAACCAGCCGAACCCCTTTGCCATAATGGCCGCAAGCGCAACCCAGCCGCCGATCTGCCACTTGAGAAGATCATACTTAACCTTCTCAATTTTAACGGAAAGACGCGCTTCAACTTCTTTCACCTCGGCGCGAACCTTCTCAATTTCAATGGAAAGACGCGCTTCAACTTCTTTCACCTCGGCGCGAACCTTCT
>CATJOY010000058.1 GCA_949741925.1 uncultured Desulfovibrionaceae bacterium | reverse complement strand
CTTCAAAAAACTCTAGTTGAAGAATGCAAGGGCCTTAGGGCTTCAACTATCTGCCCAAGCTTTCAACAAACGGACGCCTGAAAGATTTCCTCAGTACAATGGTTTGTAAGAAATAGGGCAAAAAGCGCTCCTCAATCAAAAAACACCGGATTGCCTCCGCGACCGCCATGGTGTATAGGATGATTGACGCGGCAACGGCTGAAAAAAACAACGCAGGCTCTGCCCGCCGGGTTCCCCGGCAGCCCCCTGTCCATTGCGCCAAGGAAAAGGCTATGTACGGTTTCTTCCTACTGTACAGCGCTGTCGCCCCTTGTAAGGGGCCTGGAAAAAACGGCGAAGCGCCGGCTCCCCAGAGAACTGAAGCGCGGGTTGCGCCGTGTCGGGCCGGGGTTAGTCGTTCTTTTGCAGGAGTATAATGATATTCTGTTCTTGAGGATGTCTTATGAAAAAATCATTCTGGCGGTTGACCGTGCGCTCCGAGTTCGCGGCCGCGCATGCCCTGAGGCACTATCAGGGTAAATGTGAAGCCATGCACGGGCATAATTTCAGTGTTGAAGCCGTGGTTCAGGGGGATACCCTCACCCCGGATACCGAGCTGCTGGTCGATTTTTCAGAGCTTAAGCGGGATCTGGCCGGCGTTCTTGCAGCCCTGGACCACAAAAACCTGGAGTGCGTTCCGCCCTTTGACCGCATCAATCCCTCTTCAGAAAACCTTTCCCGTTATATCTTTCGCCACTTGGCGCCCCTCGTGCGGGAACGCAGGGCACAGCTTTATGCGGTGACTGTTTCCGAAAGAGCAATCCAATCCGCAACCTACATGGAGTGCGAGGAATAACCTTCCCTGCCCCCTCCTCCGCGCGCAAATTTTTTGTACGGGCTTGGCTCTTGCCTTCCCTCCAGGGATATGCAATGCCAGGGTGATGGATATCGCAGGCAGAAAAACGAAAGATATTTCCCTGTATATAGCGGTGCTCAGTTTGCTGATCATCGGATTGGCCCTGATTTTTTCCACATGGCAGATGCTGCGCGCGCAGGAGAAAGCCAGCAACGCTCATTTAAGCCTCACGGCCAGGGCTGTGCTCCAGGCGGTGGAAAGTTCGTTGCGCCGGGGGAGCATGGCTCAAGGGCATCTCTCGCCGAATACCCGGGAATTTTTTCAGGAACTCCAGGATAACGATGATCTGCTTTTCGTGAGCTTTATTAATGCGCAGGGGCAATCGTTGTTCGCGGGCAAGGATGAAGCCGGGAGCAAGCCTCTTCTCTCGAAAGAAGCGTTGCAGGAACTCAGGGAAACCGGCCGCTGGGAGGGCCCGGTAACCCTGCAAGCCCCGGCAGGAACAGGCCAGAGGAATCAGCGCCATCAATACGCCTATGTCGCGGCTCGGCTGCGGGATTCGCCCCGGAGCCCCGGCGGGCACATGGGGCATATGATGCCGTCCTTCCCGGCCCGGCCGGATGAACCCCAAGATGTGTTTCTGATCGTTGCCATGGATATGGAAAAATACCTGGCAATAAATACGGGGTTCCGGCACACGGCAGTGTTCCAAGTGGCCTATACCCTGGCAGCGGCCTTGTTTTTACTGTTTTTTGCCAGGCATTTCTTTTCACGCCGGGAATTGGCCGGCAAAGCTCTTTTTTTGGAGCGTTTCCAGACAAGCCTCCTTGATGCCCTGCCGGACGGCCTTATGACTGTGGACGGCCGCGGCAGAATCAGAGCGGCCAACCCGGCTGCCCAACAGCTGCTCGATCCCGCAGGCCCGCCGCTTGCCGGGCGCAGCATAGACGCCGTTGTTCCGGGGCAGGCGCTCAAGGGGGTTTCTCGGGAAGAGTTGACCCGGCGCGAATTGGCCTTCGGCAATGCCTTGTGCGAGATTACTTCCCTCCCCTTTGAGGCGGAGGAGCCGTTTCTGATGGTGCTCATTAGGGATAGGACACACATCCGGCGTCTGGAACAAAGCCTGGCTGAGGCCGAAAAGTTGGCGGCCATCGGCACGCTCGCGGCGGGAGTAGCCCACGAAATCCGCAACCCGTTGAGTTCCTTACGCGGCTTTGCCCAGTATTTCGCCAAAAAACTGGCCGGGAAAAAACCTGAGGAAGAATACGCCGAAACTATGGTTCGTGAGGCAGACCGGCTGAATCGGGTTATTACAGATCTTTTATACCTGGCCCGGCCGCGTAAATTGATGTTCTCCACAATTGCCCTGCATCCGTTGCTCGATGAGTTGGAATCCTTACTGCGCTTTGAACTCAAAGAAAAAAAACTGGAGCTGCGGCGCGACCTGCGCGTGGAAAGCCTGATTGCGGATCGAGAAAATGTGAAACAGGCCCTGCTCAACCTGCTGCTTAACGCCCTGGAGGCCCAGGCCGCGGCGAACGGGAATTCCGGCATTCGGGAAGGCACACCGGAATCCTGCATTGTGATCCGCAGCGCCCCGGCTGCCGACGGCAGCGGGGATGTGATCATTACTGTGGAGGATAGCGGCCCCGGTATGAGCCGAGAACAGCAAAAGCAGGCCTTTGAGGCCTTTTACACCACCAAGGCCAAGGGCACGGGGCTGGGGCTCGCCCTGGTGCAGAAAACCATGAGCGAACACGGCGGCCGCGCCTCCCTGGAAACTGCTCCGGGACAAGGCTGCGCCGTGCGCCTGGCATTCCCTGCGGCTGCCGCAACACCGGATGAAGGATCGGAGAATGAAGACCATCCTGGTTATTGATGATGAACCGGCCCACCGCTTGATGATCCGGGCCGTAATGGAGGATGCGGGCTGGCAGGTCATTGAAGCCGGCTCCGGCGAAGCAGGACTGACCGCTCTGGAAACGGCCTCTCCGTCAGTCATTTTGCTGGACGTACGTATGCCCGGCCTGAGCGGCCCCGATGTGCTGGCCCGACTACGGAGCGAACACCCGGATATACCCGTGGTCATGCTGACGGCCTTCGGCACGGTGGGCTCCGCCGTAGAATCCATGAAGCGCGGAGCCTTTGACTACCTGACCAAGCCCGCCGACAACGACGAATTGCTCTCTGTGGCCGAAAAGGCGTTGGAGCACCATAAGCTCTTGCGGGAAAACCGACGGCTGCGAGAACACACAGAAGCCGACGGGCCGCTTTCCCCTCTGGTGGGCAATGGCCGGGCGATGCAGGAGTTGCGGGAATTCATCCGGCAGGCCGCTCCCAGCGAGGGCACGGTATTGATCATGGGAGAATCCGGCACAGGCAAAGAGTTGATTGCCGACGCCATCCATGCCTTATCACCCCGCCGCAAAGAAGCTCTGGTCAAGGTCAACTGCGCGGCCCTGCCCGAGCAACTTCTGGAAAGCGAACTCTTTGGCCACCGGAAAGGAGCGTTCACCGGAGCGCTCAAGGATAAGCCCGGGCGCTTCAAGCTGGCCGACGGCGGCACCTTGTTTCTGGACGAGATAGGCGAAATGCCCGTGGATTTGCAAGCCAAGCTGTTGCGGGCTCTCCAAGAACGGACCATCGAACCCTTGGGATCGGTCGGGCCCGTGCCGGTGGATACCCGCATCATCGCCGCCACCAACCGCGATCTGCGCCAGGCCGTGCGCGAAGGGACATTCCGCGAAGATCTCTTTTTCCGGCTCAATGTCCTGGAAGTTACCGCTCCACCTCTCCGCGAGCGCCTGGAAGATCTGCCTCTGTTAGCGGCAGCCCTCCTGAGCCGCCTTAGCCGAAAAAATCGCAAAGAAATCCGCAGCGTCAGCCCGGAATTTCTCAGCGCCCTAGCCCGCTATAGCTGGCCGGGCAACGTGCGGGAGCTGGAAAATGTGTTGGAGCGGGCCTTGATCCTTAGCCGTTCCGATACGTTGGGGCCGGAATCCCTGCCCCGGCAGATTCTGGAATCTTCCGCCCCCTCGGGGTCGCAATCGGGGAACGGGCCGGAGAAAAGCCTCTCTCCCAAAAACGAACCGGGTATGACGCCCGATCTTTCCTCCGGCCGACCTTCCGGAGCCATTCCCGGCGCGGCGCTCCCTGCCCACCCCGGACCGCATCTTCCGGTTCCTCTCCTTGACGAAGCGTCGGGTGCAGGTCTGGACGCCCTGGAAGAAGCCGAACGCAACGTGCTGATCCGTACCCTCAACGCCCATGACGGGCACCGCGAGCAGACGGCGGACGCCCTGGGCATCAGCCGCAGAACCCTGCAATACAAGCTGAAAAAATTCGGCCTCACCAAACGGCATTAAATGATTCGCGGTTCCGGCAAGGGCACATAACGGCGAAGCTCCAGTATAGTGGCGGAGCCGCCCCATGCGGGACTGACGCTGAGAAAACTGGCCTTGGGAACGCAAGGCATCGCATCGCGCCCTCCCGCGTGGCTCTCCTCGGCAAAAAAAGAAGGCCCGGCGCAGCAGGAAAACGCCGAACCCATTTTTCTGCCGGGGCAAAAGGGCCGCTTAGCGGCAGCCGGGAAAGCGAAAAAACGCCCTTAAGGCCGTAGGCCCGCCCCGGCCGGGAAAGCCGCTCAGGCCAGCGAATCCACCAAAATACCGTTGCCGGTGTGCACGGTCATAAGGCCCCGTTGCACATCGTAAGTCTGGGCCACAGCGTCGCGCGGCCCCAAACTGCCGGCGGGAATGGTATCTAAAAAATTCCCGGCGACCATGCCGCCGAAGGTATTTTGGGTAATGGAAGGGGCTCCGGTCGTTTCCAGGCCGTTCATCCGATCCAGAGTGCGCGCAATAACGCCCGCCCCCATGGTTTCCCGTTCCAACGCCTGGTGCTGCGCAAGATCAGCCACTGTCTGGCCCAAGGGAGGCCAGAGAGAGGTTTCGCTAAAAGAAAATGAAGTAGCCATACGCTGTCCTTTTACCTTGAAGATACGCTACAGGGGGAGCATCTGTCCAGAAAGAGAAAGCGAGGCTCGGGCTCTCGGACACTTGCTGCCGCTGCATGAGAGGCCCTCCCCCGGCCAGCCATGTTACCCGGCCCCGCTCTCCCCCAAAACCCTGTTGCGCTCCCTATCCTTGGCCTGCCCTTTTCGGGTGAACCGGCCTCCATCGGGCTGTATTCGGCTCCGGAACAGCTCAGCCCCCGCTGTCCTGCCCCTTTACGCATCACCGGATACGGGATACCACCCCTGAACACACTCCTTTTTTATCGGCTTTTATGCCCCGGCCTTGCGCCGGGTTCTTAGAGAGGTTCTCATGCCGATTGAGCCCCGGCGTCTTCCCCACACACGCGCCTTTTTCCTTATCGTTATTCTCCTCCTGCTCGGGGTAGCCCTTATTTTTGCCCATCGCCTGCTCTACCAAGACCTCATGGAAGAGACCATCCGCCATAACGAACGCCAGGCTCTGTTCTTTAAGGATCTCGTAGCGCTTGAGCTTTCCCCGGAAACCCGCGCGGCTGCCATCGCCGCGGCGCGGCGCAACGGCATTCGGGTCAGCCTGGCATCGCCCGCCGGCGATCTGCTTCCGGATACAGGGCACACCCCGCGCCCTGACGCTCTCCGGATTCAGGAATTCAAGGGGATAAAGGAAGACGGTTTGGCCACGGTAGTACACTCCAGCAACGGCGATACGCCTGATACGGTTGTTACCGTAATCCGGCTGTCAGGCGGCGGCTCCCTGCTGGTCGGAACTGTTTTTGCCGAGGTCAAAGAAAAAATGGACAGCCATTTTACCCTCTTGCTCTGCCTGGTGGGCACGGCCCTGGCGGTTGCCGTAATGATCTCCGTACCCGTTTCCTTCCGCCGCCGCAGAGGCCTCGAACGGTTGAAGCATTTCAGCGGGGAAGGAGCGCCCGAGGGCCTGGCGGCTCCGCAGCGCACCCCGCCCCCGGCATATGCCCACGCTGTTGATCCCAACGATTGTGCGGCAACTGCCGTGCGCCTTATCCGGAACCGGGAGGGCTGCGCCAACCGCATTATCCTGCATCCATCCAGCGCCCCCCTTGAGGCCATTGGGGAAGGCCCGCTGCTGGTCCAGGCCCTGAACTGCCTTTTGGAAAACGCCTGCCGCCAGGCTCCGCCCGGCAGCGTCATCCGGGTTACGGTGGCTCCCCACGCGGGAAGCTGCTCCATCAGCATCAATCGGGAGGGAACGGCTATGCCGAACGTCAAGGATTTTGCCCGGGTTAGGGAAAGCCTGGAGCGCTTCGGCGGCAGCATCAGCGTGGAAAACAGAGGCAAAGAAGGCGTCGCCTGCTCTGTGCTCCTCCGCCTGATCCCCTAAGGATGGCGCAGCTCCGGCGCTTTTGCCTCCCGCCGGGGGTAAAAAGTCTTTGTATTCTGCCACGGGCCTTGCGGCTCCAGGCCTTTCATAAAAATGCTTT
Organism: uncultured Desulfovibrionaceae bacterium; assembly: GCA_949741925.1. Classification (GTDB taxonomy): domain Bacteria; phylum Desulfobacterota; class Desulfovibrionia; order Desulfovibrionales; family Desulfovibrionaceae; genus JAJDHY01. Next base: position 9,506 of record CATJOY010000058.1, on the reverse strand, counting down.
TTCCCTTGGCGGAGAAGATCTTTTTCATCGCGGCAACAGGCCGGCCGGGGGTTCCCCGGGCCTTTGCTCGCCGGCGGCGCGGCGTTCTTATCGTTGCTTCGCTACGGGTAAAGGGATATAGTCGAGGAACTATGCAGTACAGCGCTCTACAAGAGTCCCCCAATTTTCTGTATTTCCCGGTTTTTCACCGCTCCCTTGCGCCCGCAATCCTCCCCCCCGGCGTTGCCTTCATGCACCCCGGGCTTCCGGGCATCGTTGCTGACGGCCCCTTGTTTCTGCCGCCGGATTACCCTTTTTCTCCGGCAGAGGCGGCAGCGGCGCTCCGGGAAATGCTGCGCCTGGGCGAAAGCCTGAATCTGGCCGCAACCTGGAGCACGGACGCCCCGCCGCCGGCCGAGCGCCTGGAGGCAGAGCTTTCCGAAGTGCGCCGCCGCTTGATCGCGCCCGAAGGCTCCCAAGGGACAAGCAGCGCTCCGGAGCCCCTTGAGCGAGGACGGATAGCCGCGCAAAAGGCGCTCCTTCTGGCCTGGGATCTTGAGGAAAGGCTGACGGAGATCCATGCCCTGCATGCGGAAATAGCCCAAAGCGGCCTGAATCTGGCCCGACTGATCGCCGGTGACGGCGAACCGCCGGCCGACGGCCCGCTGGCTGAATTAGCCTCACTCCATAACGCTCTCCAGCAGACGGCGGCGCCGCCTTGGCCTCTGGCGCTCACGGCCATTGCTCCGTTCATTCCCCCGGAAACCCGGTTGTTCACCTGTGAGGCAGCGATTGCCGAGGCCCTGGAAGAACGGCATCTTCCCCTGGAACCCCTCCGGGATGCGGCGATTCCCGATGGGCTTTTCCCGCCGCTCTTCAGGGTTCGGGCTCCCCTCTGGCAGATCATCGGAGCGAGCGCTCCCCACGCTGAAAAACCCTGGCTGCTCAGCGAAAGGACGTTGTTCATCCACCCCGTGAAGGAGCTTTAAATGAGATCCATAGCGGCCGCAGCGGCAGCGCCCCGTCACTGCCGTTTTGCCGAAATCTTCGAGGGCGGCATTGCCGGGCTGATATTTGATTGCGACGGCGTTCTCTTCGATTCCCGCGACGCCAATGCTGCTTACTACAACCATATTTTGGCCCGCTTGGGCCTGCCCCCTCTCAAAAAAGAAGAGGAAGCCTTCGCCCACATGGTTTCCACTACCGAAGTCTTGCAACGCATGGTGCCTGAACATCGCTGGGCTGAAGCTGAGGAAATCCGCAAAGCAACCACCTATTCGGCCTCATTCATGGACGCCATGAAGCCGGTTCCGCTGGTGCGCGAATTTCTCCAAGCCGCCAAGAGCGCCGGTCTGCGCCTGGGCATGTGCACCAACCGCAGCGATGCCGTGGCCGCCGTCCTCGAGCACTACCGCCTGGAAGGCTTTTTTGATCCGGTCATGACCATCAGCCGCGCCGCGCCCAAGCCTGCCCCCCAAGGGCTGCTGGCCGTCATCGAGGCCTGGAACGCGCCACGCTGCGCTGTGGGCTATATCGGCGATTCCCTTGTGGACCAGCAGGCGGCCGATGCCGCGGGCATTCCCTTTTTGAGCTTCAGAAACAATGATCTCCGGGCTCGCCTCCATATCAAAGGATTTGATGAACTTTTTACCCTGCTGGAACCTTGCGGGGAGTAAAATTTTTCTTGATTCTTCCGTCCAGGCAGGCAAAAAGTATGGGGAAGGGAGTTTCTCCCTGCCATAGAAGCCGGATACCGCGGAAGCCCGCAACGGCGCAACACGATTACGGAGACGCCATGTACTTCATTCTCACGATTCTCAGCGCGGCCGGGCACGTGCTCAGCTACGCGCTCAACCTCTATATCTGGGTCATCATCATTTCAGCCCTCCTTAGCTGGGTGCGCCCGGATCCCTACAACCCCATAGTACGAACGCTGCATGCTCTGACCGAGCCGTTATTCTGGCGGGTGCGGCAGCGACTTCCTTTTACCTATGTCAACGGCATTGATCTTTCGCCCGTTGTCATTATCCTGGCAATTTACTTTATTGATATGGTCCTGACGCGCAGTGTCGCCTATATGGACCGTTACCTCAACACCCTGGCCTAGCGGCATGGCGCAGGGGCGTTAAGGGCGAGGATCATGGCTGAATCCCTTCCTTTATGGGTTCGTGCCGTGGGGGAAAGCCGCTGGCACCTCGCGGTGCGGGTTTCACCGGGGGCCAGGCGAAACGAAATCCTCGGCGAGGCTGAAGGCAGGCTGCGCATCAGCCTGACAGCCCCGGCCGTGGATAATAAGGCCAATAAAGCTTTGCTGGCTTTTGTGGCGGATAAACTCAGGCTGCGCCCCCGGGAGCTGGCGCTTATTCGCGGGGACAGCAGCAGACAGAAAACGTTGGAAATTTGTGCCCCTGAACCGGACTGGGCGGGGCTCGCCCCCACCAGCCCAAGACAATAGGAGGATCGTCCCATGGATACAAGAGAGCGGGAATTGTTGGAAAAATACGCCCCCCGGGATGAAGAGTTGCAAACGTTGCGCGACGAGCATGTTTTATACGAAAAGCAACTGGAAAAACTGGAAGCAAAACCATATAAAACGCCGGACGAACAACAGCAGATCAAGCTGCTCAAAAAGCAAAAACTTGAAGGCAAAACAAAAATGGTCGCTATCCTCGAGCGCTACGCCAAGGAAGACAACCTCTAACGGCCTCCGCCACGAACGATTTTCATGTATGACCGGAACCGGCCTCCCCGCCGGTTCCGCATTCTCTTACAGCATCGCCCGGCCCGCGTTTCGCGGATCGGGGCAGCAGGCAGGTTCCCATGCGCCGTGTCCTCTCTGTTCTTGTGGAAAACGAACCCGGGGTTCTTTCCCGGGTGGCCGGTCTTTTTTCAGGTCGAGGGTTCAATATCGAATCGCTCAACGTGGCCCCTTCTCTGGAAGAAGGCCTCTCCCATATGACTATTACGACCGGCGGCGACAGTCAGGTGCTTGAACAGATTGTCAAGCAACTGCGCAAGCTGGTCACCGTGGTCAAGGTTATGGAATTTGAAAATGTAGCCACGGTGGAACGCGAGATGATGCTGATCAAGGTTCAGGCAGACGACGCTCGGCGCGGCGAGGTGCTCCGCCTGGCTGATATCTTCCGCTGCAAGGTCGTCGACGTGGGGTTAACGGACCTGACCTTGGAAGTGACCGGAGATTATGAAAAAATTCAGGCTGTCACCGGCCTGCTCAGCCGTTTCGGCATACGCGAATTTACGCGCGCGGGGGCGCTGGTCATGCGCCGTTCCATGCAGCCCGGGGAATAGCGCCCGGCCGGGAAGCGGCTTCTTGTAAGAAACGGACCGGCGTTGCTTAGACATTGCAACGAGAAATGCCTTGAGGGACGCCGTATTTCAGACCTTGGCCGGGGCTCCGCCCTCAGCTCCTTGTTTTCCTTGCCATTCCAGGCTCTCTCATGGCATACGGAACTCCTGCTGTTCGGGAGCAGCTCCGGACCCGCCTCCCTCAAGAGACCGTGGCGGCGTGCCGGAGTGTTGGGCTGGAGAAACCATTTCCTGATGCAATACATGCTGAGACGGTGCGAAGCGCAATGGCCCCGCATGATCTCCTCGAGCCGGGAAAAGCCGGTTGTAGGCGGGAATCACAGCGCAAATGCTATAAAGGAGCTCTCATGAAAGTTTTTTACGAAAAAGACGCCGATCTGACTCTGCTCAAAAATTCCACCATAGCCATCATCGGCTACGGCAGCCAAGGGCACGCCCATGCGCTGAACCTACGCGATTCCGGATTGGACGTCATCGTGGCCCAGCGCCCCGGCAGCCCCAACCATGCCCTGGCCGTTGAACACGGCTTCAAGCCCCTGAGCGTGGCCGAAGCAGCCCAGCAGGCCGACTTGATCATGATTCTGACGCCCGATCAGTACCAGGCCGAAGTCTACGAAAAGGATATCAAGCCCTATCTGAAAGCCGGAAAATCCTTGCTGTTCGCCCACGGCTTTACTATCCATTTCGGCCAGATCACCCCGCCGGATAACGTGGATGTTTTCATGGTTGCGCCCAAGGGGCCCGGCCATTTGGTCCGCCGCACCTACACCGAAGGCGGCGGCGTGCCCTGCCTGGTGGCCGTGCATCAGGATGCCAGCCGGATGGCCATCAAAAAAGCCCTGGCCTATGCCCGGGGCATCGGCGGAGCCCGTTCCGGCGTTATTGAAACCACCTTCCGTGAAGAAACCGAAACCGATCTTTTCGGCGAACAGGTTGTCCTCTGCGGCGGCTTGTCCGCTCTGATTCAAGCCGGGTTTGAAACCCTGGTCGAAGCCGGGTACCAACCGGAAATGGCCTACTTTGAATGCCTCCATGAAGTAAAGCTGATCGTGGATCTGCTCTATGAAGGCGGTTTCGCCAAAATGCGCTCTTCCATCAGTGATACAGCCGAATATGGAGACTATATCACCGGCAAACGCATCATCACCGAGGAAACCCGCAAAGAAATGAAAAAAGTGCTGGCCGAAATCCAAGAAGGCGTTTTTGCCCGCAACTTCATTCTGGAAAACAAGGCGGGCATGCCCTCTTTCAAGGCCACCCGTCGCCTGCAGGCCGAGCATCCTATTGAAAGGGTAGGGCAAGAACTGCGGGCCATGATGCCGTGGCTGAAAAAGAAATAGCTTTTCCCTAAAGATACCAGCCCGGGTTCAGCCCGGGCTTTTTCATCGGATGCAGGCCGGGGCCGCTCCCCGGCCGCCGCCGGCAGCCCTAATAACACGCTCCGAGCTGCCCGGGGGCGCTTTCTCCATACAGTACGCAAGCCAAAAGACGCCTGGCTTTCCTCCAAGAAAGAGAAAAAAGCAGACAAAAGCGTAGCGAGCAGCAGCCGAACTCGTTTTTTCAAGCGGCGCTGCCCAAGAAAAAGCGGCCGGGCCCTATGAGGAACAGGCTTTAGCCCTTGCGGGCATGGGCCCAGAAATCCGGCCACATCGCCATAAGAGCGGCAACAGCCTTGGCCCGGTGGCTCCGTGCGTTCTTTTCTTCCGCCCCCATTTCCCCGGCGGTTTTCCCAAGTTCCGGATCAAAGAATAACGGATCGTAGCCGAAGCCGTTCGCGCCCCGGCAGGCGGGGGCAATACGGCCCTCCCAGACGCCCGAGGCATGGATACGGCGTCCGTTGGGCGCTACGGCGGCCATGACCGAACGAAACCTGGCCCCGCGCCGTGCTTCCGGCACGGGTTCCAAAGCAGCCAAGAGCTTGGCGTTATTGCGCTCATCCGTGGCCTCGCGGCCCGGCTCCGCACTGTAGCGGGCGGAATAGACCCCGGGAGCGCCATCCAGGGCGTCCACTTCCAGACCGGAATCATCGGCCAGGCTGATCAACCCGGTCAGATCGCTGACCGTGGCGGCCTTACAATAGGCGTTTTCTTCAAACGTTTTCCCGGTTTCTTCTATCGGCCCAATCAGAGGAAAATCATCCAATCCTTTGAGGGTCAATCCAAACTGCCCGAGCAGCGCCGCCAGTTCCCGGATCTTACCCTGGTTACGGCTGGCCAAGACCACCGTATGCTCAAGCGTCATGGGGCTCTCCCTTCTCCGGCCGGGCATCCCGATCCGGGTTCCGCTGCTCGTCGCTCACTGCCAAAACAGGCAAAAGTATCAGCGTAATCGTCGTGCCGACGCCGGTTTGGCTCTGCAGGATGACCTTGCCGCCCATTTCCTCGATAATCTTGCGGGTCATGGCAAGGCCCAACCCGGCCCCTTTATCCTTAGTACTGAAAAAGGGGCTGAATACCTGTTCCTGGAGTTCCGGGGGGATACCCTGGCCTGTATCCGCCACATCCACATACACCCGGCCTCCTCGAAGGGAGGTTCGCACGGTGATGCTCCCTCCTTCTGAGGGCAACGCCTCCTGGGCATTTTTCACCAGATTGATCAGGCATTGCTTGAGCATTTCCGCATTGCCCCTGACCTTGGGCAGCTCCGGAGTCAGATCCTGCCGCAGATCAATGCGCCGTTCCTCGCCGCCGATACGCATGAGTTCCACGGTCTGCGCGGCCACAAAGTTAACATCCACCTCGGCTACAGCCTGATCTGTGGGCCTGGCGAAATTCAATATGCTTCTGAGAATTTCGTCCAGCCGTTTTGATTCCTCAAGAATGATTCGGGCTTTTTCCCGCGCGGAATCATCGAGTGAAGGCGAACGCAGCAGGGAATTGGCGAAACCGCCGATAGCGAATAGGGGGTTTCTGATCTCATGGGCAATGTAGGTAGAAAGCTCGCCGATAGCCGCCATCTTTTCGGATTGCTGCAACCGCTGCTCAATTTGGACCTTATCGGTGATGTCGCTGCGCATCAACACCACACGGCGAACCGTTTCCCCCGCCCGCACAACAGGAAAGGCAATAACCCGAAAATAGCGCATCCGGCCATCCGGAGTCACCAGGCTGAATTTGGAAAAAACCTTTTCTCCTGTCCGCATCACCTCGTGGTAAGCGCAGGTCGTATCCGCTCGGCACGCCTCGCCGCCATCCATGCTCCCGCAAGGGCGACCAAGGCAATCTGATTTGCTCAAACCCAATCGATCCAGCACATGGCGGTTGCAATCCACGACCTGGCCGTTGCTATCCAGCACCAGAATATCCTCATCCACCTGGTCCATCAGCGTGGTAAACATATCCCGGGCCAGCCGCAACTTGGCCGCCCCGCCGATAACAAAGACGCCCTCGGCGGTGAGTTCGCAGAACCGGCGTACCGTCTTCTCGGTAATGAGCGTGGTACGGCCCGGAGAGGCTCCCAGCAAGAGCTGCATGCCCTCTCCATCCGGAGAGAGATCACAGGCCATATCCAGCTCAGGATATGCCTCAAAAAGCGCTTCACAGGTAGGGTACCGCGCGAAATCCGGACCGGCTCCAAAAAGAGCCTCGAGGTGAGGTTCCTCCCCATTGCAGGGAACCCAGCCTACCAGCTTGACCCAGGGGAAAGTTTCTGTAAACTCCTCTCGGGCTAACAACCCGGCAAGCATCTGCCCGGCCGGGCCAAGACCCACCAAGGCCATGGTGTACATCCCGGAAGTATCAAAATCTTCAGAGCTGGAATTCCGTGTATTTTTCATAGGCAAATCTCCCGGGATTGCTCCGAATCCGCCGCCTGAATCCGCAATGGCGAAAAGGAGCCGTGCTGCGTGCCCTTCCCTGAAGGAAGAAGGAACAAAAAGGATTTCCCGCGGCTTGGCCGCTCTTTCAATCCACTTTTCCCCTGAAGGAAGAGGGGGCAAACGATAAAGAACCTTTTGATAAAAATGCTCTTTCCAGAGAAGAAACAGCGCATCCACCGCATTCGGCAGGAGGTGGCGGCATTCGGCGACGCCGGCGGCAACGGGTCTTCCCTAACGCCACAATCTCAAAGGCGAATGTACCGCAAACACTACACGCTCATCCATAACCTGTAAACAACCCCTTCCGCCATGGCAAATATTCATTCTATAAGTCTCGGCTGTCCCAAAAATCGCGTGGATACCGAAAACCTGCTTGGTTCCCTCAGCGGCGTGACCAGCACGGCTGATCCGGCCCGGGCTGATTGCATCTTTATCAACACCTGCGGTTTTATCGCCCCGGCCGTGCAGGAATCCATACGAACCATCCTCGAATGCGCGGCGGATAAAGAAGAGGCTCCCGCCGCCAAACGCCCCCTGCTCGTTGTTGCCGGCTGTCTTGTGGGGCGCTACGGGGAAGCGGAACTTGCTCCGGATCTCCCCGAAGTGGATCTGTGGCTTGATACCCGCGATATCGCTGCCTGGCCTGAAAAACTCAGCCAGGCTCTCGGTCTGCCCGCCCCCGCGCCCGGCCCCGGCAGGCGTCTGCTCTCAACGCCTCCCTCGTATGCCTGGCTCAAGATCAGCGAGGGGTGCAACCACCGTTGCTCCTTCTGCACCATCCCCGTAATCCGCGGTCCGCTTGCCAGCCGCCCCGCCGCGGACATCATCGCCGATGCCGCCGCCCTCCTTTCCCAGGGCGTCAAGGAGCTGGTCGTTGTGGCCCAAGATACCACCGCCTGGGGCAAAGAACGCGCAGCCGCCTCGCGTGACGATATCCGTACCTTGCTGGACGATCTGTTGCCCTTGCAAGGCCTGGAACGCTTGCGTCTCCTTTATTTATACCCCGCCGGTCTGACCCGCGATCTTCTGACCTACCTTCAGGCCGCCGGGCCTCCCTTTGTGCCCTATTTTGATATTCCCCTCCAGCACGCCCATCCGGATATCCTGCGCGCCATGGGGCGTCCCTTTGCCTTAGATCCCCGTCCGGTCATTGAACGGGTTCGCGAATTCTTTCCTCAGGCCGCCTTGCGCACGACCTTTATCACCGGTTTCCCCGGCGAAACGGAAGAGGCCTTCCAGAACCTCTACGACTTCATCAGCGAAGTTCGCTTTCAACACCTGGGCGTTTTCGCCTACCAAGCCGAAGAGGGCACCGCTGCCGCGGCCCTGCCCGGCCAAATTCCCGAAACAATCAAGGAATCCCGCCGGGAAACCCTGATGCTCCTGCAACAAGAAATCAGTGAGGAACTCCTGGCTCCCCTCCTGGGCAGACGCCTGCCCATCCTCGTGGATAGCCCTCATCCCGAATGGCCCGGCCTGCACACCGGCCGCGCCTGGTTTCAGGCTCCGGAGATAGACGGCGTAACCTGCATCAGCGGCCCCGGCGTTGCCCCCGGCGCTCTTGTTGAGGCCGAAATTACCGAAACCAAGGAATACGATCTCGTGGCCCTGGTCTGAAGGCAAACACGCCGCCTGCCAATTTGAGGCCAAATAATCGGTATTTTGTCTCATTCCATATTGGCGCGCGCTGTAAGGCAATGTCTGTTGCAACAAACTTCGCCCTCGAAACGCTGAACGGTTCTCTGCAGCAGAGAAAACAGGGGACGAAAGTCAGCCGGAAAACATGCTCCGCCTTTTCCTGGTAATGTTACCAAGGGCAAAACGGTAGTTTACAGCAAGCTGAGCGTATGCTCCATAGAAGCAGTATGGCCCCGACAAAAAGCGGTTGCCTCTTTGGGAAATTTTAGCTAAAAAAATACCGTATTGAGAAAGAGTAATCTTTTGAACAATCGGTTACAAGAAGAGCTTTCCGGAAACAGTATTATGAGCAGGCATATTCTCCATAGAGGGGTTATCTCTAAACCTCTTTTTTCTCTGAAGCCGCTATGCGAGTTTCTTTTGGGCGGATATGGCGCAGCTTGGGCAAAAGAACGTGAGGCCGTAGCATTGGGCATACTCCTTGCTCTCTCTCTCTCTCTCTCTCTCTTAACTCTACTATAAAATACCTTTTACCAACACCACAAAGGCTCCCCATGGTAGTGCCATGGGGAGCCTTTTGGCGTTTCTTTTTTATTTTTCCATATACTCATCATATATAAACATAGAGGATGCTATATGATAGAAAATTTTTTGAATATTTATGAATCACCGCTTGAGGATCAAGTAGTATTTTTTCCTATTTTACAAAAATTTGTCATAGAAAATATAGATAATCAATTCATAG
>CATJOY010000057.1 GCA_949741925.1 uncultured Desulfovibrionaceae bacterium | reverse complement strand
CCCGGAGAGTGTGAGGTATTCTTTTTCTGTACGAACAGAAGGCCGTTGCTCCCGCCTTATTATCCTCACAGCTTCGTATGGTTGGGCATCAGAAAACAGCGTATTTCCTTCGCCTGCCACGCATACGCTCAGGGTATGATGCGCCCGGCATCCTCATCAGGAGGGGGGAGTGCGCTGCCCTGTACCGTGATCTCAGTTCGTTGAACTATGGAGCACAGGGTAAAGCCGCATTGGGGCCTTCTGGTGGAGGCTAAGAAGAAAAAGAAAGGAAACTTTCGACCGTTGGAATGGGAGGCGGCCCGATGGGCCGGAGCGTTGGGGAATTCCTAAAGTGGTCCGCCTCCCGCGGGGCCAGAGAGGGGGCTATCGCCCCCCCTCTCTGGACTCTCCCAGCTCTTTTTGGGAGTCGGACGACGCTTGGCCGCGGCAGCAAGCAAGCTGCGGCCAAGCGACGCCCTGCATGAAGCTCCCGCCCTCAAGGACCTCACAGCTTCGAGAAAAAGGACTCCATCCCCGCGGCGTTCTTTCAGACGCCGCCGGGATATGACGAGTTTTCTTTCAATTTAAGCGCATACGCCCCGGGGAGTGTGAGTTCTTTTTTTCCTCTACGATCAGAAGGCCTTTGCTCCCGCCTTACTATCTTCACAGCTTCGTATGATAGGGCCTCAGAAGACAGTATATTTCCTTTGTTTGCCACGCATACGCTCAGGGTATGATGCGCCGGGTATCCTCGCCAGGTGGGGGAAGTGTGCTGCCCTGTACCGCGATCCAGTTCGTGAACTATGAAGTACAGGGTAAAACCGCATTGAGGGCCTTCTGGTGGAAGCCAAGAAGAGAAAGGGGAATTTCTGCAAAAGATAGAAAGAAGAGGGATTCTGCTGATTCGTTTGATTGTGGGAGAGGCGGCGCGTATCTGCTCCGGTGTGGCAACCGCCTCCCCCCTTGCGCGCGGGAACATGCAACATGACAAACCTAGGTGGAGGGGGGCCGTATGGGGGGACGACCCGGCTTGTCGTGGCCTTACACGTTTCCCAACTGTGCAGCGCAATTCTTTGTGATATATCCCTTGAAGACCAAAAACTTTTGACCATATACGAACAAGATGTCCCCCCAATATACTCTGTATTATTTCAATTTCAATAGAAAATTGTGGTGCGGACAATAATAAACATAGCCACGCAGAAGACATATTTTAATAGTTATTCCCCTATTTTAGTATGCCCCCCCAAGAGACGGCTGGGCGTGAAGGCCGAACAGTCACTTGGAGGGGTGCGAGGCGCCAAGGGCAATACCCCCCCCGGCAAGGCATGAGGCAGCATACCTACACAGGGATAGCCGCGGAAAACCTATTGCTTGAGGCCCGCTTCTTCCACAAGCTTGGTATACACGGGCAGCTCCCATTCCAGATAAGCAGCGTAGGCATCCTTATCCATGTAGACTGCGTTGGAAAAGGTGGTTTCCATGAATTCCGCGTACTCCTTGCTCTGAACAGCCTTGGCAAAGGCTTGAGCAAGGGTTTGCACCACATCGTCAGGGGTGCCCAACGGCACATGAAAACCTCGATAGCTGGCAATGACAATATCCATACCCTTTTGTTTGAAGGTCGGAACCGTGGGAAAGGAGGCCAAGGCAGCGCCGGAGGTGGTGGCCAACATAGTGAAATCGCCCGATTTAAGTTGTGCGATGGCCTCGTTGGGCGGGTTGAATATGGCGTCTATGTGCTTGCCCATCAGACGAACAGCCGCACCGGCTCCGCCGCTGGTGGTCGGTATGGTGTTGAGCTTGATGCCGGCCGCCTTTTCAAAGGCAAGGATGCTCAAATGCCACAAGCCGCCGGGCGCGCCGGTGCCGATGTTGATCTTGCCGGGGTTGGCCTTGGCCGCGGCAATGAAATCCTCCAGGGTTTTGTAAGGCGAATCGGAACGCACGATAAGCGCGGGAGAATCAAAATTAACCGCAATAATTGGTTGGAAATCTTTGTAGGTTAGTTGGGTTTGCCCGGTCGCCTGAAGGGTGGAGATGTTCGAGGTGATGAACAGCACAGTATACCCATCGGGCCTGGCCTTTTTGGTTTCTGCCAGGCTGCGCGCGCCGCTGGCGCCGGGAATATTGGAAACAATGAACGGCTGCCGCAACTCTTTTTCGGCCATGCCGCTAAGAAATCGGGCTACCTGGTCTGTGCCGCCTCCGGCCGCAAAGCCCACCAACACGGTAACCGGCTTTTCCGGGTAGGCGGCGCGGGCCATGCCCGAGGGCAGGATAAGAAGCACGCCGAGAAAGAGCAGGGCAAGAGTGGGGAAAGGGCTGCTACGCATGTATCCTCCTAAGGGTAAAAAGATTTCCGGGCTATGCCGGCGGGGCATTTCAGACCCGCTTCCGGCGGCGTTGCCTGAGTTGCTGAAAACAGAGAGAAAACACCGTCAGGGCGAAAAAGAACATGGCGATGGGCCGGGTAAAGAAAAAACTCCATTCGCCCTGGGACATTAAAATAGTTGTGCGGAGGTTTTCCTCAACAATGGGCCCCAGGACCACGCCGAGAACAAGCGGCGTCAGCGGCACCCCCAGCTCCAGCAGGAGGTAACCAATCAGGCCGAAGGCCAGCATCACTTTAATATCGAAATCGTTGTTGCCCACTGAGAACGCGCCGACAATGCAGAGCAGCAGGATGACGGGCAACAGCAGCGAAAAGGGGAAACTGATCAGGCGGGCGAACAGACCGGCAGCCAGAAAGCCCACCGCCAGCATAACACAATTGGCCACGATGCCGCCGATGTAAATGGAGTAGATTACTTCCGGTTGGGAGGTGAAGAGCATAGGGCCCGGCTGCATATTGTGCAGAATAAAAGCCCCGATAAGGATGGCGGTAATCGCGTCTCCGGGAACGCCCAGCGTGAGCATAGGCATGAGCGCGCCGCTGCAAGAAGCGTTGTTTGCGGCCTCAGAGGCGGCAATGCCTTCGGGTTTTCCTGTGCCAAAGGCTTCCGGCGTTGTGGAGTTGTTGCGAGCGCTGTTGTAGGCGACAAAGGAGGCAATGGCCCCGCCGGTGCCCGGGAGCGCGCCTATGCCCACGCCAATAAGTGAGGAACGAATGATGGTGCCCCAAAGCTGCCGTATGAGACTGCGGCCGGGGATGATATTCGTCAGCTTTTGGGGAACAAAGGTGTGCTGCCTGGAGGCCAACTGCTTAAAAATTTCCGAGAGCCCGAACAGACCGATCATAACCGGGATAAACTGAAAACCGGAATAGAGATCCGAAACCCCGAAGGTGAAGCGGGGCATGCCCGTGACCGGGTCTGTGCCGACCATGCAAATGAGAATGCCCAAGAGCGCTGCGATCAGGCTTTTGGAGAGGGATGTATCCGAAATGCTTGAGACGATGCTCAGGCCGAAAACAGCCAAGGCAAAGTATTCCGGCGCGGAAAAGCGCAGGGCCCAACCGGCAATAATCGGCGCGCCGAGGATGAGCAGGATCATACCCACCTGCCCGCCGGCAAAAGAAGACCAGGTAGCGATGCCGATGGCTTTGCCGCCCTCGCCGCGTTGCGACATGGGATAGCCGTCTCTGGCGGTCATCACGGCGGAGGGGGTTCCGGGGATATGCAGCAGAATGCTGGCGATGCTTCCGCCGTAGATGCCGCCGAAATAGACGCCCAGTAGAATCATGATGGCCTGGAGCGGCTCCATATGAAAGGTAAACGAGGTCATGACGGCTACGGCCATGGTAGCGGTGAGCCCGGGTATAGCGCCAACAGCCATGCCGCCGGAGACGCCGCAGAAGACCATAAAGAGGATTGTGGGATCAAAAATGGAGCTAAAGGCCTGAGAGAGCGCGTGCATGGCATCCTCTTTTTTCCGGCTCCCGGCCCGGGAAACGGTTATCGGGGCCCGCGCGCCGGGAAACGGCCGCGCTTTTTCCGGATAGGGAAGCGGAAAAGGGCGCGGATCGCGGGGCTTGAGGGGCGGCGGTGCCGCTGGCATTCAGGGAAGCGTTCATTGCCGGTGGTCATAGGAACCGGGTGCTTATCGGCAACGGAACATGCATTATTCTGATGAAGATGAGGTAGACCAGGGCGGTTATGCCCACGGGCACGGTGAGGAGGAGTAACGGCCGCCGCATGCCGAGGAGCCACATCCCGGCGATAAGAAAGGCAATGCTGCTACTTTCAAAACCGCAATAGGGCAACAGAACTATGTACGCGAGGATGAGGGCCGAGAAGAGGAGCACATAGGCCAGCTCGGGGGCAAGGCGGAAGCGGAGGTAATTTTCCGGTTCTTTGGAGGCCCTAAAAAAGACAAAGGCCGCCAGAAAGGCCAGGAGCACAGCAATAATTTTCGGGAAAAAAGAGGCATCTACAAGGCTAAGATCGGTTTTCAGGACAGGAATTTTGAGGGCTTGCCAATAAACGAAGGCGGCCAGCAACCAGATCAGGCACGCCAGAACATGGTTCTTGTGAACGCTGCCCTTCATCATTCCTCCTTTTCCCCGAGGCTGTCGGCTGCCGAAAACGCGTATCCGGAATCCCAACGTATGAATGTCGCTTTCTAAAAAATGTACTAACATTTAATAATTATATTGTAAAGAGCGTGTGAGGTTTGTCGTTATCCTTGATGCCTTTCCCTGTGCTTCATAGTTTACCAACTGAGATTACGGTACAGGGCAGCGCGCTTCCCCCTCCTGATGAGGATATCAGGCGCATCATTCCCGGGGCGTATGCGTGGCAAACGAAGGAAATACGCTGTCTTCTGACTCCCTATCATACGAAGCTGTGAGGACCGACAAGGCGGGAGCAACGGCCTTCTGTTCGTACAGAAAAAGAAGACCTCACACTCTCCGGGGCGTATGCGCTCAAATTGGAAGAAAACTCGTCATATCCCAGCGGCGTCTGAAAGAACGCCGCGGGGATGGAATCCTTTTTCTCGAAGCTGTGAGGTCCTTGAGGGCGGGAGCTTCATGCAGGGCGTCGCTTGGCCGCAGCTTGCTTGCTGCTGCGGCCAAGCGTCGTCCGACGCCCAAAAAGAGCTGGGAGAGT
>CATJOY010000056.1 GCA_949741925.1 uncultured Desulfovibrionaceae bacterium | reverse complement strand
CGTTCCTCCTGGTTGTTCTGTACAAGAGCGAGATGCGAAGAGCGTACAGATACCGAGAAGAATACCCTATGCGGCGGGTGGTGCGTCAACGGGTGCAAGGGTGGTGCATTTTCGTAAATAGGGTGGTGCATCCCCGAAAAAAGGCCGATGCGGCGAGAGGCAACCGCGCTGGCTTTTCCGAGGCAATGGAAAGGAGCTTGCTCTTGCGCATGAATACCCGGGAGTGCTCCTGAAGGGGAGAAGCTCTCCCAGCGGAAGAAATAAAAGGCAAAGGATTATTTGTTGGTCTTGGAGGCTCTATGCAGCAAACGCTTGGCGTAGGAGATCAACGTCTCCCGGGAGGCTTGCAAGGGCGCAGGGTGGAGTAAAACGCCTATTTGGCTGAAACTCAAACCATGCTCTTTCAGCAACACGGCAATTTCTGCCTCGCTTTTTCCAGCAGCGCGGAGACGCTGCATTACGGCTACGATACTCGTGGCTTCAGGAGATGTCTGATCGCTTCCGCCGCCTTTCTCCGACCTGCCGTCGGATTCTTCCTTGCCGGTGTAGGCGGCAAGTATCTGGATGGCATCTTCAAGGGTCAACTTTCGTTCGCTGATGGTTTTTTTCAAGCGGGCCAGGAGTCTGTTCTGTTGCGCTTCAAGACGTTTGCTTTCCTGCTGTTTTTTTCTTTCCAGCCTGTCGGCATGCTCCAGGGCCAGTCTGGCCAGTTCCGGGTGCTCGTTTTCCAGGCGCAGTACCTCTTCCAGCGGGATTACCAGCTTGTAGCCGTAACGAACCGATCCTTTCCGTTCATGCACGCCGAAAATTAGGGGCATCATTCGGTAGGCGATATGGCCGCTTTCAATGCCCGAACGCAGTAATTGCCAGGGAACATCCCAGCGTTCGGCCAGGAAGTCTACGGTCATCACCTCGGTATGCTGGTAGGTTTTTGCGGCGGCCACAATGTCCAGAGCGTTTTTCGGCGCCTTCTGCCCTGCCTGCCGGGCCATTTCCTGCAACCATTGCCGGTAGTCTTCGCCAGGCTCGGTGTAGGAACCGGAGGTATAGCCCTCAAGGCCCAGATAGGCGGGCCAGGAAAAGGCCAGCTTGGATTGTTCCAGGGTTCCATCCTCGCGTGTGGTGGTAAATCGCCGCATAGTCAGTCGTCTCCTGAATACTCAGAGCAGTCAGTGTAAAAGGTTTGAGGCTGTAGGTCAAATGAAGGAACCATCCGGCAGTGGGAGCCCTTTGACCATTGCGGGGATGGCGCCTCGCATGCCAGGGGCTGACACGTCGCCTCTCAAATATTTCGCTGCTTCATGGCCAAACATTGTTTCTCCAGGTGTTCCGCCGCCCCTCTGTCAACCCCCCCGGACAGGGGTTGGAAGATACCCGGAGCCCCCCTGGTGCGCCGAGGGCTTTTATTGCCCATGGTATTCTCCAGTCAACGCGGAGCTGCCCGGAACTCTCCGTGTAGAGAGTAACAGGTTATCAGAAAAACCAGATGCAGTTGAGCATGCCGTTGGATCGGCCCGGGAGCGCATTCCGGTAAGACCGATCCCACGGCGATTGCTTACAAAGGAGAAGCGCCATGGCATCGGAATTCATTGAAGAGGCAGCGGCTCAGGCTCTGCGGGGAGCGCCTGAAACATCCCCCCTTTGTGCGGGGAGGATCTATCCGGTACGGCTTCCCCACGGCACGGAACTTCCGGCGGCGACCTACCGGCGCGTCCAGACCAGGCCCGCCGGCAGTTTTGCCGGAGATGTCTCGGAAGAGGTGGTTTTAAAGATCACCAGTGTTGCGGTCGCCTACGAGGAAGCTAAGCGGTTGGCTCGGGCGGTGCGTATGGTCATGGCCTCCCAGGTGGGCGCGGTCTTGCGGGATGAAAAGGATGTGGATAACGACAATGATTCGGATGCTTATTGTGTTTGTGCCGAATATCTTTGCCGGCAAGGTTGGGGATAGTCAGCCGGTTTCGCGCAGGCTGCGAGCGTCGTTTCGGCCTGATCCGTTGCTCTCCGCAATCCAGCCTAGGACTATAGGGCCTGAAATTCCTTGCGTCTTCCTGCGGCACGGATTAGAAAATGCTCCGTGACGGAACCGTTCGGCATCTGCCGGCCCGGCAGGGGCCGGCCGCCTTGTGTGGCGCGAAGAGCGGTTTCTAAAAAAAGGAGACTCTATGAAGCTGGTGTACCGCGGCAAGACCAAGGATGTTTACGATAACGGCAACCCCGGTCAACTGCACCTGGTGTTCACCGACCGGGTTACCAAGAACGACGCCGGGGAGATCGACCCGGGCGGCAACAACTTGGCTGAAGAGACCATACCAGGCCAAGGCGAAGCCTGCCTCTTGATGACTACGGCCATTTTCAACGAAATTGCGGTTAAAAATATCGCCCGTACTCATATGGTCGGTTACGACCTTGATGCCTGTTCCATGGATGTCATCAAAGCCGGAACCTTCACGCCGGGCCTTGAATGGGTCGCCCGTTGGGTCTGCACAGGCAGCTTCTTCCGGCGTTACCGTATGGTTTCCGGCATTAGCGACGGCCTGCGTTTGCCGTCTCCCGTTTTTGAAGTTACCCTCAAGGATGACGCTGCCGGTGATCCGTTGATTGTTCCCTCGGCTCTTACGGCATTAGGCGTTGTTCCGGCAAGCGTCATGGAAAAGCTCTGGCCCATGAATCAGGCAGTTATGAAGGCCATCCGCGAGCTGTTTGCCGCTAAGGGGCTGGATCTCTGGGATATCAAGATCGAATGGGGATTGGATGAACAAGGCGAACCCCTGTTGATTGATGAAGTTTCTCCCGGCTGCTGCCGCGCTTTTGACGCCACAACCGGCCAACGTGTGGTCGGCCTGGAATTGGCCGAGCGCTTCAGACGCTGATACTGCCTCGTTATCCTAATGCCGTCTCCCGCCCCATGCGGCCAGGAGACGGCATTGACGTAAAAAAACCAGCTGCCCCCTGTAGGACAGCCGGTTTTTTTGAATAAGCAGAGGAAGCCGTTTTATTCCTGATGAGCGCTTTCTTCTTCAAGCTTTTGCTTGAGCAGATCGCCCAGGCTTTGACCCGCCCCGGAATCCCCGCTGGTGGTGCGGAATTCCTTGGGTTTCTTTTTCTCCTCATCTTCCTTGAGCTGTTTGATAGAGAGCCCCAGGCGGCGTTCTTCGGCAGAAACGTGAATGACCTTAGCTTGGATGCTGACCCCTTCCTTAAAAAGCTCGGAGGGGGATTTGATTTTTTTAGAGCTGATTTCGGATACGTGGATCAGGCCTTCAATGCCTTCTTCCACTTCCACGAACAACCCGAAATCGGTAATATTGGTCACCACGCCGTCAATGAGGGCGCCTACAGGGTATTTGCCAGGCACATAGGACCAAGGATCTTCGGAAAGCTGCTTGACGCCCAGAGTGAACTTTTCGTTTTCCTGATCAACAACCAGCACTTTGGCCTGAACAGTATCGCCCACTTGGTAGACTTCGCCGGGATGGCGGATCTTTTTCGTCCAGCTAATGTCGGAAACATGGATCAGGCCGTCAATGCCATCCTCAATGCCAATGAACATGCCGAACTCAGTCAAGTTTTTGATGGTGCCTTCAAGGATGGTGCCTTCAGGATAGCGCTCGGCCACGATAACCCAGGGATTGGGCTTAACTTGCTTCATGCCGAGGGAGATACGCTTTTTCTCCTGGTCAACGCCGAGGATAACAACATCAACCTCGTCGCCCACGCGGACCATCTGGGAAGGATGGCGGAGCTTCCGGGTCCAGGACATTTCGGAAATATGCACCAGGCCTTCAACGCCGGGTTCAAGCTCAACAAAAGCGCCGTAGTCTACCAGATTGGTGATCTTGCCGGAGAGGCGCATATCCGTGGGGAACTTGGTGGTGATATCCTGCCACGGGTCGGAGACAAGCTGCTTGAGACCGAGGGAAACTTTGTGGTTTTCCTTGTCAAAGGAGAGCACTTTGAGTTCCAACTCCTGGCCCATGGAAACCAGTTCTTTGGGGTGGCGGATGCGCTTCCAGGACATATCAGTAATGTGCAGCAACCCGTCAAGGCCTCCCAGATCCACAAAGGCCCCGTATTCGGTGATGTTCTTGACCCGGCCCTTGACAATCTGACCTTCAGCCAGCGTGCCGAGCAGGCCCTGGCGCTTGGAATCGCGTTCTTTTTCCAGAAGGACGCGGCGGGAAACAATAACGTTGCTGCGGCGGCGGTTGGTTTTCAGAACCCGGAATTCAAACTCTTGGTTAACAAGCGCGTCCATGTCGGGCACAGGGCGAAGATCAACATGCGAACCGGGCAGGAAGGCTTCAACGCCGCCCAGATCCACAGTATACCCGCCTTTAATGCGGCGGAGTATCCGGCCCTTGCAGACGCCGTTCTTTTCCTGAATGTCCTCAAGCTGATCGAAAAGCTGCATCCGTTTGGCTTTCTCGTAAGAAAGCGTGATGGAGCCTTCCATTTCGTTTTTGCGAACAACGAATACGTCGATTTCATCACCGACCTTGACGTTGATCTGCCCCGAGGCATTCATAAATTCCGAAGCCGGAATCTGTCCTTCAGACTTGAAGTTTACATCCACCAGAACGGTATCGCCATCCACGCGGACAACTTCACCTTTCACAATGGAACCTTCTTCCAGATCACCGAAATCGGAACTTAAATAATTTTCAAGGGCGCTTGCAAAGTTCATATCGGCATCAAAGCCGACTTCCTGTTCCTGTATTGCCATACCAGAATCTCCAACCGCAAAAATGTCCCATTATTTTTTTAATGGGCTGGAGTTATTTAGCAGAGGACGTTCATGAACACAAGAAAAAAGGGCGTTTTGTGAGACGTTCGGTATAAAAAAATGCTTGTCGAGCACAGCGTCCGGGGCAAAGTGAGGGTATCGCGAGAATAGTGCACGGTAAAATAAGGCTGCCAGGTTTGCCGCAAATCGGGAGGCGGCCCCTGCTGCAAAGGCGGAACTGCCCTGGTGGCCTGAACACCAAGTACTCTGTAAGGTTTTTATGCTATATGCCGCCCGGGGCTCCAGTCCCCATGCCCCCGGCGGGGGGGAGGCTTTTTTCTGTCTTCCGCGAGAAGCTCCTTTTGCAGAGAAACAAAAGGGGGCGCAGGCATGATACACCTGTGCCCTGCAAAGGAAAGAAGCGGCATGCCGTGAAATTCGGGCGGCTTTTCACGCAAGAGATATTTTGCCCTAGCGATTCTTGCCGGTCATTTCTCGCCAACGTTTGAGGATAGCATCCCTTTCGCCTGCGGCGCGGGTAAAATCGTAGGCGGCGCCTCCGGCCATAGTCTCGCGGAGTTCCGACGTGGAGGGGCTTGTCAAAACAGTCAGACAGCGGCGCGGCCCTACAATATCTGCCGTGCCGGCGGAGGCGGCCCAGTCCATGAGCTTGCGGGCGGCTTCCGTCTTAGGCGTGCCCTTGATGATGGCGCAGAGTTCCAGATCTACCGGGGTGGGGTTGTGGGGAATGGCGGTCACAAGCGGCGCGCCGCGTCGGATGAGGGTTTGGGTAAAGGCCTCTTGGGAAATGCCGATGGCTGTTTCGCCCTTGGCGGCCATTTCAGCCGGCTGGGAACCCGAGTGGGTGTACAGGGCTACGTTCTGGTGCAGCGCTTCAAAGTATGGCCAGGCCTTGGCTTCGCCCCAGGCTTGAATGATATGGGCGATCATGGCAAAGGCCGTGCCCGAGGAGGCCGGATCCGGCATGACGATATGACCCCGGTAGACAGGGTTTATAAGATCCTCCCAAGTGCGGGGCAGGGGTAGTTCCAGGCGCTGTGCTTCGCGTTTATTGATACAGAAGGCCAACGGGCAAGAACTGATGGCGATCCAGGCCGGGGGATCAGCGTTTTCCCGCATTTCCGGGCTGACCGCGGCAAGGTTCGCCGGGGCGTAGGGCTCGATGAGGCCTTCAGCCTGCAAGGCCGCAATGCCCGAAGAGGTCAAACCGAAGACGACATCTGCCTTGGGAGCATTCTTTTCCGCCAGCAGTCGAGAGGTGATAACCCCTCCCGAATCGCGGGTCCAGGCAATAGTGATGCCCGGAAAGGCAGCCTCAAAGGAGCGTTTATAGGGCGTCAGCAGTTCCACCTCCACAGCGGTGTATACAGTCAATTCCGTGGCGGCGCGGGCAGGCCGGGCGGTCGGGCCGGGCACGAGAAGCAGGAGAAAGAGCACGGCGGCAAAGAGAACTGAAAGTCTGGACATGGGTTTTCCTTTATCGGCGGGGGAGCAGCAGGTAAACCGCCCCGTTGGCGTCCAGATGCCCGGCGATATGGGCGGCAATATCGCCAGGGCCGCAAAAGAGATCAATGCGGTGGCCCTTGATGGCACCGCCGGTATCTTGGGGCAGGGTCAGGGCGTGAAAGGGAATAGCCGGCTTGCCGTCCCTATCCGGCAGGGGCAGGGAGACCATGGTCAGGGCGCCGTAAGGCAGAATGCGCCGGTCAACGGCAGTGCTGACATAGGGCGTCAACGGGCGGCCCATGCCCCCGATAGGGCCGCGCTCCGCTTCGCGGAAAAAGACGTAGCTGGGGTTTTGGTCGAACAGTCGGGAACGTTCGTGGGGATTGGCGGCAAGATAGCCCCGGATGGCCTTCATGCTGGAACCGCCTTCGGGCAACAGACCTTCTTCACGCATAACCCGAGCCAGCGATACGTATTCCCGGTTGTTTTTACCGGCATACAGCACATGGGTGGAGGTGCCATCCGGGAAACTGAGCCTGCCTGAGCCCTGCACGTGCAGGAAATAGGCGTCGGTCTCATCAACATAGGCGATTTCCAGGCCTTTTCCCGTGAGCACGCCTTTGCGGTCAATCGCTGCCCGGTCGTGGTAGGGCAGGTTTTTTTTCAGATCCGGCGGCACTCGGTAGAGGGGATAGGCAAGGCCCTTTTCAGGGCGTCTGCGGGCCTGGAGCGTCGGCTCATAATACCCGGTGAACTCGAAGTCGGGGCCAAGCCGCACCCAACGGAACGAGGAGGCCAGGAGGGTGGGGTCCGCATCCAGGCGGGGCAGCAGGCTTTTTAAGAGCGCGAGCCCCGCGGCCAGGTCTTCCCAGGTTACGGTCAGGCCGGGCCGCGCCAGAGCTGAGCCGGTTTTGCCCGCGATAGCGGACAGGCTTTGGTCAACGGGAAAGGTGAGATCTTTCCAGGAACGCAATCCCTGCGAGGCCGGAACCAGAAGTCTTGCCGCTTCTCGGGCCTGTTGCGCGGTGAGTTCGATGGTGTCCCCGGTTTCCAGAGGCGTAAAAAACCGGGGTAGGGGCGCTCCCCTGGAAGCCGTTGTGGAGGCGCTTGAACCGCTATCCGAGCCGGAAATCCGGCTCAGACATCCCGCGATGAAAAACAGGCAGAGCGCCGCGAGCAATAATGATCTGAAAGCGCGTGTCAGCATAAGAGGCTTGCCGCCTGGACGTTTGAAAGGTAAAGAACAACGCGTTCTATGAATCAGACATAGCCCGGCCCGGCTGTTTTGGCAACAGCGCTGTTGCGCCGGCGTTTCAGGCCTGTCCGAAAGGAAGCACTATGACGGATTTTCCCACCCCCGATAGTTGGTGTTCTCACCGCGTTTCCTATGGCGAAACCGACGCCATGGGAGTTTTGTACTACGCTGAGTATCTGCATATTTTTGAGCGGGCCCGAAGTGAGTTTATCCGGACCCGGGGCATGTCGTATGCCGAAGTGGAAAAGCGGGGGATCATTCTGCCGGTACGCGAGGCCACCTGCCGCTATCGCGCGCCGGCTCGTTACGACGATCTGCTCCGGGTGCGCGTCGGGATCAGCGCGTGGGGCAGGGCCTCGGTTACCTTCAGCTACGCCATTTATGACGAGGAAAAAAAGCGTTTGCTCACTACCGGCACTACGCAACACGCCATGGTTTCCCCCACGGGCAGGCCCGTTGCCGTGCCCGATTGGCTCAAACGGCTTTTCAGCGAGTAGGCCATGCCCCGCAAGCCTGATGCCGCAGCCACGCCACGCGCGGCGGAACAACTTGCCCTCCAGGAAAATCTTGAGGAAATTCGAGGTTCCCTGGATCGTGTGGTCTTTCATAATGAGGAAAACGGCTATACCGTTTTCAGAATGAGGCCGGAAAAGAAAGGCGATATCTTTACCGCGGTCGGGCACATGCATGACCCTCAGCCCGGAGTTGGAATCGTCGTCGCGGGGCGCTGGGTAGAAAACGCCCGTTTCGGCCGTCAGTTTCAGATCGAACGTTACGAGAACCTGCTCCCGGCTACAGCCGAAGGCATCCGGCATTACCTCTCCTCAGGCTTGATCAAGGGCGTACGTCAGGCCATGGCCAAGCGCATTGTGGAACACTTTGGCGCTGAGACCTTTCAGGTATTGGACCAGAATCCGGAACGGCTGTGTGAGGTCAAAGGCATTACTCCCAAAAAAATGGAGACCATCAAGAGTGCCTGGGCTCAGCACATGGGCATTCGGGATCTCATCATGTTTCTCCAGCCCCACGGCGTTTCCACCGCCTATGCCGTGCGCGTTTACCGGCATTACGGTCAGGATTCTCTTGAAGTCATCCGGGAGAACCCGTATCGCCTGGCCATGGATATTCACGGCATCGGCTTCATCACCGCCGACGCCGTGGCTATGAAGTTGGGCTTTGCCCGCGAGAGCGAATTGCGCGCCGAAGCCGGTCTCCTCTACACCCTGAACCGTCTTTCCGAGGAGGGGCACGTTTACTATCCGCTGGAAGCCCTGCTTGAGGAGTGTTCCGCCATTCTCGGCATTGAGCCGGAACTTCCCCGCCGGGCCCTTCAGGGGCTGGCCGCGGAGGAGCGGGTGGTTATCGAGGAATTGCGCGATAAGGAAGGGGCGGTTCACGAGGGGGTTTATCTCTCCCGCTACCATCACTGCGAAAAGGGTATTGCGTATTACCTGAAACGCATCATGCATTCCCCAAAATCCCTGCGTTTTGAAGATCCTGAGGAAACTCTTTCCGGCGTCCTCTCCCGCCTGACCATTGAATTGGCTCCGGAACAGGAAGAAGCCGTGTTGGCCGCCCTGAACCACAAGGTGCTGGTCATCACCGGCGGCCCCGGCACAGGCAAAACGACAGTTATCAATGCGATCATTAAGGCCTTTCAGAGCAAGAAAGGCCGTATCCTGCTGGCTGCGCCCACAGGCCGGGCCGCCAAGCGCCTGGCCGAAACCAGCGGCCTGGAGGGCAGAACCATCCACCGCCTGCTGGAGTATAGCCCCCGTGAAGACGGCTTCATGCGCAACGAGGATAACCCCTTATCCTGCTCGTTGCTGGTCATCGATGAGGCCTCAATGATGGATACGTTGCTTATGTACCATCTCTTGAAGGCCGTCCCCTTGGGCGCAACGATTATTTTTGTGGGCGATGGTAACCAACTGCCTTCTGTCGGCCCCGGCAACGTGTTGCGGGATATCATTGCCTCCGGCGCCGTGCCGGTGGTCGAACTCACCGAAGTGTTTCGCCAGGCCGCCGAAAGCGAGATCATCACCAATGCCCACAAGATCAACCGGGGAGAGGTGCCCAACCTGTTGAACCCCCGCGACCGTCTGACGGATTTTTATTTTATCCGTCAGGAAGATCCGGAAAAGGCCGCTGACCTTATTGTGGATTTGGTTCGGGAGCACATTCCTCGCCGTTTCGGCCTGAACAGCGTGGACGATGTGCAAGTGCTGACCCCCATGCGCAAAGGCTCGGCCGGGGCAGCCGCGCTCAACCTCAAGCTCCAGGCAGCCCTGAACCCCCAGGGCCTTAAACTCCAGCGAGGAGAGCGCCAGTTCAGGCTTGATGATAAGGTCATGCAGATCCGCAACAATTATGATAAGGATGTCTTTAACGGTGATATCGGCCGGATCTGTTACGTCAACGCCGAAGAGCGGGAACTGACCGTGCGCTACGAAGATAAAAACGTCATTTACGGGTTTGACGAACTCGATGAGATCGTGCCCGCCTATGCCATCTCTGTGCACAAATCCCAGGGCTCGGAGTATCCGGCGGTGGTTCTGCCTGTTATGACCCAGCATTATGTTCTGCTCCAGCGGAATTTGCTCTATACCGGCGTGACCCGCGGCCGGAAACTGGTCGTTCTGGTCGGCTCGCCTAAAGCGGTAGGCATGGCCGTAGCTAACAATCGGATGCGCAAACGGTATACGTGGTTGGCCCAGAGGCTGGCCGAAGGATTGCAATGATGAATCCTCAGAACATGGAGGGGAAACGCCCGGGCAACCATGATGCCCCCGCGCCCCGTTGCGGAATGCTTTTCGGCAGGGGATCGAGGCTTTTTTTACAGTCGTTCCGGGCTTGGCCGCTGGTGTTAGGCCTGCTTCTCGGCGGCTGTGCGGCCACTGGTTCCGGAGGGCCGGATATCACCGACCCAGCGCAACCGGATGCCGTGGTTTGTGCCGACCTGGCCGATTTTCCCCAGGATCTTTCTGTATATGCGGCCGAACTGCCCGGAGATGGCGTCTTGCTTTCCCGAACGCTTCAGCTTCGGGAGGATCGGCGCTTTAATAGCCGGTTTTTTGCTCCCTGGCGGGTCAGCCGCCCGAGCACCACGGCGGACCAGCTATTTGAGGCGGAAAAAAATCTGAGCCCTGCGCTCGGGTACGGGGAGAATCTAAGGCCTCTTGACCCCGTGGCCTGGCAGGAACTGCTGGATAACGCCAACCGCAAGGCCTACCGGGGCAGGCAGGGGACGGCCAAACCGGGCATTACCGTCAAAAGTGCCCATTTGAGGCGGCTGCCGACGCATAAACCCTATTTTCTCCATCCTCGCAAAGCAGGAGAAGGGTTTCCCTTTGATTACCTTCAGAATTCGACCCTTTGGCCGGGCACCCCTGTTTCGATTATCCACACCTCTCGGGACGGAGCCTGGGTTTATGTGGAAACTCGTTTGGTTGCGGGGTGGCTCCCGGCAACAGACGTGGCCGTGCCGGATAAGGCTTTTATGGAGTACTGGCTGGCTCAGCCGCTGGCAGCGCTGCTGCGGGATAACGTGCCCCTGGCCGATACCGCCGATCTGCGCGACCAGGTTACGGGCAAGCCGCTTCCGGCCGTGGGATATATCGGCACAGTGCTGCCCCTGCTCCCGGGGGAGGGAGGGGCCTCTTCAAGCGTGTTGCTTTTTCCTGCCCGCAATGAATACGGCGCGGCCTTAGTCAAAAGAGCTCGGGTTCCCAAGGATGTTGCCGCGGCCAAACCCCTGCCCCTGACGGCCTCCGTGGTGGCCGCCGTGGGCAATGCTATGATGGGGCAGCCCTACGGCTGGGGCGGGCTTTTTGAAAACCGGGATTGCTCCGCGCTGCTGCGCGATCTATTCACCCCGTTCGGCATCTGGCTGCCGAGGAATTCACAGGAGCAGGGCAAAACCGGCGAGATCCTGGATGCCCGGGGCCTTACCCCTGAGGAGAAGGAAGCGCTTTTCGCAGAGCGGGGTAAACCCTTCTTTTCTTTGGTGCGCATGCCCGGTCATGTGGGCCTGTATCTCGGGGTCTATCCCCTTCGGGGCAAGGATGTGCCTGTTATGTTCCACTCGCTGTGGGGCCTTAGGGTAGTGAGCGATACAAAAAACGACGCTTCCGGCAAACCCGTATCGGAAAGGGCAGTTATCGGCAAGGCTGTGGTTACCAGCCTGCGGCCGGGTGCGGACCACCCGCGTATCAGCAGCCCGGCCAGCCTGCTGGATCGCATAACCGGGCTGGCAATCCTTCCGGAAACCCCTTGATAAATCGATACGGAGGAGCGCAATGACGACCACGCCCCGGCGGGCTTTTTGCATTATCACCCTTGGCTGCAAGGTGAACCAGTATGAAAGCCAGGCCCTGCGTGAGGCCTGGCTGGCTTCGGGCATGGTCGAAAGCCGGGAGCCGGCCGGGGCCTCGGTCATCTGTATCAATTCCTGCGCTGTTACGGCCAAGGCCGTAGCTGATGTTCGAGCGGCCGTGTCCCGCGCTTTTCGGGCTGCGCCGGCAGCCCGCATTGTGGTCACCGGGTGTGCGGCTCAGGTGTTCGAGGGCGAGTTGGCCGCCCTTCCGGGGGTCTCCTGGGTGGTGCCGCAGGAAAATAAAGCGGATCTGCTCCATTTTCCCCCGTTCCTTGGAGAGTCCTTTGCTTTCGGCCTTGAGGCGGCAGGGGCGGGCAGAGGAAGGGGAGAACCGGAAGGCAAGGAAAAGGCTTTGGAATGTGGAGGCCGTGCCCCCTTGTGCCCCGGCCGTCCGCTTCAGGCGGATAGCTCGGCTGCGCAAAGGCGTGCTGTCTATCCGCCCTTCGCTATCGGGAGCTATGACCGTTCCCGGGCCGTGCTCAAAGTTCAGGACGGCTGTTCCCACCACTGCGCGTATTGTATCGTGCCCTTTAGTCGAGGTCCATCCAGAAGCAGACCGCCGGAGGAGACGTTGGCTGAAGCCAAGCGGCTTTTACGGGCGGGGTTCCGGGAATTGATCGTTAACGGCGTGAATCTAGCCCAATATGGGCGGGATCTGCGTCCTCGGCACGATTTCTGGGATTTGGTAGATTTGCTGGAACGTGAAATGGCTCCGGAATGGGCTGGCCGGGCTCGTTTGCGCCTTAGCTCGCTGGAGCCGGGGCAATTAGGGGAACGGGCTCTGGAAAGCTTGGGGCGCAGCCGTCTGGTTGCCCCGCACCTGCATCTTTCCTTACAGAGCGGGAGCACAAGTGTGTTGCGGCGCATGGGGCGGGGGCACTATTCGCCGGATGGGCTCTGCGCTTTTTTTGCGGATCTTCAGCACATTTGGCCGATCTTCGGGCTGGGCGCAGATATTCTGACGGGCTTTCCCGGAGAAAGCAGTGAGGAAGCCTCAACAACCGAAGCGCTTTGCAAGGCTTTGCCTTTCAGCTATGCTCATGTCTTTCCGTATTCCAAACGGCCGGGCACCGTTGCGGCGGGTATGGTGGATCAGGTGCCCCCTGCGGAGAAAAAAGACCGGGCCGCCAGGCTCCGGAGTATTTTCGCCGCGGCCCGGGAGGCTTTTTTGCAGCGAAATGCAGCGCTTCCTGTGGTCATGGTGGCTGGAGAAGAGGGCCCCCGGCCTGGAGGAATCAACGAATTGTATGTAGAGTGTCGGTTCTCAGGCCCGGTTCGCCCCCAGGATCCTTGCGGGGGGCGGGAGTTACTCGCGGCAAAACCCGTGGCTGTCGAGAACGGGAGTTTAGTTGTAACGGCGTTATCATGACTATACCTATAGCAATGCTTGATGAGCGCATCCGCGTCCATGATGCGCTGCAATTGGAGTTCCGGCAGCGGCTGCCTTTTCCTGAAGGGGGCAGGGCCAACCGTTATACGTCGGAAACCTTTATGTATATTCCGGCCAGCCTGAATATCAATCGTCTGACTTTTCCCAAATCGCATTTTTACCGCTCGCTCAAAAACTACATCCGGCTCCAGGGGCCTTCATTTACTCTGGCCCAGCTTGCCGCCCCGGGCGGGCTGCTGGAAAAGCTCCAGGAGTACGCGGCCCGGTTCCCGACTTTTTTTGACGCCGCAACCTTCAGCGCTGATGATAAAAAACATCTGGCGGCCCAAGAGCAGACCGCCAAGGCCTTTAGTATGGCCTTTCAACGATCGTTGCTTGAGAAAACACGCAGCCTGACGCGCTGGGGAAAGGCTGGAGCCATCGCCGCGTTCGCAGGGGAGATCCGGGAGATTATGAACCAGGTCTGGGCCCTGGGCAAGGGCTGCGGCGGCGATGTGCCGCCGTACCTCGATGCGATGAAAGAATATTGTTCTGATCAGGCCTCCTCCTGCGGGCTGCTTTTGCTGCGCTCTCTGGAGAAAAAGCCCGAAGGCGGAAACGGCGGCTCCACTGGGGAAGACCCGGATCTGCCGCGGGCCAGAGAAGCCCTTGTGGCCTTGATCGAGCTGGGCGCGAAACGCCGCGCCGCTATAGCGGCGGATTCAACTCCCGACCTGGAAGGGGATAACGAGGCCTACATGGCCCGCCGCCAAGCCCTGAAACGCTATATGAACAGCCCGTTGTTTTTGGAGATACGCAGCAAGCGCGAGGGGGCGCTGGTACAGCATGTAGCCTACGGCATTGCCGCAGCCCTTTCCATGATCTTTGCCACCCTGATTGCCTTTGTCTGGCAGGCCCGTTACGGGGCAATCAGCGCGCCGTTGTTCGCGGCCTTGGTGGTCAGCTATATTTTTAAGGACCGGCTTAAGGATATTTTGCGCGAATACATGAACTCCCTGTTCCGACGCCGGGTTTCGGATCGGGGGTTGGTCATCTACCAGGGGCTTGCCCCGCTTGGCCGTTGTCGGGAAATTTTCGACTTCATGGAACAGCGCCATGTGCCGCCGGAAGTACGGGCCATGCGCGAGGTTACGGCCCATGAACTGCCGTTTCTCAGCCCTTATGAAGAAATCATGTATTATCGCAAGCGTATTTGGGTGCGGCCGATGATCACGCCGGGAGCCGACGCCCGGGGCATCGTGGATATCACCAGAATAGATCTTTCCGAACTTGTCCGCAACATGGACGGAACCAGAGAAAGCATACCGGCGCTCGATACCTCAGGCGGCACCCCGCGTTGCCGCCTGGCTTCGGGAATAAAGACCTACCCTGTGCATGTGGTGCGCCGGTATGCCTTTGACGGTATGCAAAGCTGCACGGCCTTCAGGCTCATTATGGACCATACGGGCATCCGGCGCATAGAACGGCTGTGCGGCACAACGCCTGTTGATGAGGAGCCGGAGGGTTCGTAGACCAGCATTCATTGTTGCAAAGCCTCTTTTCCCTCTAGCGGCCTTAGCCGGAAAAAGCCGGGCCGGGGTATGCGCTCTACGTTTGGGGTCGCTGTTCCGGCATAGGCTTTTCCCTCTTTGACCCCGTGTTAGAATCAGGGTATATTAAAAAGATATATTTTGGCGCACATACGCCCGCACCCCGGCAACAAGGATACTCGAGCATGCTTCGTAGTATGACCGGCTTCGGCCGCAGCCTTCTGGAAGAGGATTCCGGTTCCCAAACGTGGGAAATCCGCAGCGTGAACAATAAGTATTTGGATATCAAGTGGCGGCTTCCGCACTATATTCGGCCGCTGGAAAGCCGCCTGGAAAAGGTAGTCAAGCGCCATGCCTCAAGGGGGCGGGTGGAAGTTTCCTTGAGCTTGGAGAGATCCGGCGGAGCCGTGGATGGAGGCATTTCCTCTTCCTTTAAAAAAGACCAGGCCAAGGATATGCTGGATGCCCTCAGCGCCTTTGCCTATGAGCGCGGGGATGATTTCGAGCCCAATTACAACGCTCTTTTATCTATGAGTTTTCTCTGGGAGGAAGAGGGCGCGGCAATGGATGATGAGTACATCGCCGCGCTGGAACAAGGGCTTTTGGCCGCGCTGGAAGATTGGAACGAATCCCGCCGTATTGAGGCCAAGGCTCTTGAAAAGGATATAGAAACCAGGATATTGCGCATGGAAGAGTGGCTTTCAGTTATTGCCGAGCGCGCCCCGTTGATTAAAGAGGAGCGCTTTGCCGCCCTGCGCGAACGCTTGAATGATATTTTGGAGCAGTACGGCCAGGAACTGGATGAGGGGCGCTTTCTTCAGGAAATCACCCTGCTGGCCGATAAGTTGGATGTCAGTGAAGAGATCACCCGCTTGGGGGCGCATCTTGAACGGTTGCGCGAACTTCTGGCCAGCGGAGCGGATGCCGGGAGAAAGTTGGATTTCACCATCCAGGAATGCTTCCGGGAAATCACCACCTGCGGCAACAAAATCCAGAATGTGCAGATTGCCCGGCTGGTTGTGGATTTCAAAAACGAGCTGGAAAAATGCCGCGAACAGGTGCAGAATGTGGAGTAGGGAGCTGGTTTTCCGGTACGATAGAGGGAGTGTGGCATGAGCCGGTCTCGTGAAAAGCTTCTGAATATCGGCTTCGGCAACCTGGTGTTGGCCGCCCGAGTAGTAGCCATCGTCAATGCCGGGTCCTCCCCCATGCGTCGCTTACGCGAGGACGCTCGTCAGGAAGGACGCCTCATCGACGCGACCCAGGGGAGAAAAACCCGTTCTTTGCTGATCACCGATTCAAACCACGTTATTCTTTCCGCGGTGCAGGCGGAAACTGTGGCTCAGCGCTTGAGCCAGGAAGAAAAACAGGAGAGCGGCAATGACTGAGCGTTTCCGGGCAGGGGTGGCTCTGGTTCTCTGCGCTCCCTCAGGTACGGGAAAAACAACTTTGGTTCGCCGCCTGGCCCATGAATTTCCTCGTTTTGCCTTTTCTATTTCCTGCACTACCCGGAGCCCCAGGCCCGGCGAGGTTGACGGAAGAGATTATCTTTTCCTTAGTCGGGAGAAATTTGTTGCTTTGCGCGAACAAGGACATTTCGCCGAATGGGCCGAAGTGCACGGTAATCTGTACGGCACGCCGTTGCTGGCGGCCCGTGAATTGCTGGCGGCCGGGCGGGATCTTTTGTTTGATATTGATGTGCAGGGCGCGGCGCAACTCAAAAATACGCTGCCGCAAGCAAAATTTGTTTTTCTTTTGCCGCCGAGCCTTGCCGAGCTGAAAGCGCGTTTGCGCGGTCGGGGCTCGGAGACCGAGGAAAGCCTGGCCCGTCGCTTGGAAAACGCCAAAAAAGAGCTGGCCCAGGCCTCCTGGTTCGATTTTTGGATTATCAATGATGATTTGGAGCTGGCCTATCAGGAGCTTGTGGCTGTTTACCGCGCGATCTCCTTGGCGCCGGGAGCGCGTTCCGATTTTGTAACTCTGCTGCTTCAGGAGTGGTCTTCATGAAAAATCTGGTGTTGGCCCTTGATCTTCCCGATGCCTCCGCGGCTTTGGCTATGGCCGAGCGACTACGCGGCATCGTGCCCTGGATGAAGGTCGGTCTTGAAGTATTTACCGCTGCGGGACCGACTTTGGTTCGAGAATTGAAAGCCATGGGCTTTAAGGTCTTTCTTGATCTCAAATTTCACGATATACCCAATACGGTCAAGGGGGCGGCTCGAAGCGCCGCCAGGCTGGGCGTAGATTTGGCCACCCTGCACCACGCGGGCGGCGAGCGCATGGCCCGGGCCGCGCTGGAAGGCGTTGTTGAAGGCGGCGGAGGAACCATGCTGTTCGCGATTACCGTTTTGACGAGCCAGACCCCGGCCGAGGCCGGGCTGCGTGAAGAGGAGGTGCCTCTGGCCGTGGCCCGCAAGGCTATGGAGGCTCAACAGTGGGGGCTTGCGGGGGTAGTTTGTTCCGGTCAGGAGGCAGCAGCGGTCAAGGCGACGGTAAAGCCGGGCTTTTTGTGCCTCTGCCCGGGGATTCGCCTGTGTGATGAGGCGGCCGGCGACGACCAGCGCCGGGTAATGACTCCGGCAAAAGCCCTTGCTGCGGGAGCGGATTTTCTGGTTGTGGGCAGGCCTATTTTGGCTGCCCCGGATCCTGTGGTTGCCGCTCGGGAAGTCCTCGCCGCCATGGGCTGAGATCTTTTCCGTATGGGGGATATATGTCTCAAGAGAAAAAACAAGGAATTCAAGGTATTTTTTCCAGCCAAGAGGTCAAGCGAGTCGGTACGGGCACAACTACCCGCAAGACCATCCAGAAAATGTACTGGATGTGTCAGGAAATGCCCGAGGGCACTATCGAAGTTCAGCCGCTGAACAGCAACTATATTCCATCCGGACCGAAAAAAACGGTGAGCATGGATGAATTTCTGAAACTTTTCTCTCCGGAGCCGGAATTTTATGTCAACAATGTTTTTCCCAAGATTAAGGAAGTCAATAAGACTATAGCCAGGGCGGACCGCCACCGGAAAAACGGGGAACATTACAGCGCGGAGATGGAATACGGCAATGCGCTGAAGGTTGATGAGGAAAATATCCGGGCTAACTTCGGGTTGGGCATTACCTATTTGGAGCGGGGAGAGAGCGGCAAGGCCGAGGATATTTTGAATCGGCTGGTCAAGCTGGAGGGAGCGTTTGAAGCCGAACACAAACATCTGTTCAATGATTTCGGCATCAATCTGCGCAAAAACGGCATGTTTGATCAGGCCATTGCCTATTACTCCAGGGCGCTGGAACTTGCCTCCCATGATGAAAATTTGCATTACAACATTGCCAGGGCGTACCTTGAGAAGAAAGATGTGGATAAGGCCTTGGAAGCGCTGCTGAAGGGGCTTTCCATTAACCCGGGGCAGGAGACCCTGGTCAAATTTTTGGCGTGGATGCTCAGCAAAAAGTTAGTGCGCGAAGAGCAAAAGCCCGCCGTGGCCCAAGCCCTGCAACAGGCTAAGTTAGCCCGAGAAAGGGGCAGTGCTGCTCCAGCCTCTGCTCCGGTTCAGGCGCCGTCCACGCCGTTAGCGCCGGCTCCGATTGATTTACCGGAACTCTCCGCTCCG
Organism: uncultured Desulfovibrionaceae bacterium; assembly: GCA_949741925.1. Lineage (GTDB taxonomy): Bacteria > Desulfobacterota > Desulfovibrionia > Desulfovibrionales > Desulfovibrionaceae > JAJDHY01. The sequence continues at coordinate 158,833 of CATJOY010000056.1, read as the reverse complement.
GCTGCAGCCCCGGTTGATCTCTCTGAGCCGCCTGCTCCGGCTCCGCAACCGCTGCAGGCCTCAACATTGGAAGTTCTCGGCCCGGATACTTCAGAAGAGGATTTGGAGGCTGTTTTCGGTCTGTCGGCGGATTCCGGTTCCGGTAGCTTCCCTGCCGGCGGGTAGGGGGGCAAAAAACAGGGGCTCCGCGAAAGCCGAATGGTTTTCTCCGGCAGGGGAGAGAAAAAACGGGCGAGGGCCTCGTGGAGATAGGCTGAGATCGTTTTTTCCGGATGGCGCTGCCTGAGGGAGAAGGCGGCTTTGCAGTAAAAGGTGTTGGGAATACCCCCTCGCTACCGCGCGTTTTTGCAACAAAAATGGCGATACGATTATGAACACGCAGCATGCCAAGGCCCAGGCCTTTCTGGAAGATCTGGCGGAACACCAGCCCCGGCTCCCTTTTGAGCCGACGCTTCTTCCCGAGCTTTTCGCGGTTACCGGCGAGAATGCCGTTGCCGATGCCGATACGGTAGCTAACCTGGTCAGCCGCAGCCAAAACCTGGCCGTGCGGGTTCTTACGCTCGCTAATTCCGCGTATTATGGTTTTTGCTCTTCCGTTTCCTCACTTTCCCAGGCCATTCGGGTTCTGGGCATGACGGAAGTTCGTAACCTTGTGCTCGGCGTCGGCGCAGCCGCCGCCTTAAGCGGCATGACCATGCCGCCTGATTTCAATACCCGGCGGATCTGGTCCCATCAGGTCAAAACCGCTATTTTTGCCCGGAAGCTGGCGGTTGCCGTCCGTGCATTGGACCCGGCCGCTCCCGGGGCCCCGGACCCGGATGAACTGTACTCGGCCGGACTTTTGCATGATATAGGCAAGATGCTTATTGCCGGGCACTGCCCCGAAGACTGGCTCGGCATCCGGCAGTTGGCACAGCTTGAGCATGTTTCTCTGGTCCAGGCTGAAGAAGAGTACTGGGGTATAGACCATAGTATGATTGGTTCGCGCCTGCTCTGTTATTGGCAGCTTCCAGCCAGATTGACCGAACCGGTCAGTTGGCACCATGCCCCGGAGCTGGCTGATGCCCCCCACCGCCCGGCCGCTCGGCTGCTGGCTGCCGCCAATATTCTGGCCGAGGCAGAGTGGGGCGGTCCTGAAGATCTTCCCGAGGCAGCCCTTCAGCTTCTCCCTGATGCGCTGGAGGCGGCGAGAGTTTTTACCCTGCTGGAAATCCATGCGGCCTGCGATAAGGCCGAAAGCCTTGCCGCGGTACTGGTTCCCTGAAATGAGTGATTCCCAATCGGCCACCGTATATAGTGACGCCCCTTGGAGCCCGCGGTATGAAGGGCCGGACCCGGAGCGGGGGGAGCTGTATTCTCTGGCCGAGCGGCTTGATATATCTCCCTTTCTGGCCGGGCTTCTTTGGCGGCGCGGTTGCCGCACCCTGGATGAGATGAGCCTTTTTCTGGCCCCGAACCTTCGGCATCTGGCGCCACCTGAAGCCTGGCCGGGCCTTGGCGAGGCGGCGCGCCTTCTTGCGGATACACTGGAAGCGGGCGGGGAGGCCGTCGTCTGGGGTGACTATGATGTGGACGGCATTACTGCTACCGCCTTGGTCCTGCAAGTTTTGGAAGCATACGGGTTTCCCGCGCGGCACTATATCCCTAGTCGTCTTGAGGAAAATTACGGCCTTAATCGTGAGGCTGTGGAATCCCTGGCCGCTGAGGGGGCAACCATTCTATTGACCGTGGATTGCGGCATCAGCGATGTGGAAGCGGTTGCCAGGGCACGCGAGCTGGGCATGACCGTGATCATCACCGATCATCACCTGCCCGGCGATACGCTTCCTCCGGCCCATGCTATTTGCAACCCGCGTCTCGGAGCCTGTCCCTGCCCGGATCTGGCCGGGGTGGGCGTGGCGTTTCTGCTGATGGCCACGCTCAACGGCATCTTGGCCCAGCGGGGCAAGCCCCGCCTGGATATGCGGGATTTTCTGGATTTGGTGGCGCTTGGCACCCTGGCCGATGTGGTCCGCCTTTCCGGTCAGAACAGAATTTTGGCTAAAAACGGATTGCTGACGCTCTCTGCGGGGCGGCGGCCGGGCATTGCGGCTTTGAAGGCCGTTTGTAACCAAGCGCCCGGGGCCAGCCTTGAAGCATCCCAGGTGGTCTTTATGCTCGCCCCGCGCATTAACGCCGCGGGACGGCTGGGGAAAAGCGAAATCGCCCTCAAACTGTTGCTGACCCGGGAGCGTGCCGAGGCTGCTGCTCTGGCTCAACAGTTGGATGAACTCAATGCCGCGCGCAAGGCCGAGGAAAAGGAAATACAGGCCGAGGCAGAAGCCCAAGCCAAACAACAGGCAGAGCTGGGACGAATGGGCCTGGTGCTGTATGGGCCGGGCTGGCATCCCGGCATCATCGGCATTGTGGCTTCCCGGATTGTGGAGCGCTATCATCGGCCGTCCATAGTGCTTTGCAATGACAAAGGGTTTATTAAAGGCTCTGGACGAAGCGTAGCCGCCTTTGATCTGCACGCCGCTTTGACGGGGTGCTCGGATCTTTTTAGCGCCTTTGGCGGGCACAAGCTCGCGGCCGGGGTGACCATGCCGCCGGATTCCCTTGAGGCCTTCAGCGAGCGTTTCAATGCCGCTGCCCTTGACGCCCTCGGCCGGACGCCTCAGGCCTCGCCGGTGCTGGTGGATGGGGAGCTTTCCTTTGCTCTGGCTTCGGATTTCACCTGCTTAAAGGAGCTGGAATTGCTCCAGCCCTTTGGACCGGGTAACCCCGAGCCTGTTTTTATCTCGCCTCCGGTGCGGGTGGCTTCAGTGCAGACCAAATATAGTGGTTTGACCTTGACCGCCCTAACCCACCCGGAGAGCGGTATTACCTTGCGGGCCAAGAGTTGGCGCGAGCAATGCGCTATCCCCGCCTCCATGAAGGGCTTTATGGTGCGTCTGGCCTATACCCCCCGGATCGACCGATATAACGGGGCCGCCGCTGTAGAATTGAAACTGCGCGATTGGCGGACCGAAGGAGGATTGTAATGCGATATTCCGTACCCGCAGCTTGGGGACGTTTTCCGGCTGTGTTGTTGCTTCTTGCCCTGACCCTTGCTCTGGCCGCCGGTTGCGGCAAAAATGTTGTCCGGGGCGGTTCCGGCCTTTCTGGCGCTCCGGGGCAGGGGACCGGCTCTTCCGCCCCCCGGGGCAGCAAACCGTATACCATTCAAGGGCAGACCTATTACCCGTTGCTTTCCGCCGACGGCTACAGCGAACAAGGTATTGCTTCCTGGTACGGCAAGGATTTTCACGGAAAGTTGACTGCCAACGGCGAGCGGTATGATATGTACGGCATGACCGCGGCCCATAAAATTTTGCCCTTTGGCACGCAGGTGCGCGTGACTAACTTGAACAACAACCGCAGTATTGTGGTGCGCATCAACGACCGAGGGCCTTTTGTCAGCAACCGGGTTATCGATCTTACCCGCACCGGAGCAGAAAAGCTGGATATGATCGCGGAGGGTACAGCGCCGGTGCGTCTTGAAACGCTTGGATCTGTCCAGGGGCTTTCCGATGGCGACCTGACCGGCAGATTCTACGTGCAGGTAGGCGCCTTTGCCCGGAAGGAAAATGCCGATGCCCTTTCCGCTGCCTTACGACAGCAGGGCTATGGCGTGCGCGTCTATTTTTCGGATCAAGTGGGCTACTGGCGCGTTCAGGTAGGGCCGTACGCCAGCCTGAAGCGTGCTGAGAGTGCGGCTTCGGGTCGGGTTGGCGCGGATTTCCCGGGCAGCTTCATCGTGGCCCAGTAGCTACCCGGCATGCTTCGGCTCGTGCCTGACGAGCGGGGCACAGATCTACTCAGCAGCGTCAGGAGGGCGAGGAAGCGCCCCGTCAGGCCGCGCGTATACCGTTTCTACAGCATACAGAGCGTTCAGCATTTTCCGGCTTTCACCGGAAAATGCTGAACGTGTTTTAATATTCTCTTTCATTGCCGATATTTTCTATGCGGATGCGGCCGCCCGTTGATCAACATAGCCTGGTTCCGCACGCCGTCACGATCAAAAAATACCCCCTTCCTCATGCCGAAGCGCTCAGGCTTTCCCATTTGGTCGGGACGGCCTTCAGCAGGGGATGAGTGCCGGCAAATGCTAAGCGACTTCCGCATTGCCGTGCAGCAACCAAGAGACGCGCGGTTTTTTCGATTGTCTGAACAGCAATTTTTGAAATCGGTCTGCCTCTTTTTTTATTGTCGCTTCCTTTACCAGGGCTCCCGCTCCTGCTCTCTTCAGGTCTTTGTTTGGCCGCACGGCGGTAGATCATGTCTTGGCGCATCGTGCGACGGTGCAAAGAGCGCCGCCTTTTGAGCAAATAAGGAGTGCGTCTCTTGTATCGGTTATTGATAGAAATAAACACAATGGGGAAGAGGCTGTTGGTGTGGGAGCGTGGCGTGATAAGACGCCCGCGAATTGACGGGGGTACAAAAAGAAGTGGAAGGTTTCTTGCGCTGCCCCGGTCCAGGAGGCAATGCGCAGCGTGATAATCCCCTGCCGCACAGGAGAAACGCTACGCTCCCCAGGGCTGACAACGGCAAGAAATTACGACCTGCGGCTCCCGGGTGGAGTAGGCTGAGAGAATCTTGCCGTTCGTTTCGACTCTAAGGCTCAGTGCCCCGCTTCGGCCAGGATAAGCTCAACTTCGTCCAGCGAGAGACCGGCGCCCTTTGCAAGCTGGGCGGGGGTCTTGCCCCGGCGAGCGCCGGCGAGAATCACTTCCCTCAAGAACTGGGGCGAGCGGCTGATCTTGTCGGCTTGGTCCAGGAGTTTTTGCAGCTTTGCGGCTCGTTCTTCCAGGCGCTGATCCAGGGCCTGGAGTTCACTTTGACGCTGGCTGAAGCTGGCAACCAGTTCTTTTTCCAGCTCTTCATTTTGGGCCAGGCTAAGCATCAGCTTGCTTTGCCCTTGTTGCAAGGTGAGAAGCAGCTCTTCAGAACGCCGCAATCGGGCAAAGAAGACCAACAACAAAACAAACAATGCCAGCTCCACCAGGCTGACCAAACCAAATATCCAGAAAGAAATTTGCATGATTGATAATGCTCCGCTACGGTCCGACAGGCATCCCCGCATGGGGGAAAGCGCCGACAGGATCGTGAAAAACCTATATGCTCCGGAAGCGAATTTCCGGCAACGGAATACCTATAGCCGAGATCGAGTTCCAAGACAAGCAGACCGGGGCCGGGAGCGGAGCGTTGGAAGCCTCCAAAAAAAAACGGCCGCGTTGACGCGGCCGGAGCGAAGCAATGGGCAAACGCTATTGGGGAGTTGTGGAAAAGGCTTCCTCCACCGGCGCGCTATACCCTTCTCCCATATCCGCCGGTTTTTCTATATCTTCCCGCATGGTAATGGTGCCCTGCAATACTGCGCCTTCTTCCATAACCATGGCTTTGGTCATCAGATTGCCCAGGAACATGGCCGTCTTGTGCATGGTCGTCTTTTCCTTGACAATGGCTTCACCGCTGAGAAAGCCTGTCAGGACGAGTTGGTTGACGTTGACTTTGCCCTGTACCTTGGCCTCCTTGCCGAGCACGAGCGTACCGTCGGAATGGATTTCTCCGGTGAATTTTCCGTCTATGCGAACTGTTCCGGAAAAATTGAGCTTTCCCTGATAGATAGTGGATTCACCGAGAAAAGCGCTGATATCTTCTTTGGCCATAAGGATCTCCTTAGTGGGTTTTAAATACGAAACGGCGCATGGATACATTGAGTACCAGACCGAGCAGGCAGAAATTGACGATAGTTGCTGTACCGCCATAACTGATAAAAGGGAGGGGAATGCCGACGACCGGCATTAAGCCCATGGTCATGCCCATGTTGATCAGAATCTGCCAGAAAAAATAAAAGAAGACCCCGGCCACCAGGATGCTGCCGAAACGGTCCTTGGCGTCCCTGGCCGTGGTCAGGAGGCTGAGCAAAAAGCAGCAAAACAGGGTCAGCAGAAAGACGCACCCTACAAACCCCCATTCCTCGCCGAACACGGCAATGGCGAAGTCTGTATGTTTTTCCGGCAGAAATCGTAGCTGGTTCTGGGTGCCTTCCAAAAAACCCTTGCCCCAGACCTGGCCAGAGCCGATGGCGATATGCGATTGGTTGATGTGGTAGCTGGTGGAAAGAGGGGCAATCGTAGGATCGAAGAAGGTCAGCAGCCGCTGTCTCTGGTAAGGCTGCAAAAAATGCCAAGCAAAGGGCAAGGCCAAGGGTATAAGAACACAACAGGTCTTGAAAATATAGGGTTTAACGCCCTGGTACAGGATCATGCCGCCCAGCAGCAGCAGAACGATAAGGCAGGTGCCCAGGTCCGGCTGTTTGAAAATCAGCCCCGCGGGGACAAGCCCCAAGAGCAGCACCATGAAGAACGCGGGCCAATCCAGGCTATCCTTGTTGCCTGAAAGGAACTTGGCGGCTATCAGCATAACGCTGATTTTAGCGATTTCGCTAGGCTGGATGCTGAAACCGCCGAATTGTAGCCAACGGGCCGCGCCTTTAGCGCTTTTGCCTATAGCTAAGACCAGCACCAGCAGAACCAGGCTGAAGATGTAAGCGGGCGTGGCCAGGCTTTTCAGATGCCGGTAATCGAAAAGCGTGCAGAAGATCATGCCGCCAAGCCCCAGACAGCCCCAGAGCATTTGCTTTTGGTAGTAGCTGGAAACCTCCAGTCCTTCGCCCATGCGAATGCCGCTGGCGGAATAGAGATTGGCGAGACCGATGCAAAAAAGCAGCGCCATGAGGCCCACCAGGCCCCAGTTGGCATGGGTGATCAATCTTCGGTCCATCGGGCTCATAGCTACTCCTGGCATCTCCCTGGCCCGCGCCTAGGCGGAGCCTTTCGGGAACTACCATTTCCCCGGAAAACAGGCAAATCCAAAAAAACTCCGCTCGGGGGTTCTTTCAGCAAAACACCGGCTGTCGTGGGCAGAAATGAGCACAGCGAGGTGGCTCTTTGTCTTTGTACCCGGCGTTGCGTCATCCGTTGTTGCGTCCCTCAGCCGGGGCCGCGATAGCCTGGCGCACCGGGGCGGCAGGGATTTCTTCCGGCCCGAAAAGGCTTTCGTACATTTTTTTTGCTACAGGACCGCCCGCCGCCGAGCCGCCGCCGCCGTGTTCCACCATGACGATGACCACGTAGCGTTTGCCGTTTTTTTCGCCCCAGGAGGCGATCCAGGCATGGTCCCGGTGTTCGTAGTCAAGCTGGTGGGTTTTCAGGCGCACATCGCCGATTTTGACCACCTGGGCCGTGCCCGTCTTACCGCCCATAACGGCATCCCTGCGCCGCAGGCGTTTGGCTGTTCCGGCCGGGGCTTCCACGGTATGGCGCATGGCCGTAACGATGAACTCCCGCTGTTCCACGGTCATCGGCAAGGTATCGCGGATTTCCGGTTCTGTGGCGGCCAGGAGCTGGGGTTTCATTATTTTCCCCTCGTTCAGCAGGGCGGAAACAAAAACGGCCATTTGCAAGGGCGTTACCAGGGTGGAGCCCTGACCAATGGAAACGTTCAGGGTTTCTCCTTTTTGCCAGGTTTCGCCCCGGCTTCGCCGCCAGGCTCTATTGGGCACAAGGCCTTTTTGTTCGTGAGGCAGGCCGATGCCGGTGAGGCTGCCAAAGCCGCATTGCCGAGCATAGGCCGCCAGCTTGTCGATGCCGATACGTTCGGCCATCTGATAGTAATAGACATCACACGATTCTACGAGAGACCGCTGCAAATCCACTCTGCCATGCCCGCCGCCACGCCAGCAGCGGAAGGTTCTGTTGCCGAGTTTCACTGCGCCGCCACAGAAAACCGTTTCCTGCGGGCTGATGTTTTCGGACATGATGAGCCCGGCCATCATCAGCTTCCAGACCGAACCGGGCGGGTAAACGCTCTGGATGCTCCGGTTGAGCAGGGGGTGCCGCGGGTCGTTGCGCAAGAGATCCCACTCTTCGTGTGTCAGGCGGGCGGCAAAAGCGTTGTTGTCAAAAGCGGGCTTGGTCAGTAGGGCCACCAGGCGGCCGGTTTCCGGTTCCATAACAACGATGGTTCCGGCCTCGTCGCCAAGGGCGTCGGAAGCAGCTTGCTGCATGGCCGCGTCAATGGTCAGGGTGATGTTGGAACCGGCGTGGGGCAGAGTTTTCACGTCACAGGAAAGCTGCCGCCCCCGGGCGTCTACTTCCAATTCCTGAAGTCCCTTGCTGCCGCGCAGATCCTGTTCCAGCCGCAGCTCCAGGCCCTGCTTGCCTACGATGTCGCCCAGGGCCAGTTCAGGGTCGTTCGTGAGTTCTTGTTCGTTAGCCTCAGCCACATAGCCTAAAATGTGCGAGAAGAGGGGACCATGCGGGTAGTGCCGTCGCTGCCGTGTGACGATGGATAGGCCCGGCCAATAGGGCAATTTCATCTCGATCCGGATCAGGGCATCAAAGGGGATATCCGAAACAAGAATATGCGGTTCAAAGGATTGGACGTTGCGCCTGTCTTGGGTGTACTTGGCGGTCAGTTGTTCCAGAGGGATGCCGGTCCATTGGCTCACTTGGGCAAGGGTGCCGGGGATATCCGGGCAATCATCGCGGATAAGGGCCAAGCAATAGGCGGCTCTGTTTTCAGCCAAAAGGGCGCCGTGTGCGTCGAGAATCAGGCCGCGCGCGGAATACACCCGTTCCAGACGCAACCGGTTTTCCAAGGCCTGGCGGGCATAATCTTCGCCGCGCAGAACCTGAAGATACCAGAAGCGCAACAGGAACAGCAGGAAAAGAAAAACGATGCAGCCGTACAGCAAATATAAGCCTGAGCGCGGCGCATGAAAGCCTTTTGGCTCAAACTGTACTTTCCGCATGCCGGATAGCCTTTTTCCGTGTGAGGTAAGCGATGCCCCAAAGCGGGGGAATCAGCATGGCCTGGGCAAAGGCCTGTTCGATGATCCGTTCCAGGGGCAAGGTCATGTTCTGCAAGGAGCCCAGAGCGTATTGCAGCACGGCGTAAAGTACCCCGATACCACCGGAAAGCAAGACGATAAAAAACAAACTATTAGTGACAAAAAACCATACGCCGATGTGGAACAGCAGGATCACCCCGCCGTACCAGAGAACGGAAGAGCCGAACGACAGGGTACCCGTGCCTTCTTGAATCAGCAGGCAAACCAGCAGAAACCAGGTGGTCTGTTGCCAGCGTTTTTCTTGAAGCGCCACCAAGAAACCCGGCAACAGAGCATCCAATCCGGGCAGCTTGAGCTGAAGCCAGAGGCCAACGATCAGGTAGCCGAACCACCAGAGCAAATTGAGAAAGGGAGCCATGGCGTCACCGAGGAGACAAGGGGAGAGTTCTGTTCTGTGCCGAGGCCGTTCGTCCGGCTTGCCCGGTCGGCGCTCCGGCCAACGCGGCAACGTTCCCGTCAGCATAGGGGGCGTTTTCCGGAGCCGGTTTTTCGTCAGCGGAAGGGAGGGGCGATTCTGCCGGAGCGGGGAAGGGGGTCAGGGGCTGGGTGGCGTAGCGTACCGGCGAGGGCGTGAGCACAGCTACCTCTTCCAACTCTTCGAGAGAGGTGAGCGGCTCGGCTTGCACGGATTGAAACAACCCTTCGTTTTCCTGGCTGACTGCAACAATGACGGCTACGGGAATGCCTTTGGGGTGTCCGCCGTCCATGCCTGAGGTGACGAGGATTTCCCCGGCGGTCAGAGGCACGTTGCGAGGCACGTACCGCAGTTCCAGCAATGCGCGGGGCCCGCTTCCCGAGAGAACGCCGGGAACCCTGCCTGTCTGGGTAAGCACCGCCACTCGGTAGCTGGTATCGGTGAGCAGTTGGACCGTGGCCGAATGGGATGAAGCCCGGTACACCTTGCCGGCCAAGCCTTTATGCGTCAGAACCGGAGCGCCCGGAGGCGCGCCGCTGGCATAGCCCCGGTCAATGAGGATGCTTTCGATGGCGGCGTTAGGCCCGAAACGTCCGGCCAGGACGCGAGAGCCCATGCGAACCCACCCTTCGGGGGCGGAAACCCCGAAAAGAGCGCGCAACCGGATGAGTTCAGCTTGTTCTTCCCTCGCCGTAGCCAGGTATTCTTCCGCTTGGCGGAGTTCCTGACGCAGATAGGCGTTTTCCTCGGCCACATCCACGAGGGCGAAATAGTGGTTCCAGATGCCGCGCACGGTATCCGCGGCCCAGGCGCCGGGCCGTAACAAATAACCGGTGAGCTCCAGACCGCTTTCCTCGGCCAGGGAATCCAGATAGCCCGTGCGGGCGTTCCAAGTGTAGAGGGCAAGAAATCCGAACAGCATAAGGGCCATGGCCCAGATGATGCGTTTGATCCTGGAGGCGTTAATCTATGCAAACCTCCTTCAGTATATTGATACTGTCCAGAGCTTTGCCGGTGCCTACAGCCACGGTCGAGAGAGGATCATCCACAACGGTAATCGGCAGCGAAGTTTCTTCGCGCAACAGTTGGTCCAGGCCGCGCAGTAAAGCGCCGCCGCCCGTGAGCACAATGCCCCGATCCACTATATCCGCGGCCAGTTCGGGGGGGGTCTGCTCCAGGGCGATACGCACCGCCTGTACGATGCTGTCCACCTGCTCGGAAATGGCCTTGCGCACTTCTTCCGAGGTGATGATGATATTCTGAGGGATACCGGTCACCAAGTCGCGCCCCTTGACTTCCATTTCCTGTTCCGGCTCCATCGGGTAGGCCGAGGCAATCCTGATTTTGATGTCTTCGGCCGAGGATTCTCCGATCAGCATGTTGTATTTGCGTTTTACGTGGGTCATAATGGCTTCGTCCATTTTATCTCCGCCCACGCGAACGGATTTAGAATAGACGATGCCGGAAAGGGAAATGACCGCTACTTCGGTGGTGCCCCCGCCGATATCCACCACCATGTTGGAGGTCGGTTCCTGGATCGGCAAATTGGCCCCGATGGCCGCCGCCATGGGTTCTTCGATCAGATACACCTCACGGGCTCCGGCGCTTTGAGCGGATTCTTTGACCGCCCGTTTTTCCACCTGAGTAATGCCCGTGGGCACGCAGATCATAATTCTGGGCCGCACCAGGCGGCGGGAGTTGTGAACTTTGGAGATAAAATGACGGAGCATTGCTTCCGTCACTTCAAAATCGGCAATCACGCCGTCGCGCATTGGCCGGATGGCCTGGATGTTGCCGGGCGTTTTGCCGAGCATCCGTTTGGCGTCATGCCCCACGGCCAGGACAACGGTATTGCCGCGCATATCGCGTTTGACCGCCACCACGGAGGGTTCACGCAACACTATGCCCTGGCCTTTGATGTAGACGCAGGTATTGGCCGTGCCCAAATCCACGGCCAGGTCGCTGGAAAAAACGCCAAGAACGGAATCCAATATTTTGGTCATGGTAGTTGCCTTATTGTCGGTAACATAATGAAGGGCTGAACAACAGGTGTTCAGCCAAAAACGTGCGCTTGTCAACTATGGTGTGGAGAGGCCCGCCACAGGGCCCCCGGAGCAACTTGAACCATAGCCTATTCATACTGCTTTTCCAAGAGGCGGGCGGCAGAAAAATCCGGCCGGAGCGCTAGAGCCGGGGGCCGGCTTTATCGGGAGGGTGTCCATGAGCGGCCGGGTGCTCCCGGAGCGTGTTGCCTGAAGAGATGAATTGTTTTATGAAGAATTATTTCATACACCATTACAGAACGGCTTCTGCCGCCGGGCTGTCTTCGGCGTATTGCGATTTCGCAACAGAACGTTGCCTGGAATCATGTTTTGCCAGAAGTGATCTGCCTCCATCGACCGAAGGGCGATAGAGGCGTGATGGATATATTCGCACGTCCGCCGCCCGGCGAGTTTTTTTGCCGGGGCGCGGGCAGTCTCTGGCGGGCGCTGTATGTTCGGCGTCAAAGGAGTGCCCATGTCATCCACAGAATATCTGCTTGATAGTTTATCCAACCAGGATTCCTGGAGGCTGTTCAAAATCATTGCCGAAGTGGTTGAAGGCTTTGAGACCTTGAGCCGCACCCGACGTTGTGTCTCTATTTTCGGCTCGGCTCGTTCCGGAGCCGGAGATCCTATTTACCGGGAAACCGAAGAAATCGCCCGCCTGTTGGCTGAATCCGGCTACGGGGTCATTACGGGCGGCGGTCCCGGTCTGATGGAGGCGGCCAACAAGGGGGCCGCCGAAGCCGGAGGCGTTTCCGTAGGGCTGCATATCCATTTGCCCCATGAGCAGTCCTGTAACCGGTATGTCAACGTGCGTTCGGATTTCCGCTATTTTTTTGTGCGCAAGCTGATGTTTGTCAAATATGCCATGGCCTACGTGGTCATGCCCGGCGGCATGGGCACTATTGACGAGCTTTCCGAAGCCTTTGTCCTGGCCCAGACCCACCGCATCAAACCGTTTCCCATCATTCTCTACCAGAGCAGCTTCTGGAACGGCCTTCTGGATTGGCTACGCGAACGTATGGTTGCGGATGGCTACATTACCGAGGAGGAACTGGGGCTGGTTGTGGTCAAAGATTCGCCGCAAGAGGTGGTAGAGCATATCCGCCGCCACGTTATTATCTGAACCATGGCTTGCGGCAGAATCATGCCTTCCCCGCCCCTCGGTTGGGGAAGCTGGGATGAACTCATGGGCCGGGCCCTTGAGGAGGCAGTCCGCGCCGGAGAGGGGGGCGAGGTGCCGGTAGGCGCGGTTGTTGTGGCTGCTGACGGTGCTGTTATCGGGCGCGGGCATAATTCCCCCATTGCCTTAAACGATCCCTGTGCGCATGCCGAGATTATGGCTCTGCGCGAAGCCGCCCGGAATACGGGGAACTACAGGCTGGAAGGGGCCGTATTGGTTGTGACGCTGGAGCCCTGTTTGATGTGCGTCGGGGCCATGATTCATGCCCGCATTGCAGGGCTGGTCTACGGTGCGCCCGATCCGAGAGCCGGAGCCGTGCTTTCCGTGCTGGAGGGGTTGGAGCTGCCTTTTGCCGGGGGCCGGATTTGGCATGCGGATAGGATACGCGAAGAGGAGTGCGCGGCGTTGCTGCGTGATTTTTTTCAACAACGCCGCAACCGGGCCGGAATGTGACCACATGAGGAGCCGGTTGCGGCGTATCTTGCGGGTTTCCACTCGGCTTTACGGCGTCGGAACGTTTTATGGGCGAGCGCGTCAATGCCGGGAGTGCTCGGCGCGGTCCCCCGTTTGCACCATTCTCTAAAGGAGTATTCATGGATTCCTTGCCTATCAAACGCGCGCTTTTCAGCGTTACGGACAAGAGCGGCTTGGTGGAGTTCGCCGCATATCTTGCCGGAAACGGCGTGCGGCTCGTTTCCACAGGCGGCACGTTCAAGGCGCTTTCTGAGGCCGGGCTGGCTGTGACCCAGGTTAGCGAAGTGACCGGCTTTCCGGAAATTCTCGGCGGCCGGGTAAAAACGCTGCATCCGCATATTCACGGCGGCATTCTGGCCGATAAGGATACCCCCGCCCACCTGGAAACCCTGAAAGCCCGCGACATCGAGCCCTTTGATCTTGTTTGCGTCAATTTGTATAATTTTGCCGGGGCGCTGGCCAAAAATCTTGATCCCCGCGGCATGGTGGAGGAAATCGACATCGGCGGTCCGTGCTTGCTCAGGGCCGCGGCCAAGAACTTCCATTCGGTACTGGTTGTCCCGGGAACGGATTGCTACGCGCCTATCCGGGAAGAACTGGAAAAGAACGGGATGCGGGCGGGGTTGGCCCTGCGCCGAACCATGGCGGCTCGGGCTTTTGCCGCGACCAGCGCCTATGATGCCATGATCACCGAATACCTTTCCCGGTAGGCATGAAGGCAAGGTCGAAAAGAAAAATTGATTTTTTCATTTTTCTCTTGACGGGAGAAAGAAATACACGTAGTCAATTTTTCGCGTTGCGTAGCGACGTATCTTCCCCGGTAGCTCAATCGGCAGAGCGGGTGACTGTTAATCACTAGGTCGGCGGTTCAACCCCGTCCCGGGGAGCCAGAAAAATCAAGGACTTACGAGAAATCGTAAGTCCTTTTTTCGTTGTTGATTACTTGATCCATTTTGCTCCACTACGTGGCAGCGCTTCAAAAAAGGAGGAACAAACGGCAACTATCCGTAAGCGTGGGAATCTTCAATGGGAAGTCAGAATCAGGAAAAACGCTGCCCCATCACATGCGAAACCTTTAAGAAAAAGTCAGACGCAGAGACATGGCAAGGGAAGGTGAAGGAGAAGGACAAGGGCATTTTTTCCGAAAGGAATCCGAAGCACGACCTTGAATGACGCTCTGAACCGCTCCAAAGATACGTCCATGCCCCGCCTTGTAAAGTGCCAAACTCGGGAAAAATTGCGTCATATCCCTTCCAAAGCGAACTCTTGCAACTCGTTTCATGGCTTCCATTCGCGTCATGAAGGAATGAGGGGAGAAAGGATAAACAACACTATAATACGCCTTGACCTTGCTTTCATTGCACAAGTCGTTACGATTGCGGCTAGAGCCTGAGCTCCCCTGCAATACGCCTGAGTTCATCTTTTTCTTCTTCCAGAAACAAATTTTTCTCACTGTATTGAAGCGCTCTTTGGGAATACTTTATAGCGCTTGTCCGGTAACTTTCTCCTAAACTACCGAGAGAAACGAGGGTCTTTTGCAGCCTGGCCTGTACCTCAAAAGCCCCTGCCGCATCACGCGCTATCAAGTTGAAGGCATCTTGAAAGAGGTCGTCAATGCAGAGTTCACGGACCCATAGGCGCTTGAACTCAACCTCATCAGGCTGTTTTTCGGCAATATACAAAGCAAGGATCCGGCCCAGCCGGACTACAATATCAAGAGCGGTTCCATGATCATTTGCAGGCATCGCTCTGGAGGCAACTTCAGCCAGAACGCACAGGCCGAAACGCGGATCGTGTTCAAAGGCGCGCTGCTCCGCGAGGGTAAAGCAGCCTCGAAGCGCTGTAAGGTTCTCTTCCGACACTGTTTTGCTCAGCACAGCCAGAGCCGCTCCTGGGTCGATATAGTTGCCGGGGGTAGCGAGTACATAGATATCCACTCCGTTTTCATCAGCCAGGGCGGAGAGTTTTTGCACATTAAAATACTGTACATACCCGCCCTCCTCTGCCGTAAGCATATTTTTTTCCGATAGCTCGGAAGGAATGGTCGTGAGAAGGTTGCACCCGAAGGTTGGCTTATGGGCACGCAAGGTGATTGCTTTAGCGGCGGCTTTTTCAATAAGCCCATTTGTTTCGTTTACCCTGCCGAGGGTGGTCAACCGCTCTATCCAGCGGATGAAGGTAATAATGATCAAGATGACAATGCCGATGGTGCATACAAAAAGGATAAAACGACCGCCTCCCTCGTAAATGCCCATGTTCAGCGCGATGAGGCCGACAAGGCTAAAGACGAAGGTGCCGAGAAACGTGCTCAGGGCGTTCTGGGTCGTTTTGTCTTCAGTAATCAGTGTTGTCGCTCGCGGGGTGACGTTGGACGTGGCCGCGCCATAGGCCGAAACCGTGGTGGAGAGCGAGAAGGTGGTAACGGTCAGCATGCTTGAGGCAAGGATGGTCAGAATGTTGCGTACCGTATCTACCCCCACCATCTGGCTGAGTTCCTCAGGGATATATCTCTTGAGTGCCGCTCCGGCCAGGGTACTGAGAACGCCAAGCAGGGCATAGGCTGTAATTTTAGGCCATATTTTTTTGCTGAGGTTGAGAAAGACAAATCGAAGGTTGCTCATAGCATCTCACAAACCGGCTGCCGTCGGCTCCACAAGGCATACTTCTACCTGCCTTCAACCAGAACGACAAACCACGTGTTATTTTTATGCTCTCTCGCGTTAAGTAAAAGGTATCGTATCTGTTCTTTCAGTTCGTTATCCGGTGCAGCATAGTGGACAAACAAATTCTTTGGGCCTGGCCGAGGAGAGCCCTTCCGGTATGGCAGCGGCACAGGTGCAGTAAAGCATATTCAAGGCGGGGAACAAATGAGAATCAGATGATAAGGTAGAGACGCATCGGAGCGGGGCTGCCGGAGGGCGAAACGGCGTGGGGGCATACTCAAGAGTATCTACCCCTTCGGCCCGCCTGTTTCTTGACCAGAGGCGAAGCCCTGCCGCTATCAATTCTCGCCGCGATCCTGTCCATCATCTCGCCGGGCCTGACACCCAACGCCCGGGCCAGGGCAATGAACATTTCCAAGGATGGATACCGCTGCCCGCTCTCCAGGTACGATATGTAATTTCGAGTAACGTCCGGTCGTTCGGCTATCTGATCTTGCAATAAGCCTTTTTCTGTGCGGATTTCCCGCAATATGACGCTGAAGGCGTCTGTCTTGATGCGTTTTTTTGCCATATTGCATCATAACGAAGATGCATGGGAATTTTCATAATCTACAAGATTACGTTATCTTGTTGATTACAATATTCAAAGCGCTCGTTTTCGTTTTCCTTGCGCTCATGCTTGCACCTTCCCTTGCGGATGCATGGCCCGCCCGCATGGTCGCCGTAATCGACGGCGATACGATTACCGTTGAACCTGTGGCGGGCGGCGATAGAATGCGCATCCGCTTACATGGCATAGACGTGCCGGAAGCAAGTCAGCCCTGCGGCGGCACGGCAAAAGGGTTCGTCAGCGCCCTGGTGCTGTGCCGGGTTGTGGAGATAGCAGAGACGCCCCAGAGAAGCGAGATCGATACGGGAAAACGATAGCTGTTGTGCTTGTCGAAGGAAGAATTGTGCAGACCTCGTTGCTTAAGGCTGGCCTTGCCCGGGTCTGGCTGCGCTCTTACTGGCATTGCGAAGCCTGGCAAGCGTTGCAAGACGCCGCCCGCCGTTCCGGCAGAGGGCTGTGGGCCGATCCTGAGCCCGTGCCGCTGTGGGAATGGCAGCGGCGAAAACCGTAAGAAATAGGTACCTCTCTCCTACAAAAATTTGCTGTATGGATTGCCCTTCACTGAGCCTCTTTTGCTTTTTCAATAGCCTTAATAATCTCGAATGCCTGAATTTCCAAAGCATCCGCCAGCCTGAAGAGCATTTTTAAACTCGGCTGTTTTTTCCCTGTCTCCAAGCGTCCTATATGAGACCTGGAAACATCAAGACGGGCCGCAAGCTCTTCTTGCGACCAGCCCTTTTCTTTTCTGAAATGCCGTAATACCGGCCCGAAAAGCTTTTCTTTGCACATTACTCCCATACTACAGGATTGTATTTTTTTTTCGCGGCGACCTATAGGTCGCAAATAGAGCCTCTTTTCAGCACATTTTTCTTGGTGTTTATCGTCTCTCCGGAACACGCCTTTCCGGCTCGTGTTCCTGTCGTAATTGATGGAAATTCCCTTAGTCCAGCTTCAAAAACAATCTTTCAGGCATCTGTCATTCCCATCAACGTGGCGCTCCATCGCGGCTTTTCTCCATCTCTGCGATAATAGCCGTAGCCGAGACCTCTAACGCATCAGCTACCCGGAAAAGCATATCGACGGAGGGCTTTCTCCCGCCGCTTTCCAGCCGACTTACATACGATGGCGCGATATCAAGCCGTGCCGCAACTTCATCTTGACTCAAGTCTTTCAGGTGCCGGAATCGGCGCATGATCGGCCCAAAGGCCGGGGCAGTACTCTTTTTAGGCATACTTCCCATATAGACCATTGCAATATTTCTATCATTGCTCTAAAGATCAATTTTTATGCTCTATAGGTGTTGAAGTATATTTTTTAGGATATTCAGTGCGCTCTCTCTTCTTTGCCGTTGTGTTGTTTATGCTTACTCCAGACAATGGGGAAGCGTGGCTAGGGCGGGCCATCGCTATTGCTGATGGGGATACGCTGACAATAGAGCCAATCGATGGCGGGATGCCTCGTAAAATCAGACTCTATGGCATAGACGCACCGGAGCGGCGTCAGCCCGGGGGCGAAGCGGCGCGGGGCGTTGTGCTGGATAGTGCATTATACCAGCTCGTTAACGTTGAACCTGTGGGGAAGCCAGACCGTTATAAAAGGACGGTTGCCATCGTGTACTTACCCAGTGGCGTGAGTCTCCAGGTCCAGTTGTTACAGGCCGGCCTTGCTTGGGTCTGGCCTCGCTATTGCCGGAATTGCGAAGCGTGGCAAGCTTTGCAAGACGCCGCCCGCCGTTCCGGAAGAGGGCTGTGGGCCGATCCAGACCCCGTGTCGCCGTGGGAATGGCGACGGCAAAAACGGTAGGCTTTTTTACAAGTATACTGCTTGGGCAGCGTACCTACCTCACCATGTGCGCTGCTCGTGGGGTGAGGAGCACTCCCCGAGTGGTGGCCGGAATCCCATGGCTGCCGGAGGCCTACAGCAGAGGAAGCGGCTATTGACGCCTCACGGCAGGTATGAGAAGTCTCCGTAAGTTTTACTCTCTAGCCTGGGATTAGGTGAAGATAGCGCGCCTGGTGAGGTCTTGTTGGGGGATTGATTTGATACGGCAATCATCGTTGCATATGCCCGGTCAGCCGCGGCATGTCGTCTTGGGGTTGAAAAAAGTCTGCTGCATAGCGTATACACTGGGCAAAACGCTTCTCCTGAAGACCGGCCTTGTCAAAAGCCATCCATGTATCCTTTCTACGACGCTGAGTAAAAAATTATGGGGCGGTTATGCACGCTACGCTGTACCCGAACTTGAGGCCTTAGTTTCCAATACGGGTGCAGATATATACGATAGGGTGGCGGCTGCCTGGGCCTTGGCGCGTTGGCACTATTCCAACGGCGCTTATGAAAAGATGTTGCCTTATATTATAGCCTGCAAGGAAGTAAAAAATTTCAGAAAAAAGCAACTCTTGATCGGCGAGGCGCTGTGTCTTTTTCATCTTGGCCATTATAAAGCCGCCAAACTTTTCTTTGATTCCCTTGATAAAAAAGATTTCAATACGACAACCGCATTGTTGCTCTACGCTACGGCGCTGCGCGGTTGTGCTCTGCAAATGGGTAAGCCTTTAGCGGAGGCGGAACAGGAACAGCTTGCCTGCCTTAACAATGTGCTGCGCGCCGAAGGCTTGACCACTTTGGCCCTGCGCGATGCATCACAACCCCTTAGTCTGGCGAATATTGTTTCGCCGGAGGCCTTGAAGCTCGCTGATTGCCCCCTTAAGGTCTCCGTTATCATGCCCGCATATAATGCCGGAAAGACCATTGCTACAGCGTTGGAGAGTCTGAGAGATCAGACCTGGTGGAACCTGGAAATACTTGTTGTTGATGATGCGAGCCAGGATGATACAGCCGCCATCGTGCAGACCCTGTGCGAGCAGGATGCACGAATACAGCTCATTCGCCTGCCTGAGAACGGTGGTGCCTACCCCGCTAGAAATGCGGCCTTGCGGCGCGCGACCGGGCAGCTGGTTATAGTGCACGATAGCGATGATTGGTCGCACCCTCAGAAAGTAGCCATTGAAGTTGCAGCGCTTCAAAATGACCCGCAGGCTGTGGCCGTGATGGCGCAGTGGATTCGGGTTTCTCCCCAGTTAGAGGTGCAAGGCTCATGGAGTGCCGCCAGCATCATCCAGCCGGATGTTTCTTCTTTACTGATCCGGCGGGAGGCCCTTGATGCTGTTGGTCCGTGGGATGAGGTCTGCATTTCCGGCGATACCGAGATGTGGCACCGTCTGCTCGCCAGGTATGGAAAGAAAAGCGTCCGAAAAATAGGTTCTCCCGGGTTCCTGGCCTTTTCTATAGCCAGGAATGATTCTTTAACCGCCACCTCAAAAACCCATGTACGTACGCTTCTTGCCCATAACGGCGTGCGTTTTGTCTATCGGCAGGGGTTCACGCATTGGCATAAAACAGGCCTGGCAGAAGGGTTGCCGTACACGCATAAAAAAGCCCTTATCCCGCCATGCGTTCGTTCCGGCGAGCCGGAGAGCCGGGAATATGACCTGGTTGTCGCCTGTGATTTTGCGCCTGACGGGCCGGAACGAGCGAACAGTTTGGAGTATGCCCTTGCTGCCCACATGCAGGGGAAACGGGTCGCTCTGTTGCATTGGCGTTCTTATGACGGGGATCCGTGTACTGCCCCGCATGCGTCCGTTTTTGACGCATGTCTGCGCCAAGGTATAGAGATGCTGAGCGCTGCCGATACTCTGACAACACAGTGGTTTTTCCTTGGAGATGCCGCGCTGCTTAGCCATCTGCCCGATGCTTTTCCCTGCATACGCTCTCTCCGGAATATCGTTTTGGTCAGCCGCTGGGGCAAAGCGTACCCCGGCGTAAAGAGCTCTGTGGAAAAGCCTGACGTTTGGCGGAGCAACCTGCGGAAGGCCCTTGGGGCGGACGGGGTGTGGATGCCTGTTTCCGGCCTGGTCAAGGAAATGATGGAGCGGGATTCTCGCTTTCCTAAGCCGTACCCGAGCGCGTGGCTTCCCCTGGTGCGGGCGGCGTCCTTTGCTCCGCCGCTCTGCCTTGAGGAAGCGCAGGGGAGAAAGCCTGTCTTGGGATGGCTCGCTGAAGCAGGCCGGGAATATCCGTCTGCCCTTCCGGAAGCCCTGCGGGAAGCGCAGGGGGCAGATTCCCCCGTGATCATGCGGCTTATGGAAGAAAAAGCCGGGGTTGGGGCGTTGCCGGGCGCGTGGGAACGTGTGCCGTTCTCCCGTGATGGTCTACGCGAGCATCTGATCGCGCTTGACGGCATTCTCTTTCTCTCTCCGGAAGAGTGCGCGGGGAACGAAAGGGTTATTGTAGAAGCTTTGGCCTTAGGAAAGATAGTCATTCTTCCGCCGGCCCTTGAGGGGACTTTTGCGGATGCCGTCGTGTACAGCGACGCCGCCGGGAGCATCCCGACAGCTCTGCGGTATTGGCGCGATGCCGCTGCTTTTCAGGCACAAGCGACCAGGGCGCGTCAATTTACCGCTGAACGATGCGATTGGTCCTGCCTGGCCGCGCGGTTTGCGCGCTTGGAGCGGGCGGACATGGAACAACCTTTCTGACCTTCCGACCGGGTAGCGGACGGGGCGGCATAGAGATAACCAGGCGATGAATATTTTTTCCCTGAGGCAATGGTTGCAACGTTTAGGGCTCAAGGCTTTAGCCGCCGGTTCCCGCAAGGGCCACCCTCCGTATCTTTCGCAAGCGTGGTTTTCACGCAGGCACATCAAACGCTTGATGGACCCTCTGTACGCGGAACTGCCCCAGTATTCCCCCGCATACCTTACGTATATTTTCGCCAATAAGGGCAATATTATCCGTAATGGCGCTATTTATAACGCGGCTATTGAGGATAATCCCTATGTGCATATAGCCGACGGCATCAGACAGACAATCGGGCAGCCGGAGACGCCGGATCATAATGTTTATCTTCTGGGTCCCTCCTATGTATATGGTGTAGGGGCGGAAGATGCCCATACTATAGCTTCTTTTTTGCAAGAACAATTGAATGGTGCTGCAGTACCAAGAAAATATGCGGTGCATAATTATGGTGTCCGCGGCAGTAGACAGATAGAAAATTATTTTTTACAGCTACGGACACTGAATCTCCGGGAGGGAGATTTTGTATTTATACTGTATAGCAATGCCATGACATTCTACAAAAAAGATATATATCTCCAAATACTTTTGGAGATGAAGCAATATTGTGAAAGGAGCAAGGTTCATTTTATAACTATGTTGCGTCCAACTCCTGATAAAGTTGTTAATCTCTCCAAGCGCGAAAAATATATAGCACGCCGTAGTCTTGGGCAGATGGGAAAGGAAAAAAGTATATTTACTTTTTCGTCTCCTGTGCAGCGATTTTGTTTATCTTCCTTGCAAATACATTGTATAAATAATGGAATACCGTGTTTCGATCTGCAACCTTTATTTAATCGTCCTCATTCATCCGGGGAACTATTTATTGATAAAGGACATTGGAACTACAAAGGAAATAAAATAATCGCCAATTTTATTTTTACCATAATGCAGGATAAAAAAGTTCAACAGGAATCAATAGGAACTATTGATACCTTTTGTAGCCGTTATATAGCTAACTTGGTTCGTGAAAAGCACTGTAACGAAGATATTGAGTACTGGATTCGTACTGTTGTCTCCAGTTCTCCCCTTCCTAAGAAGGGGGAACGAATTGGTTCTATTGTAATGAATGCCAATCCTTTTACCTATGGGCATCTTTATTTAATTGAGCAGGCTATAGAGCGTGTTGATGCTCTCTATATTTTTGTTGTTGAAGAGAATAAATCATTTTTTTCTTTTGATGATAGATTTTCTCTTATTAAGAAAGGGATAGAGCATCTTAAAAAGCCGATTTTTGTTATCCCAAGCGGCAACTTTATTATTTCATCATTTACTTTTCCCGGGTATTTTACCAAAGATACCGAACGGTATAACGTAGATTCTTCGCTGGATATTCTGCTGTATGGGGCGGTTATCGCGCCGGCTTTGGGTATTACAGATCGCTTTGTTGGGGAAGAGCCGTCGTGCAACGTTACCTCGGCCTACAACGAAACCATGTTTACCTTCCTCCCGAAACTTCAGGTCAATGTGCATGTGATCCCCAGAAAGGTTTGCGGGGATGTGGTCATCAGTGCTTCTACCGTGCGCCAGTATCTGGCACGCAAGGATTTTGAGGCCCTTCGTCCTTTGGTGCCGCCGTCCACCTATACCTATTTGTTGGAAACCTTTGGGGCTTCCTAACGCGGAACGTCTGTTCTCCGCGTAGGTCGCTCAAGAGGAGTAAGGGGTTTTACGCCTGGCAGTACCCACTGGCGAAAACTTCTATTCTGATCGCTCAGCCTGGGAGGGCCTCGCGTTTCACAGCGGTTCCACGGGCGGTTTTTTTCCGGAAGAGAGCAATAAGGGCACGGCGGCCACCGAGGCTGTAACGGCCATAACGGCGTAAACGCTTTCCATGCCTCGGGCAGCGGCTAGAAGGCCGAAGAGCAGCGGGGTGAGCATATCGGTAATGCCCCGCAGGAACGAGTTGATGGCGAATATATCGCCATATACGTTTTCCCGGACAGGTTCGATAATGATGCTTTGAATAACCGGGACCGTGCCCTTGGTGACGATGCCCAGCAGCAGGGCGATGACGACGATGACCGCGAGGCTATCTACGGCCAGAAGCACACAGAGCAAGGCGGTCAAGGCACATTCCGCGATGATAAAAACCCGCCTTGGACCGTAACGGTCTACGAATCTGCCGCAGGCCATCTTCCCGAGGAACGAGCCGACGGTAAAGCCAAAGGCAAAGGAGCCTATAACTTTGGGATCAATGCCTTTATCCAGCAGCAGCAGCGGAAGAAAGGTGAATATTCGGTTGTTGCTGAAGGCGTTGAGCACGCTGGCCATCATGGCCAGCAGTACCTCCCGCTGCCTCAGGATGCCAAAGGAAGGAAAGCTCCGCTCTCCGTATTGTGTTTCCTGGAGTGGATTTTTATCCCTTCGGGCATCAAGAAAGAGCCAAAGAGCCGCGCCAAGGCCTACCGCGCCATAGCCGAAACAAATGATCCGCCAGCCCGGAACCTCCGCAATGGTGTAGGCGGCTGCAAAGGCCGCCAGGGAGACCAGCGGAATTCTGCCGATATCGCCAATGGCTGTGAAATCGCTGATGACCCGGCCCAGGCGGCGCTTTTCAGTTTGTGCCGTCAGGTAAGAAAATGAAATATTGTGGAAGATATTGTGCCCGGAGAGAGCAACAATGAAACATAGGCCCGCAGTGACGATGCCGTTGCTGTATGAGGCTGCGATAAATCCGGCTCCGTAGGTGGCGGTGACCAGGGAAATGGTGCGCATGAAGCCGAAGTTTCGGGCCAGGAGGAGAGTTCCCAGGCCGGCGGCCGTGCCCGCCGCAGTTCCCAGAGAAACAACCAGGCCGACCGCTTCTCCCCCGTCGCCGAAGGAAAGAACCATAAAAGCCAGCAGGATGGGGATGGAATCAAACAGGCCATCGACCAGAATATGGTACCCATTGATCAAAATAAAGCGGGAGCGGGTGAGCATAAAGATCTCCTGCGTTATCGTATGCTCAACGGAGCGACGCATCACGGCTGCCGCCGTCACGGCGCTTGTTGCCGCGGCGGAAAAAGGGAAAGCGCAGGCGGAAGGCCGCCCGTGCAGTAAGGGGATAGGCCATTCCGGCCCTCTTGTCCACTTTCGTAGAAAACAGTGTTTATTTGGGGAATGCCGTTGCCGGATGCGTTGCAGGCCTGAGGTTTTGCACAGGGGCGCTGTTTTGAAACAGGAATTTCGTCCGGTGGCTCCTACAGCAGTTGTCCCTTTCTTGGAGAGGCTGTCGCTGAGCACCCGATAAGGGGAGCGGTCAGCGAGTGTTCCGGAAAATATTGTTCGAGAGCATTTTTTGTGAACATTGTGGTTGCGTCCGGGGTGTATCTCTCTGCCGGGCTGCCTCTCGCCGTTCGCTTGCCGCGGCCAGACTCTGCAGGAGCACGGAAAGGCAGATGAGCCCTAAGCCGACATAAAAGGCCGCGGTGAGTTCAGCGGCTTCCCCGAAAAGCAGCATGGCAAGAGCAATACTGTAAACGGGTTCAAGGTTAAAACTGAGGCTGACGGTAAAGGCGGAAATTTTTTGCAATACCTGAATTTGCAGGAGAAAAAGACCTATGGTGCAGGCCGAAGAGAGGAGCAGCAGATACAACAGATCCGGAAGGTCGGGGCTGAGGCGCAGGCCGGGGAAGAACCGGGTATAGAGCGGGGCGACCAGAGAGAGAAAAGGAAAGCCGCCAAGCATTTGGTAAAACAGGAACACATCCGAAGGATGGTCCTTGCCGCCATTTTTGATGCCTATAGTGAACAGAGAGGCAAAAACGGCGGAGAGCACGCCAAGCACGATGCCGATTCTGAAGCGGGTATCGAAATGGAAAATCAGCACGATACCGGCCACGGTCAATAAACTAAAGCTCAATTCGCGCAGTGAAATGCATGTTCTGGTGCTCAGGGGCTCCAGGATTGCGGTAAAAAAGCCCGTCAGCGCAAAACAGACTACGGCAATGGAAACGTTGGCGTACTTGATGCTGCCGTAAAAAAAGATCCAGTGTACCGCAACGAGCACACCAATGCCGCCGATCCGGCAAGCCTCCCTGAGGGGCAGCCGGAACGGTCGGCCGGTATGGTACAGATACAGGAACAGCAGTACGGCGGTAAAAAGCATCCTATACCAAACCAACGGGCCTTCCGCTAAGCTGATCAGTTTGCCCAGAATGCCGGTGAACCCGGCAAGGAGGATAGCTATGTGCAATTTGAGAAAGGCCTGTCCCATGCCATCACCTTGTGCTATGTAGAATTCCTTATGGGAAATGGGCTGAGGAGAGGAGGCCTTTACGGCCTGTGGAACACTCGCCTTATACCGTATGCGTTAGGGGGAGCCCAATAATATATAACCGTTGCCAAGTCGCCTTTTTACCCCTGGCAGCGTCATCCGGAAAAGACAAACTGTCCTTGGCCCCGCCGCCTGTCCAGGCGCTAACGCTCGCTGTTTCCAGCCGGGCTACCGTAAAGGGAGAGCGCTGCTCCTGCAAGAGAAAGATTGAATGTCATAGTGGCGGCACATAAAAAGACCAGCAAGGGAATAGTCGCCAAGCGGAGTCGGTTACGCGAGGGCACCTGGCGCGTGTGCCGTCATTAACCAGGGGAGGGAAGCTCCGGCGGAAAATCCGCTCAGGCTCGATGCGCCTTTTCTCCTTGAAAAACGGTGGGGAGCATGGACTCCGTAGAGCTTCTTATCAAAAAGGTTGGAAATAAAGAGCCACGTAGCCGTTACGCTTACGTGGCTTAAAAAAAACCAATGGTGGCGGAAGCGTATAGGAGTCGAACCTACAGACGGGTATAAGCCGCCCACTGGTTTTGAAGACCAGGCGCCACACCGGTGACGAAACGCTTCCTCAGTCAAACTGCTTTCAGAATATCGTGGTTATCGGAAAATGTACAGACAAGACAGCCACTTTAGTGTAATTTTTTGGCTCAATCCGGAATTTTCCGTTCGTCCCCGGCTTGCTGTTTACCCGGCTGGAAACGGATGGTGCTGCGCATGTGCATTTCCGCCTCTCCGCTAATCGGCACTTCCGTATAGAAGTACGAAGCCAAGTGGATGTTCAGCCGATCCGCTTCTTCGCCCAATTGTTTCCAGATGGGTACGGCATTGATGAGGGCAGGCCCGATATACATCATAAACAGCCAGATGAAGCACGCCGCCAGGCTTAATTGGAAAAGTCCTTTCTTTCTGCGAGAAGCGGATGTTGCCGTCTTCATGACGCTCTCCTGATTTGGGGTTCGGCTGGGCCGAACAACACGCGATCTCTTGTAGCAGGAAGCCGCCCGTAGGGGGGCTTCCTGCTCGGTTACGCGCCGGCAGTGATCAAATGCTGGCGGTAATATCCGGGAATACAAGGTAGAACATTACATAGGCCATAACCAAAGTGAGCAGCAAGTTGAGGCTTTGGCCGCATACATACAAAATGACCGGCTTGCCGCCCTTGAAATAGGGGGCGAACTCGCGGAAGTTGGTGGCCAGACCGATGGAGACAAAGGCAAAGACAAAGAACCAGGTGCGCAGACCGTTGAGCATGCTCAATGCTCCCTTATCCACCAGGGCTTTGGAAAGATCGGTTCCGTAACCTTGGCTGATCAGCGAGAACAGAATTGAAGCCGCCAGGAAGCCCAGAACAAACTTGGGGAAGCGGTGCCAGATTTCCGAAACATGAACCTTTTCTCCTTCCACGCGGTCCACTTTGGCGCACCAGTAAACGGCCACGCAGAAGGCGGTCAGGCCGATGAGCACGTTCTGGATCATTTTGATGGTGGCCGCTACATACATGGCTTTATCGCCGAGTACCGCGCCGGCCGCGGCCACGGAACCCGTGGCGTCAACAGTGCCGCCGATCCAGGCTCCACCGAGAACCTCCGGCATGCCCACAGCCTTGATGACCATAGGCATGACGATCATCATAACGGCGGTAAAGGTTAAGGAGATGCCGATGGCCAGGGTCAGTTCCTCTTTCTTAGCCCGGCAGGCCGCGGCGGTGGCAATAGCCGCCGAGGTGCCGCAGACCGACATATCCGCTGAGATAACGATGTTCAACGTCTTGGATTCGATCTTCAGCACCTTTTGACCAAAGATGTAGGTAAGAACCAGCACAATAGGCGTGACCACCCAAGCCACGAATATGCCGGGGGTACCGATGGCGATGATTTTATCAAAAAGGACACTCGCCCCCAGCAAAACCAGACCGGTCTTGATATAATACTCGGTCTGGATGGCGGGTTTGGCAAAGGCAGGCGTGCCCAGGGTATTAGCGATGAGTAAGCCTAGAATAATAGCCCAGGCTTCAGAACCTACGCCGTACTTGCGGAACGTATTCTGGTTGCCGAGAAAATAGGCCAGAATCGCTACCAGGAAAATAAAGATGAAACCGATCAGGAAGCGGGGGACGTTTTTCCCCATGCACTTGATGCCGATGGCGAAGAAGAGGGCCGTTACCACCATAAATATAAGCAGCATGGGGATGAGGTTGTAGGGTTTGACATTCGCTGCCGAAGCGGCGCTTTTAGCCTTGCTTTCGGCGCTGTTCCAGGCATCCACGGCGGCCTTTGCTGCGGCGTTCAGGGTTGTATCCGCAAAGCCGGCAGCTTCCGCCGCACTTTCAGCCGCTTGGGCCAGGCTCAGGGCTTCCGCTGCGTTGGCTTTGGCTTCCGCGGCGTCCCGGGCCTTGGCTGCATTGGTGGCATCCGCTTCTTCCTTGCTCAAGAAAAAGGCCTTGAGGGGAGAATCGCCCCAGCGGGCCGGGGTCTTGATCAGTGCGGCGATGGTTTTGCCTGTTTCCGTGCCGCTGCCCGTCAGGCCGCTTTTGGCGCGGAAGGCATTATAGTAGGCAATGGTTTTGAAGGGCGCTTTGTCGGCTTCCGCTTCCAAGGTTGCGTTGGCGTTGGCTATTCCGTCTTTAACGCTGTCGGCAGGGCTGCCGAAGTAAATAAAAGAGGCAATGATAATGAGAAGGAAGCCGAGCCAGATAGCCCAGTAATCCTCTTTGGTCCATAGATCCGAAAGGCGTGAGGCAGCCTTATCAACGACAATATCCGGTCGGGCTTGCTGGGACATAACTCCTCCATGTACGTTGCTGTTTCCAAACAGTTGTTAGCGGCTTCGCCGCAGTGGTCCGCAGAGTAAGAAATAACAGCACACTTTGCGCAATTATTCACGTATAAAGCCATGGAGTGACCACACCTTGCGGGGCAAAAGGCTCCCGGGAGATTTCTGCCGAACAAGCGAAGGGCGGCCGGCTTTGACAGCATCCCACGGTGCTCTTGTTGTCTTCCAGATAGAGCGTGATTATAGTATTGTGATTTACTGTACAATCATTCCGGTAGCAAGCGGTAAATGGCAGAATTCCGAGGAATGTTCTGCATAGCTCATGGAACGCTCTATAAGGTTTGATAAAAATAAGGACTTTTTTCATATAATCCTAGTTGGCTATGGTTATATAAAGGTTTTTTATTTTAGTGGGCGCTTCTGCCCTTCTGAGGATCGGTAGATTTCCCGGCTTGACAATCCGCCCAAAGTATACTTTTCCTTGGGCGGTAATATTGTCAAATCAGCCTGCAAAGCTTACACTAGTACTTTGTTTGCCGGAAATTTTGTTTGCGGCAGGGGCGGGGCGGCATGGAAGAGTGGGCCGAGCCTTGTGCTGAAGCTCGGTTCTTGCCGGGCCTGAACACCGGCATTCCAGCGCCTCACCCCCGTGAGAACGCTCGGGGGCGGGCCGTTATTCCTGTTTCGCTTCATCCGCCGCCGTGCGCACAAGGGCGGGTGCAGTCCTATTTGGAGGTCTCCTTTGAATCAGTTTACGCGCAACTTGCTGCTGTGGGGCATTATCTCCCTCCTCATGGTGGCTCTTTTCAATGTTTTCAACGCGCCCCAGGGAGCCCAGAACAAGCTGGATTATTCCGTTTTTCTTCAGGAAGTAGGGCGGGGCAATATCAGTGAAGTAACCATTCAGGGGCAGAAACTTTCCGGGAAGACGAAAAATAATGAACCCTTCCAAAGCTACGCTCCGGATGACAGCAGCTTGGTAGGCCTCCTCATTGACCATGGCGTGGTGGTTAAGGCCGAGCCGCCCGAAGAGGCCTCCTGGATAACCACAGTGCTTGTTTCCTGGCTGCCTATGCTGCTTATTATCGGCGTCTGGATATTCTACATGCGCCAGGTGCAAAGCGGCGGCGGCAAAGCCATGAGCTTTGGCCGTTCCCGAGCGCGTATGGTTTCGGCGGAGTCTGCCCGGGTAACCTTTGCCGATGTGGCCGGTGTTGACGAGGCCAAGGAAGAACTCTCGGAAGTTGTGGATTTTCTTTCCAATCCTAAGAAATTTACCCGCTTGGGGGGGCGTATTCCCAAGGGGGTGCTGCTCGTCGGCCCTCCCGGCACCGGCAAGACCCTCCTGGCCCGCGCGGTGGCAGGCGAGGCGGGCGTGCCGTTTTTTTCCATCTCCGGTTCGGATTTTGTGGAAATGTTCGTGGGGGTGGGCGCTTCTCGGGTGCGGGATCTTTTCGCTCAAGGCAAAAAGAACGCTCCCTGCTTGATTTTTATTGATGAAATCGATGCCGTGGGGCGTCAGCGCGGCGCAGGCCTCGGCGGTGGGCATGACGAGCGCGAACAGACGTTGAACCAGCTTTTGGTGGAAATGGATGGCTTTGAAGCCAACGAAGGGGTTATCCTCATCGCGGCCACCAACCGACCGGACGTGTTGGACCCGGCCTTGCTCCGCCCCGGGCGTTTCGACCGTCAAGTTGTTGTGGCGGCTCCTGACGTGCGCGGCAGAAAGCATATTCTGGCCGTGCATACCCAGCGTTCCCCTCTGGCCGGCGACGTTGATCTTGATGTGTTGGCAAGGGGCACGCCCGGCTTTTCCGGGGCGGATTTGGAAAACCTGGTCAATGAAGCGGCCTTGATGGCGGCTAAGGAAAACAAAGACCAAGTCAGTATGGCCGATTTTGAGAACGCTAAAGATAAGCTTCTCATGGGTAAGGAACGGCGCACCATGGTTCAGACCGAAGAGGAGCGGAAAAAGACCGCCTACCATGAATCCGGCCACGCCTTGGTTTCCGTGCTGCTGCCTGATACCGACCCGGTGCATAAGGTCACCATTGTGCCCCGGGGGCGCGCTCTCGGTCTGATGATGCCCCTGCCCGAGCGGGATCGCTACGGCATGAGCCGTTCTGAAATGGAAAACCGCATGGCTATTGCCCTGGCCGGCCGGGCTGCCGAATGGATTATTTACGGCAAGTATACAACCGGTGCGTCCGACGATATCAACAAGGCTACCCAGATGGCCCGGAGTATGGTCTGCCGCTATGGCATGAGTGAGCTCATCGGGCCTATGGCCATTGGCGAGCAGAACCAGGAAGTTTTTATCGGCCGGGAATGGGTTTCCCATAAAGAGCATAGCGAGGAAACCGCCAGATTGGTGGATTCCGAAGTGAAGCGCTTTATCACCGAGGCCATGAACACGGCGGATACGCTTTTACGGGAGAATATCGAAACCCTGCACCGCCTGGCTGCGGCCTTGCTGGAGCGTGAAACGCTGACCGGCGCCGATATTGATAAAATTTTGAAGGGCGAGCCCTTGCCGCCGGTGGATGACAAGGATTCTTCCTCTGACGAGGCAGGGCGAAAGAGGGAGGGCTCTTCCTCTGCAACGGCCGAAAAGAACGCTGACGAGAACATCGAAGATGAAGCGGATGAGGCCGAAGATTTCGTTATTGAAGACGAAAGCGACGAGGGGGGAAGCCCTGCTCGAAGTGGAGAAAAATCCCGCGGCCTCGGAGGGACGCGGGGGAGCAATACTTCCGGCGGAGAGCATAAATGATGATGATAAGTCGCTTCTCCGGCACTGATTCCGGGGGAGGGAGCTGGACCGTTCGAGGGGGGCGGGGCTTTGGCTCCACCCCCTTTTTGGTAGCGGGCATAGTGAATCTGACTCCGGATTCTTTTTCCGATGGCGGTAGCTATCTTCAGGCCGAGGCGGCCCTGGTCCAAGCTGAACAACTAGCCCGTGACGGGGCGAGAATGTTGGATTTCGGCGCGGAATCCACCCGGCCGGGGGCGGATTTCATCAGCCCCGAAGAAGAGCTGGATCGCTTAGCTCCTGTACTGCGGGGGGTTATGGCCCTGAGGGAATCCTGGGCTTCTCCCGATCCTTTTGTAGCGGGGGAGAAAGAAGTTCCCCTGGTTTCCATCGATACCTGGCGGGCCTCGAGCGCCGCCTTTGCCCTGGAGCAGGGGGCCGAGATCATCAATGATATTTCCGGGGCCGGCTTTGATCCGGCCATGCCGGAAGTGCTCGGCCACTATAGGCCCGGATACGTGCTGATGCACTGCCCGGCGGCCCCCAAAATCATGCAGCAGGCTCCGCGTTACGACAATGTGGTTGAGGATGTTCTGGCGTATTTTGAAGAGCGCATGGCCTTGGTCGTGAAGGCCGGTTTGCCGGAAGAGCGCATAATACTTGACCCGGGCATAGGCTTTGGCAAGAATTTTGAGCACAATCTGGAGCTGATGCGGGCCCCCGCGAGACTGGCCTCCCTGGGCAGGCCGCTGTACTATGGCATTTCACGTAAGGGATTCTTCGGCAAGCTCCTCGGGATTCCCCTTGCTTCGCGGGATGGGCCGACGCATCTTGCCTCTGCCTTGCTCGCCCGCGAAGGGGTGTATGCCCATAGAGTTCACGATGTGGCCGGTGCTGTGGCGGCCCTTACGTTGGGCTTGGCGCTCACCCCTTCCCGATCCGGTCTGTCCGGATGCAGACAAGCCCCCCCCTGTTGAGGCGTCATGAGCATACCCTGGATGGATATTACCATTGGCTGGCGGGATATCCTGGATATTTTTCTGGTTACCCTACTCTTGTACCGGATTACGATCATGGTCCAGGGCACGCGCGCTGTTCTGGCCCTGTACGGCCTTTTCCTGATTATCGTCTTTTATCTGGTGACGCGTCCTCTGGGGCTCAACACCATCACTTGGATTCTTGAGTATTTTTTCGGGTCTATCGTGCTTATTGTCATTATCGTATTCCAGCGGGATATCCGCTTGGCCCTTACCTATATGGGGGCGCGGCAGCGCTTTGGGTTGTTCGCGCGGAAAAAGGATTATTCTTCCCTGTTAGCTCCGGTGATTGCGGCTGCCGTCTATATGGCCCAACGTAGAATTGGGGCTCTCATCGTCATCGAGCGCAGTATGCCGCTTGGAGATATGGTGCAAGGCGGGGTGGAGCTGGACGCGCGGGTCAGCAAAGAGCTGCTGATCAGCATTTTCTGGGTTGGCGGCCCGCTGCATGATGGCGCTGTTGTCTTGCGTAACGGCAAACTTGGCGAGGCCGGCTGCATTCTGCCCCTGACCACATTGATGGAGGGAAAGCAGGATTACGGTACCAGACACCGCGCGGCATTGGGGATTACCGAGGAAACAGACGCCATTGCCCTTGTCGTCTCCGAGGAACGCGGCGCAATCAGCCTGGCCATCCGCGGCAAGCTGAGCACCAACCTTGACGGGCAGCGTTTGAAAAAAGTGCTGCTTTCCCTCTTGGAGAAGAGCGCGTGAAGATGCTTGAAACCGCGAAAAAACGTTTTACGACCCTGTATGAAGCGTTCAAAAATATCCGCGCGGTCTTGGCTTCGGTACGCTGGGCGTATTTCGGGGTGGCCTTTATCATGGCTGTCGGGCTGTGGTATGTGCTGACGGTGCGGGATAAGGTGGAAACGTGGGTGGACGTACGCATTGAATACCGCGGCTTGCCCCATGGCCTGGTTGTTCGGGAGGGGCTGGTCGATAAGCTTTCCGTACGCCTGAGAGCGGCCTTGGGGCTGACGCGGACTATCACAACCAGGCCCTACGCTGTGTCGTTGGATCTTTCGGCTGTGCAAAAGGGCACGACGGTGTTGCACATTACGCCGGAAATACTGCCTTTTACAGATGCCTTTGAAGTGCTGGAAATATCACCTTCTCGCATTGCTATTGTCGCGGATGCCCTGGAGCTTCGGGAGGTTCCCATGGAAGCCGCCGTTACCGGGCATCTGGCCAAGGATTTTTATGTTCGGTCGCTGCGCATCACCCCGCAGAATGCCCATTTGCGTGGTCCGGAAACGCTGGTCAGTGTGCTGGAGCGGGTCTTTGTGCCCATTGCCCTGACCGAGGCT
This sequence comes from uncultured Desulfovibrionaceae bacterium, assembly GCA_949741925.1. Taxonomy (GTDB): domain Bacteria; phylum Desulfobacterota; class Desulfovibrionia; order Desulfovibrionales; family Desulfovibrionaceae; genus JAJDHY01. The sequence continues at coordinate 125,765 of CATJOY010000056.1, read as the reverse complement.
ATGCGGCCCGGGCCGCTGGAAATGCGGGAGTTTGTCAACGTGCCGGACGGGGTGACGGTTACGCCCCAGCAGGTGGTGGTGGATTTGGAGGTGGGGGTTCGTACTAAAACCGTTCGCGTCACCCGGGATGTACGCGTTGCCGCGGAGGAGGGGGTCGCTATAGAGTCTATCCAGCCTGCCAAGGTTACGGTCAGCGTGGAGGTTCCGGAATCGCAGGCTAACGACGAGCAGGTGCTGGAAGGTATTATCGCCACGGCGACCCTACCGGGGAGATTCATTGCCGGCGGGGAACTGAATTTGCCGGTGCACGTCATCCTACCGGAATTTGCCTCGCTGGATACAGTGGAACCCAAGGAGATTACGGTCAAAATGCCAGCCGCCTCAGCGCCGCCCGGTACGCCGCAGGAGACGCCGGCCACGCCGAAAATTTCCGGAATACAGTCTCAGCAAGGGGATCGCTGAGGCGGATTTGCCTCCGCCGGGCTCCCCGGGATATCCAAAATGGAGGTTCCCTGCCCAGAACATCCGGGTCCGGAACCTCCGGACGGCCTCGGTGGCGCTCCTCTGGTACAAATGCCCTATTCCAAAGTCGAGTGAGGGAATACGTTCCTGCCGGATACGGCTGGTAGTGCCCTTTACTCCCCAAGAACAACCCTGCCGGAGCATCGCTTCAGGGAAACGACACATCCTGCCCCGCCGGGCCCGGCAGCCGACGGCTGATGCACGCCGGAAGAGGCGGCACGCTACACCTCAAACAACATTTCCAGATCATCCCGGGTGAGGGATTTCCATATTTCCTTCCCGGGGATAACGGCTTCGGCAATACCGCGTTTGCTTTCCTGGAGCTGGAGGATTTTTTCCTCCACGGTATGCTGGCAGATGAGCTTGTAAGAGAAGACTTGCCGGGTTTGACCGATCCGGTGGGTCCGGTCGGTGGCCTGGCTTTCCACGGCCGGGTTCCACCAGGGGTCGTAATGGATGACGTAATCAGCGCTGGTCAGGTTGAGGCCGGTGCCGCCGGCCTTGAGAGAAATGAGGAAAATGGGGATTTCCGGGGTATTGTTGAAGGCATCCACCTGGTCGAAACGGTCCTTGCTGGTCCCATCCAGATAGCAGAAAGGAATATCATTGATATGCAGCCAGGAACGGATGATATGCAGCATCTGGACGAACTGAGAAAAGACCAGCACCTTGTGCCCTTCCTCGACGATATCGGTGATCATGTCTTTAAAGGCATCGAACTTGCCTGAGGGGAGGTTGGTATCCACGCCGGGGAAGTTGAGCTTGAGCAGCCGGGGGTGGCAGCAGATCTGGCGGAGCTTGAGGAGGGCGTCCAGAATGGAAATCTGGCTTTTGGCAAGTCCCTTGGAATCCACATCGGCCAGAACTTGTTCACGGAGCTTTCTGGCCAGCATGGCGTAAAGCTCGGCTTGTTCTTCAGTCAGGGCGCAGTAATACGTGCTTTCGATCTTGGGCGGCAGATCTCTGGCCACCTCGGCTTTGGTCCGGCGGAGAATAAAGGGGCGGACCCGGGCCCGGAGAAAATCCAGGGTTTCGTTGTCGCCGTCCTTGATGGGCTTGATAACCCCGCGCTGAAAGGCGTGCTGCGCGCCGAGAAAGCCGGGCATGAGAAACTCGAACAGGGACCAGAGTTCAAAAAGGCTGTTTTCGATAGGCGTGCCCGAGAGGCAGAGGCGCATGTCAGCCTTAATGCGGCGTACGGCCCTGGCGGTAATGGTGTTGGGGTTCTTAATGTTCTGGGCTTCGTCAAGGATAACGGCGTTGAACTCGTATTTTTCCAGTTCTTCCAGATCACGGCGGAGCAAGGCGTAGGTGGTGATGACCAGATCCGACTCGCTAATCTTTTTAAACATGGATTCGCGCCGGGTACCGTAGATGACCAATCGGGTGAGGCCGGGTACAAACTTGGCGGCCTCACGTTCCCAGTTGGGCAGCACCGAGGTCGGCACCATGATGAGGTTGGGACCGCGCAGGCCCTTATCCACCATATGTTGGATGAAAGAGAGCGTCTGTACGGTTTTGCCGAGGCCCATTTCATCAGCAAGGATACCGCCGAAGCCGTATTCCTGAAGAAAGTTGAGATAGGAAAGGCCTTGCAGTTGGTAAGGCCGCAGCGTGGCGTTGAGCCCGGGCGGGGCCGCCACTTCGTTGATGCCCTCGAAATTATGGATTTTTTCGCGCAGGATGTTCCAAAAGGCATCTGTCTGCGCGGCGGGCAGATCATCCAGCAGGCTATCCACAACAGGGGCCTCAAACTGCTGAAAGCGCTCTTTGGGCGGGCTTGCCGGATCCAACCCCAAGGCCTGGAGCTTGTGGGCTACGCTTTCCAGCCAGGATTCGGGAAGCGAAGTGTAGGAGCCGTCTTTGAGCTGTACATAGCGTTTGCCCTGAACCCAGGCTTCCCAAACCTTTTGCAGGGCGATGCTCTGATCATCGTAGTGTACAGTAATATCGAGGTCGAACCACTTTTCCTTTTCGTTGCTGGTCAGCACGGCGTTAATAACCGGCTGGGAAAGACGGACCTTGTAGCGGGATAAGGCCTTTTCGCCGTAGGTACGGTATTTCTGGACCAGTTGGGGATACGCGTCCAGCAGGAAATTCACGGCCTCTTCCGGCTCTAAGAACCACAGACGGGCATTCCGTGATTGGAATTTCATTTCCGTAAGCAAGGAAAGGAGAGCGGCTTCTTCTTCGCGGTTACGGCGCACCAGGTAGGTGCTGCCTTCATAGGCATAGCTGCCGGTCTGGAATTCCGGGTTGGGGCCGGGGAGCAGGAATTCGCCGTGCGGCGTTTCATAGATGTTCTGAATGCTGACGGTCAGGAGGCTCCCTTCCTCATCCAGGTAGAGCTTGGGCGCGTATGTGCCCGGTACAAAGATAGGGGCCATGCGCTCGAGAAAATCTTCCTGGCCGAAGAGGCTGGAGGCGGGCAGCCGCGTCCAGACGCGATCCAAAAATTCGGGAATGTCTTCTTGGGGCACCACGGGAGGGTGGTCAAGCAGCTCCCGCAAAAGCTGTCGGGTGAGATCGGTATGCACCGGGTAAAAACTGCGCTTGAGGCAGAGCCAGAGGGGCATTTGGCCGTGAAAGCTGATATTTGAACCGCTGACGGGAATCGGCGCTGTTCCATCGCGGTGGAAAAGCAGGGTAAAGAAAAGCCCTTTGCCTTCCTCGAAATCCGGCCGGATTTTGAGGTGCATAGTGCGTTTTTCAATGGTGCAGGGCGAATCCGTATCCTGCCAGAAGAGATAGTACTCGTTACGGATGGCCCAGATGAACCAGTTAAGGAGCCCGTCGGGAATATCCACGCGGTGGCCGCTGTATTCATTGTGCCTGGCGATAAGCCGGGCCACTTGGGGCAGTTGCGGTGAAAGATCGCACCACTCGGGGGTATCGATGATCTGGGCCAGGGTTATCTCGTTGTGGACCTGGGAGAGACCGGATTTGTTCTGTCGGGCGCGGAAAAAGGCTACCTGAAGCCTGCCGGGCTCGGCGTAGAAGCGGAAAATAAGGTAATGGCGGCCGGGTTCAGGGTCTATTTCCGTGCTGAAAAAAGGGCGGAAGGTGTGGCGCCATTCAGCATGAGCCGCAGCGGCAACGGCGGGCATTTCTTCCCGGTCGTTTTCCAGGCTTGCCAGCAGCTTCATAATAACGGCGGCCACATGGTGGCAGACTCCGGAAAAGGAATCCTGGCAGTTGCAGAGGCTGTTGACGCTGCCTTCGCTAAGGGAAATGGAGAGTTTGGGGCTGTAGGTTTGCAGTGCGTCGCCCTGGACGGAGCCCTCTACCTCCCAGTATGCGCCGCCTTTTTTCAGGCCGAGTTTTTGAACATGCCCCTCCAGGAGAGGGATGGCCCTTTCCTGGATATAATCGGGAACAGAGTCCGCGAGGTAGTCGCGTACAAGGGAGGCGGCTCGGTGTTCTTCAGTGCTGTTCATGAGATTCGGGTCTGTCTTAAAGTAAAAAAAACGGATCCCTGCCCGTCCGAGGGCTTGGGCCGTACCGATGCAGCGGCATGCCTATAACAAACTACCTTATGCCAGACAGGAAATGTTTTCAACAAATAATAAATCTGATAGCAACAATTTTCAGCAGGAAAGCGCTTTGTAACGTTTTAAGGATACTAAAATACTATGCATAAAGGCAGTTTTTGCATATCGGCTGCGGTTCTATTGCTAACGCTTTTTGTGGGGGCGGCAGGGCAAGAGGTTTGCGCAAAGGCCGTTCCGGAATCTCCGTCAGATGGGGGAGCACTCATCATGGGAACCATTGGAGAACCTTCCAATTTGTTGCCGCCGCTCTCTTCAGACAGTGCTTCCAGCGAGGTCAGCAAATTTTTATTTGTCAGTCTGTTGCAGTACGATAAGGATCTGAATCTGGTGCCCTATGCAGCGGAATCTTACGAGGTGCTGGATGGCGGGCTCACTCTGCGGTTCATCCTGCGCAAGGGAATTTACTGGGAAGATGGGGTGGAAATGACGGCCGAGGATGTGGCCTACACCTACCGGATGATGATTGACCCCAAAACGCCCACGGCTTATGGCGGCGCCTTTCGCATGATCTCCTCCCTGGAAACGCCGGATAGGTATACGGTGATCGTCAGGTATGACAAGCCGTTTGCCCGGGCTTTGGTCACCTGGGCCAGCGCCATCATGCCCCGGCATCTTCTGGAGGGCACAGATCTGACGCAGACTCCTTACGCGCACAAGCCCGTGGGCAACGGGCCGTTTCGGTTCAAAGCCTGGGAACGGGGCACGCGCGTCACCCTAACGGCCAACCCCGGCTATTTTCGTGGGCGGCCCTATCTGGATGGTTTGGTTTTTCAGATCATTCCCGATCTTACTACAATGTTTCTGGAGCTCAAGGCCGGAAGCGTGGATTTAATGGGCTTGACGCCACAGCAGTATATCTACCAGACGGAGAGCCCGGAAATTCGGGATGCATTCAACAAGTTCCGCTACCTGAACTATTCCTATACCTATCTCGGCTATAATCTCGAGCGGCCCTTGTTTCGCGATAAACGCGTGCGCCAGGCTTTGGCCCACATCATCGATAAAAAGGAAGTCATCACCGGGGCCTTGCTGGGGCAGGGGGTTCCCGTCAACGCCCCGTATGTGCCCACCTCCTGGGTTTACAATACGGACATCAAGCCCTATGAAGTGGATCTGGACAAGGCGCGGGATCTCTTGGCCAAGGCCGGTTGGCGGCAGGATTCCCGGGGCGTGATGCGCAACGCCCGCGGCGAGCCCTTTAGGTTTACCATCCTGACCAACCAGGGCAATGAACAGCGTATGAAGGCGGCGGTGATCATCCAAAGCCAACTGGCGCGGGTAGGGATTGAAGCCAGGGTGCGCACAGTTGAATGGGCGGTGTTTCTCTCCCGTTTTCTGCATCCGGGCAGGTATGATGCCGTCGTCATGGCCTGGACCACGCCGCTGGATCCTGATCTGTTTGATGTGTGGCACTCTTCGCGCATTGAACCGCCAGGCCTCAATTTCATGCGCTACCGCAACGCCGAGGTTGACGAACTGGTGGTCAAGGCCAGGGAAACCTTTGATCTCCAAGCCCGCAAAGCCATGTACGACCGGGTTCAAGAAATACTGCACGAGGAGCAGCCATACTGCTTTCTTTACGTTCCTTATTCGCTGCCTATCGTTCAGAAGCGGTTTCGGGGTGTGGAAATCGCTCCGGCAGGCCTTGATTGGAATATCGACACATGGTGGGTTCCTCCCGCCCAGCAACGCTACAGCCTGGGGCAATGATGCTGACACGCAAAGACATTATTCCGCATGCCCGAAGGATCGCCCGAATCCTGGGGGTGCTTCACGGTTTTGCCGCTCTTTACTGCATGTTCAACCTGGTCAGGCACTTTGAGTATTTTGTCAGTGTCGGCACCGGGGATTTCGTCTTTTTCGCCTCGTACCTGACACTGGCCTTTGCCTGTTGCGGTTCGTTGGTATTCATCGGCTATGTAGCGGGCAAGGTTCCCTTCGGCATCGCTATACTTGGTTGCCTTCAGGCCGCCCTGTGCGCCGTGGGCCTTTCGCTGTTCCAAGAGACGCTGCTCGACGGCATTGTGCTCATCTTCTACGGAACCAGCGGTTTTATCCTCAAATACACCATTCCGGAGCCCGGCGCTGCTAACGTTGACACGGCTGAGGCGGCGCCATTGGGCTCGCGGCTTTTTTTCGGCAGAAAAAAAGAACCGCGCTAAACAAGGCCGGATTGCCCCCAGTAAATACTGTAGTCTGAGAGCATCTTCCTTAAGCTGCGCCTTGTTTGGCGGCAGATCTCTCTTTGCCCTGAGCAGAACCGTCCCCTCGCGTTTATTGCGGAATCAGAGTGATGTGGGGCGCGCCTCATACCCCGCAGAGGTATATACTGCCTCCTCGGATTTTGCTGTCCTCTCAGGTGGGGGCCCGGCGTATGCGGAGAGGCCGGGCTTGTTGTTTTCCGGCTGACACTGCCGGAGAAAAAAGGCGGCTTGATAGCGGTAATCGCGGTGAAGCAGCCCCCGGCAATCGCGCAGTTTCTTGACAAAATAAATCAATTTAGGTACATCTAATTTGGCTATATAATATATAAAGGCGCTGATCGGTAGGTGCGGTAGCGCGCATACTCTCGGTTAGCTGCGTTGTTTCCCGGCAATAAATGATATCGATAACATCTTTTTATTCCGGTGCTTGAAAAAGGAGAGCAGGGGGAGGGTATCACATGCTTCCCCATGCCAGGCCGGATACAGTGCTTTCAGCCGTTTTTTTGCGGCTTTTTGGCAACAGGATATGGTACCGATAACATTTTACTCGCGCACAGGAGACAACTATGCGTATGCTCACGGGCTTTTTGACCCTGCTGTTCTGTATGGTTTTCGGTCTTGCCGGCCCGGCTTCCGCGGCGGATGCCTACCCCTCTAAACCCATTAAGCTGGTGGTTCCCTACGGCGCCGGCAATGCCACTGATGCCGCCGCGAGGCTTCTGGCCAAATTCCTGGAACAAGAATTGAAAACCGGTGTCGCTGTGGTCAATGTGGTCGGCGCAGCGGGCACCATTGGCTCGACGCAGGTACTCAAGGCCAAACCCGATGGGTATACGCTTCTCTGGAACCACCTTTCGCTCCTTACGGCATACCATACCGGGGCCTCGCGTTTTACTTGGGATTCGCTGACGCCGATTTGCAACGGAGTGCGGTTTTATAAAGCCCTGGTGGTCAGAGGAGACGCGCCCTGGAACAATCTCAAAGAGTTCATCGCCGAGGCCCAGAAGAAACCCGATGCCATCAATTGGGGCGTGAACATCGGCGCGGGGCTGCATTTTGAGGCCCTGGGCTTTGAAACCATGACCGATACCAAATTCCACTACGTAGCCGGCGAAGGCGAGGCGGACCAGATCAACGCCCTTCTGGGCGGCAGGATTGACGTTTGCACGCCGAGCCCGCAGATTGTCAACCAGTACAAGGAAGACGGCCGTATCCGTGCTTTGGCTACTTCCACGGAAAAGCGTCTACCTTCTCTTCCGGATGTTCCGACCTATCAAGAAGAGGGTATTGATCTCACCTTTGTTTATGAACCCTCTCTGTACGGCCCTCCGGGCTTGCCCGCCGCAATCGTGGCCACACTCAACGCGGCCATGGCGAAAATCATGAAGAATCCTGAATTTATCGAAGGCCTGGCCAAATTGGCTATGGACCCGGCTTATATGGATCAGGAGACCTTTAAAAAGCATTTGCTTAAGCTTGATGCGGATCTCTACATGTTCGCGCGGCAGGGCGGCCTTATCCCTAGACAAAAGATCTGACGGAGCCGGGAGACCCTGCGTTTTTGCCGCCGGGGTCTCCAGCTTTCTTCCCTTTTTGACGCCTGAATGCGAGGTGAAGCATGAGAAAAGATTGCGTCCTCGGCTTTCTGCCCCCACTGATCATTATCGTTGCCTGCGTGTTTTTCTGGTTTGCGCTTGGAGAACTGCCGTTGCCCCGTTTTGAACCGATGGGACCAGCCTTGTTCCCCAAAATAGTGTTGGGAGCCATTATCGGTTTGACTTTACTAGATATGCTTTGCCGCGGTCTGGGCGGGAACACGGCTGCTGCCGGAGAAAAAGCGCGGGAGGGGAACGACCCTGCCTCCACACGCAGAACTCTGATCTGCCTTTCGGGTTTTCTGTTCTATCTTCTTTTGCTTGATTTTACGGATATCTCCTATTTGCTGTTGACCTTTTTGTTTATCGCCGCCGAGTGTTGGTACCTGGGGCATTGCGGCAGGCGCGCGTTGGTGTTGGCACTTATCGTAGGGTTAGGGATTACCGCTCTGATATATTTTATTTTCGGCGTGGTGTTGCAGTCCTTTTTCCCATAACGCGCGCGAGCGCCGGTCTCTATCGGGGGATCAATGGATATTTTAGGCAATATTGCAAGCGGTCTGGATCTGATCTGCAATCTGAAAATTTTGAGCATTGTTATTCTCGGAACCACCCTCGGCATTATGGTCGGGGTTATCCCCGGCCTGACCGCAACTATGGCCGTGGCCCTGGCTATACCGATGACCTTTTCTATGGAAACCATGTCCGGGCTGGCCTTGCTGATTTCCATATATGTCGGGGGCATGACCGGCGGGCTGATTTCGGCCATGCTGCTGAACATCCCGGGGACGCCAGGCAACATCGCCACTACCTTTGACGGATATCCGATGTCCATGCGCGGCGAGCCGGGCAGGGCGCTCGGTTACGGCATTACCGCCTCGTTCTTAGGAGGCGGCTTTAGTTATCTTTGCCTTTTGTTTCTGGCTCCGGCGATAGCCAACCTTGCTCTTAAGCTGAACTATTTCAGCATCTTTTCTATTATCATGTGCGCGATGGTCATGATTGCGGATTCCAGCCAGGGCTCCATGTTCAAGGCCTTGGCCGCCGGCTGCATCGGTATGCTCGCCGGCCTGGTCGGCCAAGATCCCATTGATGCCTCCTACCGGCTGACCTTTGACGTGTACCATCTCAGCGCCGGTTTTACCGAAGCCTCGGTGTTGATTGGTGTTTTTGCCATTCCTCAACTGCTTTCGGATATGAAAAACGTAGATCTGCGTTGCCCTCACTTTACGGTCACCTACCGGAACATCATTCCCAAGCTGGTTGAACTGAGGGAAAGCGCGGGCCTTTTGCTCCGTTCGGCTCTTATCGGCACAGGTATCGGCATTATCCCGGGGGTGGGGGCTTCCAGCTCGGCCATAGTGGCCTATAACCAGGCTAAGGCTACCGCGAAGACGCCGGAGAAGTTCGGCACGGGAGTTAAGGAAGGCATTCTGGCGCCGGAAGCCGCCAATAACGCGGTGTCCGGCGGCGCCATGATTCCCTTGCTGACCCTTGGCATACCCGGCTGTCCGGTGGCGGCCCTGCTGCTCAGCGGCTTGATCATCAAGGATCTTCAGCCCGGCCCGGCTCTGTTTTCCAATAATGCGGATATCGTCTATGGCTTTTTCTTGGCCTTCATGCTGGCAAACCTGAGCATGTTTTTTCTGATGCTGGCTTTTATCAAACCGTTCGCCCAGGTGCTGAAGCTGCCGCGTTACCTTTTAATACCGCCTATCCTGGCTTTTTGCACTATCGGCGCCTTTATGTCCAACAACACTATGGTCGATGTTTGGGTTTTGGTGGGCTTCGGCATTTTCGGATTTGTTTTGGAAAAGTTTGGCTATCCCATGGCGCCGTTCGTGCTGGGCTTCATTCTCGGGCCGCCGGCCGAGCTGCAACTCCGTCGGGGCCTGACCTACAGCCGAGGAGATATTACCTTGCTGTTTACAGACCCGGTTTCCGTTGTATTCCTGATCCTGTCTCTGGTTATCCTGGTGCTGCCTCTGTGGCAACAGATGAAGCTCTCCCGGCGCATGGCATCCGATGCGCATACATCATGAGCCACGCAACGCCCCCGGCGCGCTCTGCAAAAGCACATAAAAATCGGGTGACTATGCAGGATATAGCCCGGCGTTGTAATGTTTCAACAATTACCGTTTCCCGGGCCATGGCATCACCGCACTTGGTTCGGGAGCCTACGCGCCTGCGCATTCTTGAAGCGGCCCGGGAAATGGAGTATACGTATAATGTCATTGCCCGAACGTTTCGTAGCGGTTCCAAGCAGTTTTTCGGGCTCATCGCTCCGGTTCCCAATGATTCCCAGTTCCTCAGCATCATCAGGGCCACCCAGGAAGCGCTTTCCCGTGAGGGATTGCAGGCTCTGTTAGGGCTCACCGCCCTGGATACGCAAACAGAGCTGGGGCTGATCGATCAATATACTCAGCTCCGCTCCGGGGGCATTGTCCTCTATGGGGTCACCTGCGGCCTTATGGACCGGTATTGTGAGCGTCTTGCGGCTTCATCTGTGCCCATAGTTTTGGCGGGAGATTTTGTTGAGAACGAGCGATGCCACAGCATCGGCTATGATTTGGCGGAAAGCTGCCGGGAAGCCGTGCTGCACCTGACGGCGCTTGGTCACCGGAGAATCGCCTTTCAGTGCGGGCCGGAGGAACGCTCCTGCCGGGCTGCCTCGCGGCTGCGCGGCTACCGACGCGCTCTGGAAGCCGCCGGGCTGGAGTTTATCCCGGAATTGGTGGCGCGCACGGAGGCCGGGCTGGAGCCCGCCGAGGAGGATCACCTCCTGCTTGGGTATATGCTGATGGAACGGATGCTCGCCCTGAAAAATCGGCCTACAGCCATGGTTTTTGCCGCTGATCCTTTTGCCCTCGGCGGTATGTTGGCCGTGCAGGCGGCCGGGCTTGCCGTGCCCCGGGATTTTTCTCTTGTCAGCACCCGGGAGTATGCCTTTGGCAACCGTTTGCCGCAACGGCTGACCACGACCCGGGTGCCGGGCGACGAAGTGGCTGAGCTAACTGTAGATTTCCTGAAAAAATGCGCTCGCGGCGAGTTGAGCGCGCCGTACCGGCGCTGCCTGCACAGTAAGCTGATTGTGGGAGATACAAGTTCCGTGCCGCGCCACATGGCCTGAGGTTCTTTTTCCTCTCTCGCGGCTTGCCCTCAGGCTGTTCGTATAACGCCCCTTCTATGGTTTCCCCAGGCCCGGCAGGAGTATGCTTTATCTGCGTGCCCCCCTTGCCGCGCGGGCGGTTTCGGGCGTTTCTTCACTCCGCTCAGCTATACAAAATACCGCGACCCTGATAGCATTAACTCTCCGGCGATAATCCCGCATCAGGTGGGTGGTCTGTCCTGTTGACCCGATGGAGCGAGCATGATCCGCATTCAACAAATTCTTGATACCTTGGCCGCCAATAACCCCGAGGCAGATCTTGAGCTTGTGCAGAAAGCCTATGTCTACGCAGCGGCGGCCCATGAGGGGCAGACCCGCCTTTCGGGAGAGCCCTATCTCTCGCACCCTCTGGCCGTAGCCTACACCTTGGCCGGAATGCACATGGATGAGTCGGCCGTTGTGGCCGGCCTGCTGCATGATACGGTGGAGGATACCAAGGCTACCATCGAAGAAATCGAGGAGAATTTCGGCGAAGAAGTTGCGGATATCGTGGACGGGGTCACCAAGATCAGCCTGATGACCTTTGACAGCAAAGAAGAGCAGCAGGCGGAAAACATTCGTAAAATGATCCTGGCTATGAGCGAGGATATCCGGGTGCTGATCGTCAAGCTGGCCGATCGGCTCCACAACATGCGCACCCTGGATTTCCAGAAGCCTCATAAAAAGAAGCTTATTGCCCAGGAAACTATGGATATTTACGCGCCCCTGGCCAACCGTTTGGGGCTGCACCGGGTCAAGCTGGAACTCGAGGATCTCTCGTTTCGGTACATCAGGCCGGACGCCTATGCCCATATTGTGGATTGGCTGGAAAAGCATAAAAGCGATGATGAGGAATATATCCAAACCGTCATTGCCAAACTCAGGGAGATTCTCGGAGCCAGCGGCATCCGCGGGGAGGTCAAGGGCCGCATCAAGCACGCCTATAGCATTTATCATAAAATGGTCGCCCAGAATCTGCGCATGGATGAGATGCACGATATCATCGCCTTCCGGGTCATCGTGGATGACCTTAAGGATTGCTATGCTGTTCTCGGGTTGGTGCACTCCACCTGGCGTCCTGTGCCGGGCAGGTTCAAAGACTATATTTCCATGCCCAAGGCCAACATGTACCAGAGCCTCCATACGACGGTCATCGGCCCTCGGGGCGAACGTATGGAAATTCAAATGCGCACCCGGGAAATGGATCGTTTGGCCGAGCACGGCCTGGCCTCTCACTGGCTGTATAAGGAGGGAGGCAGGGTCAAGGCCAAGGATGTACGTCAGTTCACCTGGCTGCGCGAGATGCTTGATTGGCAGAAAATGGAGAGCAACTCGCGCGAGTTTCTCCGTTCCCTGCGTTTTGATCTTTTTAAAGACGAAATTTATGTGTTTACACCGAAAGGCGCGGTGAAGGAATTGCCCGAAGGGGCAACTCCGGTGGACTTTGCCTATCAGATCCATACGGAGGTTGGAAACCGCTGCGTCGGAGCCAAGGTCAACGGCCGCCTGGTTCCCTTGAGCACTCCCTTGCGCAGCGGTGATACCATAGAGATCATTTCCGATCCTAGCCGTCGCCCCAGCCGCGATTGGTTGAAATTCGTCAAGACGGCCAAGGCCAGGACCAGAATCCAGCACTATCTGCGGACCGAGGAGAGAACGCGCAGCATCTCTCTGGGCAAGGAAATGTTGGAAAAGCAGGGCCGTCGGCTTGGGCTGAATATTCAGAAAATGGCCAAGGAGGGGGAACTTGCGGCGGCCTTGCCTGAACTTGGTTGCCCCACTGTGGATGAGCTTTTTTCTGCCGTTGGCTATGCCAGAATTACGCCGCAAAAGGTTCTGCGGGCTCTTCTGCCCAAAGCCCCGGGCGACGATGAGGATGCGCCTAAAAAGGAAACCCGGCCCAAGAAGACCGATGGCGTGCTTATTCAGGGGCTCAATGATGTTATGGTCCGCTTCGCCAAATGCTGCAACCCGGTGCCCGGCGATCCTATTGTCGGGTATATCAGCCGGGGCCGGGGTGTTACCGTGCACACTGCGGATTGTCCGACCATTGAAAACATGGAGCCCGAGAGGCTTATTGCCGTGCAGTGGGAAGGCGCCGAAGAGGCCTTGCCCTATCCGGCTCGGATTCGGGTAATCACCCGCAACCAGAAGGGTACCTTAGGCAAAATCGCCATGACCCTGGCCGAGTCCAACGCCAACATCGAGTCGGCTATCGTGCGCAGCACCACGGATAACTTTTCGGAGATGGATTTTGTGGTTGAGGTGCTTGATGCCGCCCATCTCTACAAAATTCTCGACCATCTACGGGGCATGGATATCGTTCAGGAGGCCAATCGAGCCCATGTGCCGGTAGACGGCCGCCATTGTTAAGGGCTGTTGTTCAAGGCACAGCTTGGCCCTCAGGGCTCTTTCGGCATGGTGCAGACCGTAACCCAGGCCGTGGCGCCGGCGTAGGCGAAGAGATCGTCGCAGGTTAGTTCAATGGCTGAATTCGCGCTGCCGCAAGCCGGGAACACGGTCCTGAAGCGGCGCATGGATGCATCCAGGTAGACTGTAAGCCCGGTTTCCGGCAGCCCGAAGGGGCAGACCCCGCCCACCGCATGGCCGGTTGCCGCCAGGGTTTCCTCGGGGCTTAACAGTTTGGCCTTAAAGCCGAAAGTCGCTTTGAAGGCCTTGTTATCCACCCGAGTATCCCCGGCCGTGACCAGTATGAGGGCGCCTTCCGGGGCTTTGAAGCCCAAACTTTTGGCTATGCGCGCCGGTTCCACCCTAAGCGCCTTGGCCGCCAAGTCCACGGTGGCGCTTGAGACCTCGAATTCAAGAACATCGCCGTCCCGTCCCCAACGGGCCAGGTGGTTTTTCGCGCTTTCAAGAGACATAGAGTTGCCTTTAGAGTGTAGTGTGCGCCTGTTGATTTCTGCATAACAACGGGCAAAGCCCGCCCGGGAACCTCTCGCCGGCCTGGTGAAATGCCGTTTCACAAGGCTATGGTTGTATCAAAAGAGGGGGAATAAAAGCGTATATGTTTCGGAAACCGACCCGGCGGCGTTCTTTCGCTCAACCCGGCCACGTTGACCCCGGATAAAGGGCGAGGCGACGCCCTCTATCCGGGATGCGCAAAGAGCTGTCAGTTCTTTTTTCGGGCCACGATCGGGCCTCCATCTGACTGGCAGGTGGGCATGATCTGGATATGGTTGACGTTCACCCGTTCGGGGAGGCTCGCCAGAGAGAAGATGACGTCCGCGAGATCTTCGGGGGTGAGGTAATCGCTCTGTTCGTAAACCTGGTCTGCCTTGTCTGCATCGCCTTTGAAGCGAACCAGGGAAAACTCGCTCTTGAGCATGCCGGGCTCCACGTTGGTCACCCGCACGCCGCTGCCATGCACGTCGCAGCGCAGGTTTTTAGAAAGTTGGGCCACAAAGGCCTTTGTTGCGCCGTAGACGTTGCCACCCTTATAGGGGTGATTCCCGGCGATAGAGCCGATATTGATGATGTAGCCGGAGCCGCGTTTGACCATTTCCGGCAGAACGATTCGGGTGCAGTAGAGCAGGCCTTTGATGTTGGTGTCGATCATCTGTTCCCAATCCGCCATGTCAGCTTCTTGAGAGGGGCCCAGGCCCAGGGCCAGCCCGGCGTTGTTCAGCAGCACGTCAATGGGCTTGAAGGCTTCGGGCAGAGCGGCGAAACCTGCTTTTACAGAGTTTTCGTCGCGCACGTCCATCGTGATGGGAAAGCAGTTGGCTCCGGCTTCACGCGCCAGTTCGTCAAGACGGTCGCTGCGGCGGCCGGTAGCAATAACCTTCCAGCCTTCACGGATAAACCGAAGGGCTGTGGCCCGGCCTATGCCCGCAGTAGCGCCGGTAATGCAGATGACTTTGCTCATGGGAAAACTCCTTCAAAATTTGAAAACCGCAGCCCAAGGCCATCCAAGATACTTCTTTGGGGATGATACACGCCTTACTCAGGCAAGACAAGCTTGCCGTTTGCTGTTTCCGGGTATAGAGTAGGGGGGTTCCCATCCGTAGCCCAACAAAAGGAAGAGTATGGCCTCATCGTTCTCCGGCTTTGCCGCTCCCCGGCCGTGGTCCGAGCTGCCCCTGGCGGCTCTGCCCTCGCCGTGTTTCATCGTGGATGAATCCCGCCTGGCCGCTAATATCAGCATTCTGGATTCCGTGCAGCGGCGTACCGGGGCTAAGGTGCTTCTGGCTCTTAAGGGTTTTGCTATGCCCAGCACCTTCCCCCTGCTGAAAACCGTGTTGGCTGGAACCTGTGCCAGTTCTCCCCATGAAGCCCGCTTGGGTCGGGAAGCGTTCGGCGGTATCGTGCACAGCTTCGCGGCGGGCTATAGTGCCGCGGATATCCGGGAATTGCTTCGCTATTCCGACCATATCGTCTTTAATTCCTTTGCTCAGTACCGCCGCTTTGCTCCGCTGGTGGAGGAGGAAAAGCGCAAGGGGAGAGTTCTTGACTGCGGCATCAGGATTAACCCCGAGCACTCCGAGGGCGCGGTAGATCTCTACAACCCCTGTTCGCCCTCCTCTCGTTTGGGGGTACGGCCTAAAACGTTTGCCCTCGAAGCTGCGGCAGGGGCGTTGCAGGGCATGAGCGGCCTGCATTTCCATACTTTATGCGAACAGGGCGCAGACGCGCTGGAGCGCACTCTGACCGCCGTGGAACGAGCCTTCGGGGCCTATTTGCCCGGCCTGGCATGGATCAATTGCGGCGGCGGCCACCACATTACCCGGCCCGGTTACGATGTGGATCTCCTCTGCCGTCTACTTTCGGGGTTACATCAGCGCTACGGCGCCCAGATCATTATCGAGCCCGGCGAGGCTGTGGCTCTCAACGCCGGTGTTCTCAAGTGTACTGTGCTTGATACCGTGGAAGCGGATATGCCCGTGGTCATTTTAGATACCTCGGCTGCCGCGCATATGCCGGATGTGCTGGAAATGCCCTATACCCCGGCGGTGCTTGGCCCGGATTATACCCCGGCGGGCGGAGCCGGAGAAAAGGCCTTTACCTGTCGCCTGGCCGGAAAATCCTGCCTGGCCGGGGATGCTCTCGGCGTCTATTCCTTTGCGGCTCCTTTGCATGTGGGCGATACGCTGCTGTTTCTGGATATGGCCCACTATACCATGGTCAAGACAACCACTTTTAACGGGTTGGAACTTCCGGCTATCGCCCGAATCACCGTTGATGGCAAGCCGGTTGTGGAACGTAGTTTCGGGTACGAGGAGTTCTACCGCAGACTGTGAGCCTTCTGTCTTGTCCGAACGATTATAACCATCCTCTGTGCAGGATATTCCCATGCGGACTGTCGATACCTTCCGGTTTCTGGCTTCGGAGCTGCCCCCGGCCGCTCCGAAGGATTGTCTTTTTCAGGTTATTCCTGTGCCCTTTGAGGCTACGGTCTCTTACGGGGGCGGCACGGAGCACGGCCCGGCGGCCATTCTCGAAGCCTCGAGCCAACTGGAACTCTGGACCGGGGCTTGCGTTCCTGCTGAGCGGGGCATCTATACCTGGCCCGCGGTGCCTTGCTCCGGTACGCCGGAAGAGGTGTTGGAGCGCATCGAACAGGCCGTGGAGGCGGCGCTGGATGGAGGGGTTGGGAAAAAGGGAGGAGCGCAACAGACGTTGCCTGTGTTGCTCGGCGGAGAACACACTGTCACTCTGGGGGCCTTGCGGGCCTTGAAAAAACGCTATGGCCGTTTTGGCGTCATTCACTTCGACGCGCATGCTGATCTTCGGGAGAGCTACGAAGGCAGCCGTTTCAGCCATGCCTGTGTCATGCGTCGCGCCGTGGATGATCTGGGGTTGGCCCTTTTTCAGATCGGTGTTCGCAGTCTATCCGGGCCGGAGGTTGCCTACCGCGAAGCGCGCGGTATCGGGCACTTGGATGCTCGGGAGATGGCGGAGCAGGGCGGCCCGGGCGTTGTTTTGCGCGGAATCGGCTCCTTACTGCCCTCGGAGTTTCCCGAAACAGTGTATCTCTCCTTTGATGTGGATGCGTTCGATTCCTCTCTAATGCCGGCCACGGGCACGCCGGAACCGGGAGGGCTCTTTTGGTGGGAGGCCTTGTTGCTGGCCCGCCGCGCCCTGGCCGGAAGGCGTCTTATCGGCTTTGATGTCGTGGAATTGGCTCCCATTAGGGGCATGCACGCGCCATCCTTTCTGGCGGCCCGCCTGGTTTATGAATTGATGGGCGAGAGTTTGCAGGTCTTGTAACACTTCCTCGTATCTCTGGCGACGGGCGTCGCCCTAGCCCCTGGGGGGAATAATTTCTTCTGCCCGCCCGATAGGGGGCTTTTGGTTCTCTCGCGTAAGGGTACAGGAATCTCCTTCCTGTACCTCACAGGGGAGATGGCTGCTTGCAGCGTTTTCGGGAGGGGTACAGCGAAGGGCTCCCTTGGCCCCTCTAAAAGAAGATGTATTGTTCACGAGTGCTACGCATTGATGCCCGGCAGGGCTATCTGTGGCAAATCCTCATTCCCTCCCGTCCTGCGAAAGGAACGCCGATGCATGGCGCAACTGCCCAAGGCTGCGAGGGCGGCGAGATGCTTTGCGCTGCCGTAACCCTTGTGGGTGGCAAAATCGTAGCCGGGATACCGCTTGTCAAGAGCCGCCATAAGCGAATCCCGGAATACCTTAGCCAAAATTGAGGCCGCCGCAATGGACGGAACTCGGGCGTCTCCTTTAATGATTGCGGTCTGCCGGGGCAGGACGGGAACATGGTTGCGGGCGGCGCGCCATTCGCTTTCCCGAATGATCTGATTGCCGTCGATAAAAATCTGGAGAGGAGAAGCCCCGAGGCAGAGCACAGCCCGGCTCATGGCCCGGAACGTGGCGTTCAGGATATTGATTTTGTCGATTTCACAGGGCCAGGAAAGCCCGATTCCCCAAGCCAGAGCTTGGCTTCGCACGAGGGGAGCGAGTGTTGCCCGCTCGCGGGCGGAAAGCTTTTTAGAGTCGTCCAACCCCGGTAGGACGGCGTTCACATCCAACGTCTCCGGTAAGATCACGGCGGCGGCGACAACGGGACCGGCTAGGCAACCGCGCCCCGCCTCATCTACACCGATATGCCGTTCTTCAATAGCGGCGGGCAGCGGAGCGCCGTAGGGAATACACCAAGAGGGATAGGTGCGTGCCATAATTTTTCCGGGAGTTCTTCACTTGAACAGTATGGATTCTACGCCAAACACCCCACCCTTGAAAAAGGGCGGGGTGTGCGTGATATTCCGGAGAGAGCCGCTTCGCCGGCATGAGAAACGCCACGCGTCGCTCTGGCTGGGATTGGGCTGTTACCAGGTGGCCTTGGGCTTGATACGCGCAGCCTTTCCTTTGAGGTTGCGCAGGTAGTAAAGGCGGGAACGGCGCACCCGGCCTTGGGTGACGAGCTCGACACGTTCGATAAAGGGAGAATGCATAGGGAAGATACGCTCCACCCCCACACCGTCAGAAACTTTCCGCACGGTGAAGGTAGCGTTGGAAGAGCCCTGATGCATCCGGATCACCGCGCCCTGGAACACCTGGATGCGTTCCTTTTCACCTTCGACAATGCGCAGGTGTACCTTGACGGTATCGCCGGACTTGAACTGCGGCAGGTCCATGCGCAGATGGTCGCTTTCAATGTGCTTGATGATATTCATGGCATGATCTCCGTGCCGTGACAATGCGGCAATAAATTTTGTGGCCTTCCAGGATTATCTCCAGGAGAGCTAAGCCTAATACCAGTCTCCAAGAATTCTGTCCAGAAAAATTGCTGCTGCCGAGCGGACCGAGAGATGGTTATACCGCCCCAGGGGTCTGATGGGCGGCAACAGGTCGTTGCAGCATTCCAAAATTTCAGGCGCCAGCCCCTGGCCCGTGCCGAGCAGCAGCAGCACCGGCCGGCTTTGCAACAAAGAACGCAGGGCCTTTATGCTTATGGTCGGCGTGCTCCTGGCCCCGGTGCCCACAATCCAGGGCGGCTGGCCGCAGAGGTTTTCCACGGCCGTGGCGGCCTCCTCCAGGGAAGAAGCGGGACGGGCCAGGCCAAGGGCGGCCGCCCTATCCGGGTTGGAGCGACTCCCTGGGCCCTGTGTCCAATGATAAAGAAGGGTGTTGAGGAGGGCTCTCTGGTCCGCCAGCGGGGTGATGGGGTGGAAGCCTCCAATACCATAGCTTTTGGCTGCCCGGGCTATATCATGGATATCGAGGTTGGTTAGGGAGACGGCCACGGAGCGGCCTTCTTTATCCAAAACAGGAAAGTGAACCAGGCCCAGGTACAGGTTTCGGCCGGGCAGATGCCTGGGGAGAGCGTTCAGAAAGTCGGTTTCGGCGGGGGAAAGCGCAACGCCGTCCAACAGATCGGGCCGGATGTTCAGGGTTGCGGCCAGGGCTTGGCGGCGTCGCCAGGTCTGGATGCGGGCATGGTCGCCCGAACGGAGCACCTCGGGCACCGCAAGGCGTTCAAAAATTTCCGGCCGGGTGAAATGGGGGTATTCAAGGAGAGAGGCAGAAAAACTTTCCTCTGTGCCGGATTCCTCGTGCCCCATGAAGCCAGGCAGCAGACGTCCCACAGCTTCAATAAGGGCCAGCGCGGCTGTTTCGCCGCCGTTGAGCACGAAGTCGCCAAGGGAAATGCCTTCAAGAGGAAAAAGCTCCTCCAGGCGGGCGTCAATGCCCTCATAGCGGCCGCAAATCAGGGTCAGGGCTTGCTCTTGCGCCAGGTTGCGGGCCTCCATTTGGGTTAACGGGCGGCCCTTAGGGGTAAGATAGACGAGCCGGGGAGCGGAGGGGGGGGCGGGTTTTCCCACTTCATGGCCGAGGCTCTGCAGAGCCCTGCTTAAGGGCTCGGGCAACATCACCATGCCGGGGCCGCCGCCATAGGGGCGGTCGTCTACGGTTCGGTGCTTGTCTGTGGTGAAATCACGGGGATTGGTGAGATGAATATTTAAAATCCCTGCTTCTCTGGCCCTGCCGAGCAGTCCGGCCGCCAGGGGAGAAGCAAAAAATTCCGGGAAGAGGGTGACGATGTTGATGCGCATGAAACTGCCCGATTTAGAGATACAGTTCCAGAAGACCGGGCGGCGGGCTGATCAAAATAGTCCCGGCTGCGGGGTCCATATCCAGCACAAAGTCAGCCACGGCAGGAAAAAGAATTTCTTTGCCTTCCGGCGTGGTGATAGTCCAGATTTCTTGCCCGGCAGGAAAGCTAACGGCGGTGAGTTTGCCGATTGCCTTTTTTTCTCCTTCCTCAAGGCTGAAAACGGCAGCCTGCATCAGGCTGTGCAAATACACTTCCCCTTCATTCGGCGGGGGCAGGCTGGTTTCCGGGATAAGCAGACGGCAACCGCGGAGTTTTTCCGCCGCATTTCGTTCCTCTATTCCCTCAAGACGAAGCAGCAGGCGGTCACGATCAACGCGCCACGAAGTTGCGGCAATCGGCGTTGTAGCACCGGAGGCGCTTTCCAGATAGAGGGGGCCGTCCAGAAGATGCGGGGAATCTGCGTAATACATCACGCAGACTTCCCCACGAATGCCGTGTGCTTTTGTTATCGTGCCCACAGGCAGCAACGGCAAGCACGGAGTCTCTTCCTGCATCACTACTCCTCGAGAGGCCGGAGGCTGTTCCTGCCGGGCAGGTCGGGTCCTGGACCCGCGCGTTGGGGATAGGCCGGAAGGCGAACTCAATCCAGGATTTCCAGAACCGTGCGTTTTCCGGCCTTGCCGGATGCGGCGGCCAGAAGAGTACGGATTGCGCGGGCGGTGCGCCCCTGTTTACCGATAACCTTGCCAAGATCTTCCTTGGCGACCCGCAATTCCAGAACGCTGGTATGTTCGCCTTCAACCTCGGCAATGCTGACCGCCTCAGGGTTATCCACCAAGGACTGCGCAACATACGTGATCAGTTCTTTTACCATGCAAAAACCTCTCCGGCACTCGTGGAGTACCGGCTCTTGAAAGAACGCAACGCTTGAGCAGTGCTTCCCGCCGCCCGCCCAGGGCATAGGCGAAATCTGTTTCGCCCTCAGGCCTGCGGGAGCGCCCCACACGGCGCCTGCTCTCGAAGGGAGCAAATGCGTTGTTGCCGCAAAGCCGCCTTTTTCCTCTGGCGGCCTCAGCCGGCACAAACGATGCAAATCTATCGAATAGCTCTTCGTCCGATTTTTCCGCCTCCTTTGTCAGGGGAAACGCTTCGGCTTTTTACGGACGAAATACATTCAGAAGCTATCTTTAATTAAAGAGATAGAACGACCATCGCACCATCTCCCAGGCTCTGTATCGCAGGCGTACTATCCCCTGAGAACAGCCTGCCCGGCCTTTCGGCCGGAACTTGCTGTTATCACAAGATAAGTACCTCTTGAAGCCGCTGTAGCAGCGCTCCGGGAGGGGAATGCTTTACGCCCGCTTAAGGTCGGGAACGGCGGGCAGGCCTGAAAAAGGCGCTATTGTCCTTTTTTTAACAGGCTTTTCACCGTATCAGAGGGTTCGGCACCCAGGTCGAGCCACTTCTTTACTTTTTCGGCGTCGAATTTCACTTCGGCGGGGTTGGTCATCGGATTGTAGTACCCGATAAATTCCAACGGCCTTCCATCTCTACGAGTTGCACTTTCAGTAGCAACGATACGGTAAAAAGGACGTTTTTTGGTTCCCGTACGGGTAAGTCTCAGCGTAATGGCCATGATCTGCTCCTGTTTTGGAATAATCAGCCTTTTGGAATCCGCAAGGCTCAAAAAATAACAATGTGACGATACCAATTTGGGGAAAAAGTGACGTAGTTATCGCTTTTTCTTTTTCCTCTGTCTTTCTGCCTTGCGTTGCTCCCGTTTTTTCTTGAGAGCCGCCTTGGAAAGGCCGCCTGCCGGCGCGCCTGCCATGCCGGACATACCGGGGAACCCTCCCAGGCTTCCGCCCAGGCCGCCCAGGCCTGGCAGCGCAGGCATACGGCCCTTGCCCAGACCTTTTTTCATTATTGCGCGCATGGCTTCAAATTGCTTGAGCAATTGGTTCACCTGCGCTACAGGGACGCCGCTACCGTTGGCAATGCGTTGGCGGCGGCTGGCGTTGATGATTTTTGGATTCCGGCGCTCCTGGGGCGTCATCGAGTTGATGATGGCCTCGGTGCGGGCCATTTCTTTTTCCGGCACGCCTGCACCGCCGAGCTTTTGGCTCAGGCCGCCGAGGCCGGGAATCAACTTCAGCAGGCCTTCCAGCGACCCGAGCCCCTTGAGACGCCTCATCTGCGTGCGAAAGTCCTCCAGATTGAACTCCGCCCGTTCCATTTTTCTGGCCAGCTCTTCCGCTTCCTCTTCCGCAATAGAAGCTTGGGCCTTTTCGATGAGGGTGAGCATGTCACCCATGCCCAGAATGCGGCCCGCGATGCGGTCGGGGTGGAAGAGTTCCAGTTCGTCTACTTTTTCGCCGGTACCTACGAACTTAACATTGGCGCCGGTGACGGATTTAATGGATAACGCTGCTCCGCCACGGGCATCGCCGTCCATTTTGGTCAGGACCACACCGGTAACAGCGATGGCCTCATTGAAGGCTTCGGCAACGGCGACAGCATCTTGGCCGGTCATGGCGTCGGCTACAAACAAAATTTCCCGCGGGGCAACCTTCTCTTTGATGGAGGCCAGCTCCTGCATCAGCGGCGCATCTACGTGCAGACGGCCCGCCGTATCCAGGAGCACCACATCGTAACCGAATTCGGCGGCCTCGCGCATGGCCTTTTGGGCGATATCCACCGGGTTCATGTCTGTGGTGGAGGCAAAAACCGGCAGGCCTAACTGCCCGGCCAGCGTGGTCAACTGATCGATGGCGGCGGGACGGTATACGTCCGCGGGCACAAGGAAGGGCTTTTGTCCCTTGTCTCGCAGGTAGTTGGCAATTTTGGCGGTAGAAGTTGTTTTGCCGGATCCTTGAAGACCGACCATCATGACAGCATGGGGGCCCTTGCCGTCAAGGTTCAGCGGGGCAGTTTCACCCCCCAAAATATTGATCAGTTCTTCTCGAACGACGCTCAGAACCTGCTGTGCGGGGCTGAGGTTTTTTGCGACATCCAGGCCCAGGGCTCGCTCACGGACAGTATCCGTGAATTCCTTGACCACTTTGACGTGCACGTCGGCTTCCAGGAGGGCCAGGCGCACTTCGCGCAAGGCATCCTGAATATTTTTTTCATCAAGCGTAGCGCGTCCGCCAAGGGAGCGAAGCGCAGAACCCAGACGATCTGAGAGGCTTTCAAACATGGAGTGTACCGCCGTAAAAATGCGTTATAGCCCGCAAGAGGGGAAGCGTTACCTAATCTACCCGCCGAAGTCAAGGCATCTCACCACAGGGGAGCAGGGTCCTCTGCCGCTGCTCGCTTCGGGCGTCAGACGCTGCCCCATATTCCCTCAGGAAGATACGCCTTTCCGAACTTCCCCGATTTTCGGCCGGCTCGCAGTCCGGTTGCGCCTTGGGGCAGGGAATAATTCTTCCTTGGAAAATGGGGAGCAAACAGCCAAACTATTCAAGCTGGCCTGCTGCCTGCTGAGGGCGCTGTGTATATGGGTTTCCAGGGGAAATACATTTTTTTCTTTACATGAGAGATGATATTCCATAAATAGGAATTGTTACTATTAATTACACACATTAAGGAGTGAGACAATGTCGAAAACCGATCAGAATCTTATGGATGCCTTTGCCGGCGAATCCCAGGCCAACCGCAAGTATCTTGCCTATGCTGCCAAAGCAGATAAGGAGGGTTTCCCTCAGGCGGCCAAACTGTTCCGCGCCGCTGCCCAGGCTGAGACCATCCATGCCCACGCTCATTTGCGCATGGCCGGAAAAATCGGTTCCACCTTGGAGAATTTGCAGGATGCCATTAACGGTGAAACCCACGAGTTCACTAAAATGTACCCTGAAATGATCAAGGAAGCCGAAGCTGAGGAAAGGAAAAACGTGCTGCAGTACTTCAAATGGGTTAATGCCGTTGAGGAAGTACATGCCAACCTCTATAAAAAAGCTCTTGAAGCCGGCGGCAAAGCGGCGGAAACCGACTATTACATCTGTACGGTCTGCGGCTATACCCATGAAGGGCCGCACAACGGCCCCTGTCCGGTCTGCAGCGCTGCGGCTACGGCCTTTGTTAAAGCGGACTAAGGCGCTCCCTCTCTCCTGCGGCCCCCGGCAACGCCATGTTGCCGGGGGGGATTGGCCACAGGATAGTATTTGTTGTTATTTCGCTGAACAGACAACGTTTTTTGTATAATGCCTCATTCGGTGTATGTCTTCCCGTCTTTAAGAAGCTCAATAGACGCCGTACGAAGACTGGGGGCATCTTTGTAAGGCTCCTGATCATGGGGGTCGATAACCAATTCTGAGCCCAGCCAGAAGTGTTCGGCCGGGTCCATGTGGTGACCCCCTTCCTCAAAGAGCTCAAAGTGCAGGTGTGGTCCGGTGGCCCTTCCTGTGCGTCCCACCGCCCCGATATGTTCGCCTCGGATGACCTTCTGCCCTGCCTTGACCAGACTTTTGGACATATGCGCATAGCGGGCGTAGCGGCCGTCGAGCTGGCGGACTACAACATTGATGCCGTAATTCCTGTGGCGTTCGCTGGAAACGACTACACCGTCATTGAATGCCAGGATTTTGGAGCCGGTAGGCGCGGAAATATCCACTCCTTTATGGAAACGGGTCACCTTGCCGGATTTGCTCAGGGATCGCGGGCCATAGCCGGAATAAATCCCCCGCTCGCGCAGTGCTTTTCGTTTTTCCTCGGCACGCGACTGTCGCGCCTGAGTGCTCCGCGCGGCCGAACTCCGGGAGGCGGATTTGTCCTTTCGGGCTGCCGGCAGGGCCGAGGCTTTCTTGGGCCGGGCCCCGGTTGTGGCAGAGGATTTCGCAGCCGAAACTTGTTTTGCGGGCGTGCTTTTTCGTTGCCCGGGGAGGCTTTTCTGGCTTGCCGTCTCTCCGCTGGCGGGGAGGAGTAGCAGGGCAAGGAAAAACGAGAAGAAAAAAAGGACCAGAGGGATACGACGAAATGCGGATTCCGGATACCCGGAACCGCAGCTTGAAATAATGGTACGCATACCCAACAGAATAAATCATTTTTTTCGAGCTGCAAGGCCGTCGCGTTATATCTTGAGGAGCGGCTTGCCCCAATGTTCCTAGAGGAAACTTTCTCGGCCTTCTCCGGCGGGGCGTCCCCTCTTCCAGCGCTCTGCGGATCGCGTCTGGTCAGCGACGCAGTCTCGCTTCTACTGCAGGATCGGGCGTTACGCGCAGGGAAAATTCTACTGCCCGTACGGTTACTGTGCCCGGAGCTGCGCCCTTGAGGGGGTGAACGTTTTTTGCCAAGGCGCAGATGATGCCGGCCCGTGCATCGTTGCGGGCGGCACTTTTTAGGGCGGTCAGAACGGCGGCCTCTTCCAAGGTACGCTGGGGGATCTCCTGGCCGGCATGAAGTTTTTTCAAGATGAGGTGGGCGCTCGGACCATCTTCTCCGTGGAACCAGAGGTCAAACGGCCGGGCCTCTTTGAGGATGGCGTGGTTGCCCCGGGCACTTTTGCCGCGCAGCATGAGAAACCCATCCGAGCTGAGAAATTCGGCCCAGGGATGGGCTGCGCCGGTATCCTTCAAGGTCGCTTGTTTACCCCGCGAGGCCTGTGTCTTGTTGCAGCCCGGGGCTTTTGCGGTTGTTTCCCGGGAGAGGCGTTCGAGAGCCTCCAGGCGCTCATCCAGCCGGACCAGCCCCCGGCGGGCTCGGGAGGCCAGATGGAAGATCGCGGCCATATTTTCGGTGAGGGTGAGCAACGGGTCGAGCGACAAGGTCACCTCGGCTCCCGTCGTATCTGTAAGCGTCAGCCGAGCCAGCCGGGTATCTCGAGGAAACCGCCACAAGTTGGCCTGAAGCAGCCGCCCTTCCTCCTGCCTGCGGATCAGCCCGGCAAGGCGCTCCTTTTCCCGTTGCAAACGTCCGCGCAGGGCAAGGCGCTTTTTTTCTTCTTTTGTGCGCTTTGCCGGATTCCGCCAGGTCTCTACTGCTTTTTCCAGGAGCCGGGGTTCCTGGGAACGGCGTACGGCCTCCAGCAGCAGAGCGGCTTCCGGAACGGTTTCCGGTCCGGGGGGATCAAGAAGCGGCCAGGCGCTCAATACGGGGGCTCCTGGCTGCTCATAGGCAAAAATGTCCCCTTTTGCGCTTTCCAAATCCACCAACAATGCGGCGGCATCGGCTTCATCCATACGGAGCAGGGTTTTCCGTAAGGCAGGGGTCAAGATGGGATAGTCCCGCCATGGGGCCAGTGGTCCGTCGTCGTCGGGATGGCGTAACAGGTGTTCGAGAACCTGTCGGCCCGGCCAAGGGGGGGCTTGGCCGAAATCTTCGGGAAGGGCAAAAAGGATATCCGGCCCGGTCTTAAGATCCAGCAGGAGCCAGGTTTCCGGGAAGGGCGTTGCTTCTCCGGCGGGGCCGGGCAGGGCTAGGGCCATACGACGCTTTACCCAATCAAGGCGCATAGCCCCGAGTCTTCTCCCTTCGGCGTATTTGCGCAGGCGCATGACAGCGGCAGAGGGAAAGGCCGGATTCGGCAACGGAGGCGAGGCTGTCAGATAAAGCAGAGGCGCGGAACGTGAAGGCCTGAACATGAGGCGGCATTTCTTGCCCCGGGTAAAAACGGTCAAGGCAAAAAGGCCGGCCAACGGTTCGTGAATACGTTCAAGACGGGCCCCGCTCAGGGCGGCGGCGAGAAGGGGAGCCAAACGGCGGAATAGATGGGCGTCCATAGGAGGAATGGCGGATGCCGCGGCCTGGGGCAGTCCGCGGCATCCATTGATAAGCGCAGCTATTCGCCGCGGAGGTGTTCGTCTTCTTCTTGTTTGCTTTTGCAGTGGATGCACAGCCGGGTTACCGGGCGGGCCTTCAGCCGGGGAACGCCGATTTCCTCACCGCATTCTTCGCAGATGCCGAAGGTGCCGTTATCCAAGCGGGCAATGGCGGCGCTAATTTTTTTTATGAGTTTGCGCTCCCGGTCTCTGATGCGCAGCGTAAAGGCCCGGTCAGATTCCATAGTGGCCCGATCAGCGGGATCAGCAAATATTTCAGGGTTATCCGTCATATCTTCCAGGGTGAGGTCGCCCTGTTTCAGGGCATCGGCCAGTTGGCCGTTGAGAAGATTACGGAAATATTCGAGGTCTTCTTGTCTCATAAGGAAACTCCTTCTCACAAAAGGCAAAGGCGGCATTATATGAAGCGCACCTAGGTAGCACAGCGACAAAGAAAAAGTAAAGGGAAAAAATAATACACATCCAACTGATTTATAATGAAAAGTAGAAAACGGCGCAGGATGGGTTGTTTCATGAATGCCATGACCGTAGAGAAAAAAGTATATCGGCAATCTTCTGCGTTGATTGGTTATCCTTTCATTGTAGGATAAATAAGATCGTAATTGATGGAAGCAAGCATTTACGTATGTCCAGAGTATGATAAAGAGATCTGATATGTTTTCCGCATATTTCCAATGCATATAAAAGGACGGGGCGGAATCTCTGAGATATAGTATTTGCCGCAAAGGAGGGGCGCCGGGGCGCGCCGCCGCCTTTGGGCAAACGACCCGCAAAGAATACTTTCCGAGTTGCCCCGCAGGTCGGGGGAACCGGCATAAGGACAGCAAAAATCTTTCCTGCGGGAGGGAGCTTCCTGCAAAGGTGAGGTGAAGAGGGGGATAACTCCTTTTTCTTGGTTAAAAACGATATGCGGGAACAAAGCCCGAGGAGGACAGGAGAGGAGAGACCAAAGGGCTCGCTGTACACACCGGATTTGCCTTTTGGATCAGACCCAGATCGCGCCGCGCGTTGCGCGGAGACGTTTTTCCAGGGGCGAGAACAGAAGTTTATCCGATAGATAGCCCACAAAGACGATGACGACCATCACCGCCATGGCCTGGTCCATAGCATGCAGTTCTCTGCCGAAATGCAGCAGTTGCCCTATGCCCAGGCGGCTGATGATGGTCACGTAGATTTCCGCTGCCATCAGCGAGCGCCAGGAAAAGGCCCAGCCCAATGTGGCGCCGCTGAGGAGTTGGGGCAGCGCAGCCGGAAAAATGACCGTGCGCCAGGTGTGCAGCCCCTTGGAGCCCATGACCCGGGCTGCCTGGATATACAGTTTCGGCACCGAGCGAATGGCGTTTTCCGTGGCAATGGCAATGGCCCAGAGCGACCCCATGACCACGACAAAGTACATGGCCTGTTCGGTCTGGCCGAACCAGAGCAGCGACAGCGGCGCCCAGCAGACCGAGGGCAGGGTTTGCAGCCCCAAAGCCAAAAGTCCCAGAGTAGCGCGGGCCAGGGGGCTCGCGTGGAGCAGCAAGCCAAGCCCCATGCCGATGGTCAGCCCGAGCGTATAGCCCACAGCCAGACGGCTCAGGGTGATGCCGAGGGCTGCCGGCAGGGTTCCATCCGCGGTTGCGGCGAGTAGATAACTGCCGATTTCTCCGGGAGAAGGCAATAGGATTGGAGATATCCAACCTGCAAGCGATGCATACTGCCACAGGGCCAGAAAGCCCGCGAACAAAATAAAGGCCAGAACCCGGGTTTTCATGACGCCTTCTCCTCCCCAGGGGATGCATCGGGGCGATCAGGCGGCCTGACATCAGCCGGTCCGAGTTGTTCCGGGGCATAGTGTTGGAGGGCATCGGAAATAAAGGCGGCCAGCCGAGTAACGCCGATGTCGTTCATCGTTCGCGGCCGCGGCAGGGCCACCGGCTCATCCCCGATAATCCGGCCGGAATCCATGAGAATAATACGGCTGCCCAGGCATGAGGCTTCGCGAGCGTTATGGGTAACCATGACTACTGTTTTACCTGTTTCTTGCCAGATACGCTGCATATCCGCGTAGAGCTGTTCTCGGGTCATGGCGTCTAAGGCGCTGAACGGCTCATCCATCAGCAGCACCTCGGGAGCCGGGGCCAAAGCCCGGGCTAAGGCCACCCGTTGGCGCATGCCGCCGGAAAGTTCGTGAATACGGAAATGCCGAAACCGGGAAAGGCCAACCAGAGCGAGGTGGGCTTCGGCCGTTTCCATACGTTGGGCCGGGGTCATGGTTGCCACCAGCTTTAGCCCGTACATGACGTTGCCAAGAACATCCAGCCAGGGGAACAGGGCTGAATCCTGAAACATCAGCATCCGCCGCCGCTCGGGCCCGCCAATGGGCAGGCCGTCCATAAACACGCCGCCGCTGTCCGGCTTTTCCAGACCTGCCAGGATGGAGAGCAGGGTGGATTTGCCGCAGCCGCTCCGCCCCAACAGGCAGACGTATTCCCCGGGCCGTACCGTAAAGGAGATTCCGCTTAAGGCTGTTACCGGCCGGGCGGCATCTTGGGAGGGATAGTGTTTAAAAACGCCCTCAACGGCCAAACGAGGCGGACTCACGGCCGAACAACCAGGGCGGAAATATCCGGGCTCCCTTTAATGAAGCCTGCATCTCTGGCTGCCTCCAGCGAGAATGCAAAGTCGGCAGTGCTGATCGCGTCGTCAAAGACCAGGCGCGGCCAGGCATGAACCACCAGGTCCAGTGGAAACGTGCGCCGGGTTTGACGGGTGAGTTCAGCGGCCACACGCTGCCGCGCTTCTTCCGGATGTTCTTGAATCCATAGACTGAGCTCCCGGTGGGCATTGATGATTTGCCGCAACAGATCCGGGGCGTTTTCCATAAATTTCCGGCTGCTGACCAAGACGGTTGTAAGGGAGCGCTCCGGCGGCTCAAAAAAGATCACTGTGCCGCCGCTTTCCTGCTCCAGGCGGGAAACCCAGGGTTCCACTGTCCAGGCCGCCTCTACGTCGCCCCGGGCGAGTAGGGCCGGCATGGCAGCGTTGGGCGTGGGGATAACAGAAACCTCTCCCCCGGTCATGGTCACCGCGAGACCGGCTTTGCTGAGCCAGTGACGGCAGGCGATATCTTGGGTGTTGCCGAGCTGGGGCGTAGCAATGCGTTTGCCCCGGAAATCTCCGGCTGTGGCCAGGGAGGAATTCTTGCCCCGCACCAGGGCCGCGCCGCCGCGCACGGCTCCGGCCACTACCCGCACCTCCTCGCCCCGCGAACGGATATGAGCGTTCAAGGCCGGATTAGGGCCGACATAGCTCAAGTCTACTGTCTTGGCGAACAGGGCTTCCATGGCGGACGGACCGGCGTTGAAACTGATCCACTCCAGACGTAGGCCGGGGATGCGCTCTTCAAACCACCCTTTGCCCTCGGCGGCCATGTTCCGGGCGATCAGCGCGTGGGCATGGGTGATATTGGGAAAATACCCTAAGCGCACTGTCGTTTCGGCCTGAGAGGAAGCAGGCAAGGCAGCCAGTGTGCAGAAAAATAGGAATGCAGCATGGAGCATCAGACGCATCAAAGCTCTCCGTTACTTCAGGCTCTCCCAAAAGCGCAGCACATCCTGCAGCAGCGCCTCCAGGGGTTTTGTGCCGTTCAGGTGCAGATCCGGATTTTCCGGCGCTTCAAACGGGGCGGAAATACCCGTGAAATTGGGGATATGACCTGCAAGGGCTTTTTTATAGAGACCTTTAGGATCGCGCCGGATGCATTCTTCTAGCGGCGTGTCCACAAAAATTTCAAAGAATTCTCCGGGATTGAAGCGGTCCCGGATGGCCAGCCGGTCGGCCCGGTACGGGGAGATGAAGGTGCCCAGCACAATAAGCCCGGCGTCGGTCAGTATGCGGGCAACTTCGGAGGCGCGGCGGATATTTTCTACCCGGTCTCGCTCGGCAAAGCCCAGGTCACGGTTCAAACCCTGGCGGAGGTTGTCGCCGTCCAAAATATAGACGTGCTTGCCTGCCGCAAACAGGCTCTTGGCCACCAAATCTGCCAGGCTGGATTTGCCGGAAGCTGAAAGACCTGTGAACCACAGGGTCCGGGCGGTTTGATTCTTCTGGGCGGCGTAGGCCCGCTTATCCAGGGTGAAATCGTGCCGGAAAATATTGTGGCTGCGGCGCAGGGCGAATTCAATCATGCCCGCGCCCAGGGTATTGCCGCTGATGCGATCTACCAGGATAAAGCCTCCGAGATCCGGACTCTCTTTGAACGGGGCAAAGGGCAGGGGGCGATCCAGGCTCAGCTTGACCATGCCAATGTCATTGACTTTCAGAGATTTGGCGGGAATCTCTTCCATGCTTTGCAGATTCAGGGCCGAAGAGATCTCTGTCAGCGTGGCTTGAGCCTCCGCCGTTGCCAGGCGGAAGATATAGGTGCGGCCGTTTTGCAGTTCCGTTTCATCCAGCCAGACGATCCGGGCGGCGAAATGATCGGCCGTTTCCAGGGGAGCTTCAGGGCTGACCAGAATTTCGCCGCGTCCTATATCCAGGTCATCTTCAAGGGTGAGGCAGACCGCATCTTCTGCCCCGGCAGTAGTCGGGCTGCCGTCAAAGGTGGTGATTGCCTTGATGCGGCTGTAAACGCCCGAGGGCTGGGCCAGGACCGGGGAGCCCGCAGCCACGGAACCGGCAATGATAGTCCCTGAAAGCCCCCTGAAATCCGTGCTTCGAGCCACCCACTGCACGGGCATGCGAAAGGGTTGCTCGGTTCGTGTCGGCGGTTCAAGCCCTTCCAAAATTTCAAAAAGGGTCGGCCCCGTATACCAGGGCATGTGCGCGCTACGCGAGCAGACAGTATCCCCGCGCAAGGCCGAGACCGGGACGCAGAAAACGTTGCGAAAGCCCAAAGGGGCAACAAGAGCGCGGCATTTATCTTCAATAGAGCGGAAGACCTGCTCCGAATAGGCGCAGCGATCCATCTTGTTTACGGCAAAAACAATATCAGTGA
Organism: uncultured Desulfovibrionaceae bacterium; assembly: GCA_949741925.1. Taxonomy (GTDB): domain Bacteria; phylum Desulfobacterota; class Desulfovibrionia; order Desulfovibrionales; family Desulfovibrionaceae; genus JAJDHY01. The sequence goes on along the minus strand of CATJOY010000056.1, from coordinate 93,960 downwards.
TCCCCAGCATGGAACAGATGCAACTATGACGCTTGGTCTGGGGGAGCAGTTCCCCCGTAACCCGCAGGGCGTCGATCAAAATCAAAGCCGCGTCGGCGTGGGAGGCGGCCGTGACCATATTCCTGGTATATTGCTCATGGCCCGGCGCGTCGGCCACGAGATAGCGGCGGGTTGCGGTGCTGAAGGAGCGGTAGGCGGCGTCAATGGTGATGGCCTGCTCACGTTCGGCTAAAAGACCATCCAGCAGGCAGGAGAAATCCGGCAGTCCCTCGCTGGTGGTTTCTTTGGCCAACAGAGTCAACTGGTCTTCATAGAGCGTGCCGCAATCATAAAGAATACGGCCGATCAGCGTACTTTTCCCGTCATCAACGCTGCCACAGGAAAGCAAGCGCAACAGAGTTTTTTCCCGGCCCATCAGAAGTAGCCTTCTTGTTTTTTCTTTTCCATGGACCCCGCCTGGTCGGAATCGATCAGCCTTCCCTGACGCTCGGAAAAACGGGAAAGCCGCAGTTCTTCCACAATATCCGCGATGCTTTGCGCCGTGGACTCAATGGCTCCCGAAAGGGGCCAACAGCCAAGGGTTCGGAAGCGGACCTGGCGCATGACAGGGGTTTCGCCGGGCTCAAAGACCATTTTTTCCGGATCATCGATTACGATCAAGTTGCCCTGACGTTCGACTACAGGCCGCTCCTTGGCGAAATACAGCGGCACCACCTCTAGGTTTTCAGCCAGGATGTATTCCCAAACATCCATTTCGGTCCAGTTGGAGAGGGGAAAAACACGCATGGTTTCACCGTGCCCCAACCGGGTGTTGAAAAGCCGCCACATTTCAGGACGTTGTTTTCGGGCATCCCAGCGATAGCCGGGGCTGCGCACGGAAAAAATTCTCTCCTTGGCCCGGGATTTTTCCTCATCCCGGCGCGCGCCGCCTATAGCCGCATCAAAGCCGTACATATCCAGCGCCTGACGCAAGGCCTCGGTTTTCATAATATCCGTATAGCGGGCAGAACCGTAGGTGAAGGGCGTGATCTGCCGCTCTGCGCCGGCGGGATTGGTATAGACGAGGAGATTGAGCCCCAATTCCCGGGCTTTGCGATCCCGGAAGGCAATCATATCCTTGAATTTCCAGGTCGTGTCCACATGCAGAACCGGAAAAGGGAGTTTGGCCGGGTAAAAGGCTTTGCGGGCCAGGTGCAGCAGTACCGAAGAATCCTTGCCGATGGAATAGAGCATGACCGGCTTGGCAAAGCCCGCCGCCAGTTCTCGGAAAATATGGATGCTTTCGGCTTCCAGAGCCTTAAGATAGGGGTGCAGCGCCATGCTTTTTCCTTTCAGTGCTGCCCGAGGGCGTGGCGCGCAAGCCATTCCCGGGCTTTCTGGTGGTCCGGATCTATTTCCAGCAGGGCTTCCAGGTACTCGCGGGCCTGTCCCTCATTGCCGAGGCGGGCGTGGCAGAAGCCGAGGTTGGCAAGATCTACGGCCGAACCTTTGTCCAGGTATTTGATGATATAGGAAAAATCCTCCGCGGCCGGGGCAAAGCGTTCCATTCTGAAATACGCCGCGCCGCGTAGATTGCGGTATTCCTTGACTCCGGGATCAAGGCGAATCGCTTCATCAAGTGTTTCTGCCGTCCGCTGCCAGTCCTCGCGCAGCGAGGCGGCATAGGCCAGGTAAAAAACGGCCAAGGCCCTGGCAGGGGCATCCGGCTGCAACGGGATTGCCCGGTGGAAACGCTCTTCCGCCGCCGCGGTTTCTCCCATGCGCAGCAGGGCCAGCCCCTGAAAGAACGGCGCCCAGTGCTGTCCGCCGCCGTACAGTTCATCCAGGCGGCGGATTTTTTCAAGGGCCGCCTGGCCGTCTTCTTCTTGTTCCGCGATCTGGCGGCCAATAAAGAGCCCCAGGGAGGCGTTGGCTTCCCGTTCGCGGAATTCCAACCCGGGAGCGAAACAATAATGGCTGGGAATGCCTGTCAGGGGGGTGGTTGTATCTGCCGCGTAGAGGTAAACTCCCCTCTCGTTCAACCCGCGGCTGACCCGGAAGAGTTCCTCGCGAATATCGGCATGCTCCAGACGGGGGAGTGTTTCAAGGCCCCGATTCAGGCCGGAACCGCCGCTTTCGGTCAGCCAGCGGATTTCTTCCAAGGAAGCGAATTTGGGTAGGCCGGATGCTTCATAGCAGGATGCGGTGATGAAATCGCCGCCGAGTTGGGCTACTTCGGTTACAGCGCGCAGAGCGGCCTTTTCCGGGGAGGTTGCGCTGCCGGCGGTAAAGACGATTTCCGAGCGCTCGGGAAAGCTGGCCGGGTCCCAGGCCAGGGCGGCCACTGTGGGCACAGGGAGGCCGAGGGAAATATCATACAGCAGTAGGCGAATACCGTGTTCCGCAAAGCGTGAAACCATGTCGGCCAGCACAGGGTCCAGGAGGCGCAACCGGGGCGGGTTGGCATCGATGGCCGGAACCCGGGGGCGCTCACGATCCAGGCGGCAACAGACATGGCGTTCTATCAGCTCCATGGTCCCTTGGAGCAAGGATTCTTCAGGGGTGTTTCCAGCCGATGCGCCGTTGAATTCATTGAGGAGGCGAAACCAGGAAAGGGGCGCGTAAATTTTTTCGGGCTGTTCTGCGTCAGCGATACGCCAAGCCGGTCTGAACTCCCACCGCCAAAGATCCAGGGCCTGCCGGGCGGCATCAGGGGGGAGAGGGTCGTGTACCGAGGCGATAATCTCCGTAAGAGGGAGCAGGGAAGAGCCGAAACGTTGCCGGGCTTCAGACCAGGTGCAGTAGGCCGCGGGCTCTTGCTGCCAATAGGAGAAAAAGGCGAAGCGCTCCATCAGTTCCATCAGGGCGGAAGCCCGGGCCTGGTCCGGGGTGCTTCCTTTGCCCATCTGCTTGCGAGTGGGAACCAGAGCCAGGGCTTCCGGCCCGTAAAGGCTCATGAACACAGGGATGCCGAGTCGCCCCGTATCCACCCGGCGCAACGCCCCAAGCAGCCTGATGCCTTTGCCGCCGAGTTCTTCCATACGGGCCAGAACCCGCTCGACGGTAGCGGCCGGGGAAAGGGATTTATCAAGGGATGAATCGGGGTTTTTGGGACAGGAGAAAAGTTTCATCGGGCCAGCCACTCGTTGATTAGGGCCTCAAGTTCCTCCGGGGCGTACCGCGGCGCATCGTACAGACCGGCCTCGGCCCGCTGCCGGGAAGCTTCTCCGAGAATCAAGGCGGCGGCAACGGAAACATTGAAACTTTGAATCATGCCGTACATGGGAATATATACCTCGCCATGGGCCAAGGGAAGAAGCTCCGGGTCAACCCCGCTGTGCTCGTTGCCCATAATGACGGCGGTAGGGAGGGTAAAATCTATTGCTCCCAGAGGTTTGGCCTTTGGGGAACAGCTTGTTGCATAGATCTGCATGCCTGCCGCTTCCAAGTCGGCCTTCAGGCTTGCGGCATCCGCGTGGCGTTTTGAGGCAACCCACTTACGGGCCGAAGCGGAACTTTTTTCTCCCAGATGGGGAAAGGCGGTTCGGGTATAATAGAGATGCACCAAGGGCACGCCAAAGGCATCACAACTGCGGTAGATGGCCGAAACGTTATGGGGATCGTGGATATTCGCCAGCACTAGGGCAAGATCGTTTTGGCGATAGGCCAATACCTTACGGATTTTGGCTTCGCGTTCGGCTGTTCGGGGTCGGGTCATGCGCTTCTTCCGTGGTACAGTGTATATAAGGCGATGTGCGATTCCGTCGACACGCCGCCGGGGTACGCTCCGTCTTGATTTATCCAAGAAAAAAGTATACAGGCATTCGAATCATCACGCAATCTCCCCCGGCAGGATGTTCCGGGGGAAGTACACAGTTTTGCCCAAGGAGGCTCAGGAATGGCAGGTTGGCGCAGTATTCGGATTGTAACCCTTGGAGTATTCCTCCTGGCTCTATCAGGCTTTTTGTTGTTTGATCCTTCTGCCGCCCTGGCCGCCGCTGAAGGCTTCGCCCTCCCGGGCAAAGATCTTTCCCTTCCCTGGGTGATCCCCTTTGCCTGTCTGCTCCTTTCCATTGCCATTCTACCGCTGACTGTACCCCATATTTGGCACCATCATTTCGGCAAAATCGCCTTGGGCTGGGGCTTGGCCTTTTTGATCCCCTGTTTCATTGCCTTTGGCGGCAGCGTTACGCTTTACCAGTTTTTGCATGCCATTATTGAGGAATATTTGCCGTTCATTATCCTGCTTTTTGCCCTGTTCACCGTGGCCGGCGGCATTTGCCTCAAGGGCAGACTTGTTGGAACGCCAAAGGTCAATCTGGTCATTTTGCTCATCGGCACGGCCATTGCCAGTTGGATGGGCACCACGGGCGCGGCCATGCTGCTTATTCGGCCCATTCTCCGGGCCAACGCGCACCGCAAGTATCGGGTACACACCGTGGTTTTCTTTATCTTCTTGGTGGCCAACGTAGGCGGTTCGTTGACGCCTCTGGGCGATCCGCCTTTGTTCTTGGGCTTTCTCAAGGGGGTTGATTTCTTCTGGACGCTGACCCACCTGTTCCTGCCTATGTTCTTTGTGTCCGTAATTTTGCTGGGTATTTATTTCTTTCTTGATAGCTACCTTTACGCCAAGGAAGGGCGGCCCGTGCCTCCCGGTTCCGCCGCAAGCAACGAAAAGCTGCGTCTCGAAGGCACGATTAACTTCCTTTTCCTGGCGGGTATTGTGGCGGCTGTGCTGATCAGCGGCATGTGGCAGAGCGAGGTCGGCTTTGCCGTCTACCATGTCCATGTGGGGCTGCCTAAGCTCTTCCGGGATGTTTTGCTTTTAGTCATCGCGTATCTTTCTCTGCGCTTTACGCCCAAGGAAGCCCGAGAGGCCAACGATTTCAACTGGGAGCCGATTCTTGAAGTCGCCAAGCTGTTCTTCGGCATCTTTATCAGCATGCTCCCTGCCATTGCCATCTTGCGCGCCGGCAAAGACGGCGCCCTAGCCGGTGTTATCAGCACAGTTACCGGAGCTGACGGCCAGCCCATCGACGCCGCCTATTTCTGGATTACCGGCCTTCTTTCCAGCTTCCTGGATAACGCGCCGACATATCTTGTTTTCTTCAACACGGCCGGCGGGGATGCCGCTACCTTGACCACAACCTTTGCCTCGACTTTGACGGCAATCTCTGCGGGGGCGGTCTTTATGGGGGCCAATACCTATATCGGCAACGCGCCTAACTTCATGGTCCGCTCCATTGCCGAAAACCAGGGTGTGGCCATGCCCAGTTTCTTCGGGTATATGCTTTGGTCCGTGGGCATATTGGTGCCCACCTTGCTTTTGACTACCTTTGTCTTCTTTATGTAACTCGGGCCGGTGCTTCTCATCCCCGGGGGCGGTCCGCCGCTTCTCGGGGGGGGCAGAACATACCCCGCACTCTAAGCCACTTTTCCTACGCCGACGGCCCGTTCTCTTGGAGAACGGGCCGTCAGGTATTCCGGGGCGGAAAGTCCGGGCAAGGGTTATACCGAGATATCCAGCGTGCCGCCTATACCGGCAGCGGCGAGCACATCCTTGCGGAATTGGTGCTCGGCGTTGGCCACGGGGCCGCTCAGCGACATGCCCGTGTCCAGCAGATCCAGCGTCTTTGTGATGAGCTGCGCTCCGGTGGTATCCTTGATTGCTCCGGCGGCGGCGCTGGCAGCTCCCCCTGCGGAAACGGAAAATGTGATTCCTTCCATATCCCTGCTCCTTGTACAACGGATTGATACCATGCCTTCTTTTCGGCCGAGGGAAGAGGAAAGGTTAGGCTTTTGTCCCACAACGAGAGGTTTTTTCTCGGCTGATGAGGGAAAAAATCCAGAGGGTCGGATGGGCGCTGCTCCCGCGCGAGCGCAACGGCGTAGCGAGGCACGGCGGTTTGATGTGGCGCTTCCTGTGGCTCGGCCTTCGGGCAGCATGCGCCTTGCCTTCGTCCAACGGCTCGTCCCGAATGTACCCTCTCTCCCTGCGGGAAGACGGTAGAGAGCGTTTTTTCAGGATACGACGCAGTCAAAGGCCTCTGACACGCCCTGGCGCAAAGCTTGGGGGAGAAAGGGCAACAGTTCCGCCACTTGGGTGGCAGGCGTCGGGTTCGCCAGCAGTCCGATGCGTCGAGCAGCCCGTGCCGCGGTCAGACAGGCGCGCTCCATCGCCATACCGGAGGCGAGCAGGCCGGTAACCAGGCCGGTGACAAGATCTCCTGTGCCCCCAATGGGCTCCATTGCCGGTACCTGCGGCGCGGATACTGTGCCTATGATACGGCCGTCATAGGCCAGGCAATCGCATTTCCCCTTGATAAGCAGGAAGCGAGCGGCATTTCCGTGCCGGTATGCCCGCTGCACGAGGTCGGGAATATCCTCCTCGATAGCGAGTAAAAAGCCTCTGGTATAAAAGGGATGGGGCGCTTTTTCATCGGCGAGGAAGGCCAGTTCTCCGGCATCAGGCGTAAAAAGATCATAGGTTGCGGCATAGCCGCTCATTTTAGCGGCGTACATGAACCCGGCATCCGCAACAAGCAAGGGGCGCGGGAGCATCTCTTCCAGAGACGCGAGCACGCGGTTATGGCCGTCTAAATCAGGGAACAGGTAGTGAAAGGTCAGGCCTCCCGGGGAAGAAGCTCCGAGGGAGGCCGCAAGATGCGTATAGAGCGCGCGGCTTCCTTCTCCTCTGCCGGTATCGCCGACGAGCAGGGCGGTGGGGGGCTCCGCGCCGAGTGTTTCACAGGCTAACAGAGCGGTTGCCAGCAAAGCCGGCGTTCCTCGTTGCACTGCAAGCGGAGGAATGCTTCCGCCGTGTGCATGCAGTTGCCCCTTGTCTAACCGCCAATATCCTTCGATAAGAGGAAATGACGCATCCGGCACGGTGCCGCAAATTATCCACGCCATAGCCGCCTCGCTTCCTCAAAGGCTCGTTGCAGCGAATAGGAACACAGCGTCTGCCCCTTGAGGCGCGGCTCCTCTGCCTCCCCGATGCCTTGCCCGGTCAAAAGCGCCGCAAGATAGGGCACATCGGGGCATCCGCCCCCGGAAATATTGACGATTTTTCCGGATGCGCGTTCCACGGTAATTTTCATGTTGGCGGCCCGCACCATAAACCATGCGCCGTAGTCGCGGACTTGAAACAGCGACACAGGGTCAAGGAGGGCGTCGCGCACGGGGACGATCCTGAGCGGCTCGAGCCCGTGCGCTTCCAGCGTTCTGTGGATACGCGGCTCCTGCATCAAGTCAAAAACAACGACCATGTCGCACCCCGTGCGCAGCGCCGGGGGAGGCCCCATGACTTTGACCCTGAACTCCGCTTCCCGGAGCACGAGTTCTGCCCGAATGACTTCGCCCGTCTGTTGAAAGACCAGGAAACCCTGCCCGGCAGGTGCGGCGGAAGCCCCGGGGGCAACCTTGGGGCGAGGCTTTCCCCGGGTCAATCCGGCCAATCGGGAAAAGAAAGCTTTCACCGGCGCAGTTCCAGTCGGAAAACGCCTTCGCCTTCATCCCTAACGGCAACGTTCCAGCCTTTTTTCTCTGCGGCACGGGTAACGTTTTCCAGGCTGGCCTGGTTATCCACCAGCACATCCATGGGGTCGGAGGTATTTTCTGCAATGGCCTGGTGCAGGAGAACCAGCGGTTGGGGGCAGGAAAGTCCCCGGGTATCAATGGTGTGCATGGCTATACTCCCTTACGCTTTTTTTGAATGAACAAAGCCGATGAGCAGGCAGACAAGGAAACCAATGACTGTAGCCTGGATGCCGTAGGCGCCGATACCCGCCCCTGAGCTGGCTGTGCCCAGGTTATGGGCCATGGCCGCGCCGACGAGCAGGCCAAGGGCAAAGATGCCCGCGTCGCTGTCGCCTTCTCCAGCCATGAACAGTTGGCGGCCAGGGCAGCCGCCGGCCAAAGCAAAGGCAAGCCCGGCGGTAACCATACCGAGGTAATTCCAAAGAAAGTTGCTGTGTGCCACGGGCTGGCCTTCAAAGCCAATTTTGAAGTCGCCCAGGGCGATATTGGCGATAGATGCAGCGGCAAACATTGCCGCCAGACCGAGGAATAAGTGCGCATAGCGGAACAGGAAGAGATCGCGAAACGCTCCCATTGTGCAGAACCGGCTACGTTGGGCGATGATGCCGATGATAAAGGCTAACCCCAAGGAGGCGATGAACGGCGCGTGTTGCGAGCCGGGGCCTGTTAGGGAATAAAACAGAGGGCCGCTTTTCGGTTCTCCCGGGATTTGGGGGAAGAGAAGGTATAGCAGGAGCAGGCAAATAATGATGGCAGGAAACAGAGCGCCGGAGACAACGCTCTGGCTGTTGCTGCGGCCGAGGGAATAACCTTTTTTGAAAAAGAGCGTTCCAACCCAGATGCCCGTTGCCAAACCCGCGATGCCGAGTATGGCGTTTCCATCTCCGCCGGCCAGGCGCAGGATTGCACGCCACGGACAGCCCAGAAACACCAGAGCCCCCATCGCGGCAATCATGCCGAGGACAAAACGGACAAGAGGCGCAGAACCGCCCCGTGGTTTAAATTCTCGCGTGACCAGGGCGGCGAAGAGCGAACCGAGAACCAGCCCCATGATTTCCGGACGAAGATACTGAACAATAGCCGCGCGGTGCAGGCCCAGCCCACCGGCCATATCCCGTTCAAAACAGGCTACGCAAATCCCCATGTTCGCCGGGTTGCCGAGCTTTTGCAGCCATACAGCAATGAGGCCGATAGCAGCCCCCACAACGATGATGCCCGGCGTTGTCGCCAAAAGATTTTTTTTCATGCTTTCCATCTCCTTCCCAAAAAGTTGCAGCGGATACACCATACTCTGATGGCTCCAGCCTGAACGCGGGAAAGAGAAGGAACGCCTAACCCCCCCCTTTGGGTCTACCGTCAGGAAAAGGGCGGCAAAAGGCCACGTACTCTTTCCGCGTCCATGCACACAATAAGAACCGCACACCGTGGGTTCCGATTGCTTTTGATCAGTTGCGCGCAAACAGCATTGACGCACCACCCTTGAGTTGTTTTTTTCACAGACGCCGCCAGTGAAGACTCCCTGATACACCGTTGGAAAATCATGGTCAACCGGTCAGCTTACTTTTGATCACGAATTCTGCTTGGCGCTGCCTGCGGCAAGCGGCTTACCATAGCGTAGTGGGGATATAACGAAAATGCCTGCTATGGCGGAACCATACCAGGCATTTTTCTCTGTCGGCGGTATACGCCAGGCGTATTTATGGAGGAGTTTTTGGGGCTGGTTACCCCAGACGGCTTACATAAAAGGCTCGGTCGCTGCTGGAAACCGTCTTGTGATAGCCCTTGATACGGGTGCTTTCCTTGCGGCTGGCTTTCAGTTCAGCGCTGATTTCGTCCGCTAAACTTTGTGTGCGAACCCGTAAGGTCCGTTGAATTTCCTGGAGCGCCATAAGTGCTTCAGACATGTGCAGGGGATCGCATCCCTCACGTTTTTCCCAGGCTTCCTGCAGCAAGGCCGCGCGCTGTCCGCAAAGGCGCTCAAGAAGCGCATCATCGGCGGCTTCCAGGGCGGCGGCCTCTTTTTTGCTGATGGCCAGCGCTTCGTCAAGCAGGCGCAAACTCTCGTGCATGGGTTACTCCTTTGCCGCGGCAATGGTATCGGTGAGGCCCGAAAGAATGCCCTGCCAGTTTTCAATGGCGGGCTGGAATTCAAATTCCAGAAGGTCAGAAAGCAAAATCCAGTCTTGAACATCCATCACGTCACCCATTTCCGTCAGCAAGGCATCCATTTCGGAACTAACCTTGCTAAAAGCCGCGGAGTCAGCACAAAAGCGGCCGCTCAGCGCATGAACGGTTCCCAGGAAATGCCGGGTCACATCCAACAGATCCTGGAGGAGTTCGAGGGCTTCGGCAGTATCGCCTTGCCGGAAAAGCACGGCCACAGATTTGGAACTGGTTTGCATCAAGGTGATGACCTTGTGCAGTTCGGCGGTCACATCGGTTGCCATGTCATCCATGGATACCGTCTTGAGTTCAACCCGCTGCAATTCGCTGCTGTCAATATCTTCGGCCTGGTGAGGGTATATTTCGCTGAAAAGTTCATTATTGACCAGCACGTCGGTAACAATATGGTCTTCCTTGACCTCGTCTTCCATTACTTTGATCAGAACTTCCTCAAGGTTGGCAAAATTGCCTATTTCGAGCGTGCTTTGACGTCCGTCAATAACTATCATGATGCTCCTCCTACCCCATCAAAGGGGAAAATTTTACAGTTGCTGCTTATCATATGCAAACAACGGGCCAATAGGAGAGGAACAGGGGAATCTCGAAAAAATCCGCATAAGGCAGGCTGCCGGAGCCTTGCTCCGGCAGCCGAAAGAAGAGGGAAAAAGCGTTACGGGCGCTCGCGCTGAAGCCGAGAGCGCATGCTCATGAGCAGGGTTTTGTATTGACTTGCAAGATGGACCACCGCACCGAGGTCGTCTTTTTCATGCATGTCGCCCAGCCAGAGCAGGCTCAGCGCCGCAAGACTGCGGGATTCCCGGAGCAGGGAGTCCATGCGCGCCAGACTGGAGAAAAAGCGTTCCTTGATCGGAGCCAGGGGCTTTGCCAGAAGGAGACTTCCTTGCTGTTCCAAAGCATCCAGCAGGGTGATGGCCGTAGTCAGCTCCCGACCAAGCTGGTCGGTGAAGTCAACACTAAAAGGAAGGGAGGAAACCGGCAGATCCGGTGAAAATGCTGTTCCCGGGTCTCTATCCAGGAATTGACGGTAAAAATGCCGTTGTTCCCGTAACCAAAGGGTCCGGTCAGCTTTTTCATGCCCGGAGAGGGAGATAAGATCCATCAGGCCGTGCTCGTCATGCGCGCTTTGCCAGATACGGGCCCCCCGACCCACGAGAGAGGCATTCCCGGCGTTCCAACTATTTGTGCGGGCATAGCCGAGAACCAGCTCGGCGGCTAGTTCCGGAGAAACGCTGAAGCGGCAGGCAAATTCATGCGGGCACTCTTGGCCAAAGGGGCAGGGATGACAGGGCAGATCCGGTTCCAGCGAGCAACAGCCGCTGCGGTAAGGCCCGGTATCCCAGGGTTGGGCCGTAGCTAAAAAAACAGCCAGCACGGGGATATCAAGGCCTGCCGCCAGGTGCATGGTGCCGGTATCGTTGCTGACCAGAAGGCGGCAGAGAGAGAGTATCGCGGCCAGCTCCGGCAGGCTGGTTTCCCCGGCCAGATTGATGGAAGGACCGGCAATGCCGGCGGCAACAGCTTCGCTGAGTTCCCGTTCTTCTTGGCTGCCCAAAAGCAGAGGCACGAGCCCTGCCTCACGCCAAACCGTTGTGGCCAGGGCTGCAAACGAAGCCGTGGGCCAGCGCCTGCGTTCTTCGCTGGCTCCTGGTTGCAGGGCTATAAATCCTGTGGCCCCGGCCGCTTCCGGGGGCATCTGGGCGCGCAGCCGCTCTTCGGCGGCGGCCAGAGCCTCGTCGCTGGGGCGCGCCAGCAGCGCTTGGGGGGGCATGCTGTCTGTTGCGGATATTTTGCGAAAGATATCAACAATATTGAAGGGGCTTACGCCGCGAGCCTTGGTCGCCCCCATGAGGAACGAAGCCCAAGGGCTGGAATCGCGGCCAAAACCGGCTTCATCAAGAGAGAACCCGGTATATTGCGGCAACTTGCCGGTGAGCTTCGCGGCTTCCTGGACCAGATAGCGGCAGAGCAGGCGGGCGCTCAAGGTGGGGGTGAGGTTACAGACGACATCCGGTTGGAAATCCTGCAGGCAGTGGGCTGCCCAGCGTTCCAAATCGGCCACGGCGCCGGGCCAGGCCGTTTCAAGGCCGCGGAGCAAGCGCGCCCCGGGCAGGGCGTACCGCTGGTTGATATCCCTGAGCAGCAGCGCGGCATCCCGAAAATTTTCCAGGCATAAGAGCCCCGTGCTCTGTCCCTGCCGGGCCAGGCCGGAAAACACTGCCTGGGTCTGCACGAGATCCCCGAAGCGGGTCAGGTTGACAAGCAGAACATTCATAGCGAACCAATAACTCCGTTAGGGCGTATCCTCCGGCAATCCGCCGGGGAGGAGGCGTCGGGCGTCGAGCCCGCGGCGTTACCGTCAGTACCGCACAAGCTCCCGTTGCAGATCCCGTTTTTCGGCTTGCTGTTTGAGATCATTACGCTGGTCATGGATTTTTTTCCCGCGCGCCACTGCCAGTTCCGCCTTAATGCGTCCTGCCTTGAAATGCAGATTTACGGGCACAATGGTCAGGCCTTTTTGCTCAACCCTGGCGGTCAACAGCGTGATTTCCCCGGCATGCAACAGAAGTTTTTTATCTCTGTCGGGGTCATGATGGGCATAGCCTGCATTGGCATAGGGCGCGATGCGCAGGCCCGAGAGATACGCCTGACCCTCGCGGAAGCTCACATAGGCATCGTGAAAGCTGACATGCCCCGCGCGGATGCTTTTTACTTCCGAGCCGCTGAGAACCAGCCCCGCCTCGAAGAATTCCAGAAGTTCGTAATAGTGCCGGGCTTTCTTATTGGATGCGATAAGTGCCGGAGAAGGTTTTTTGCTCATGCGAAATCACCGGTATCCAAAAGGGAAATATAGAAGGGCAGCTCGTCAGGAAAGGCCTGAGCCAGGGTCAGCTTGACCAGCCGGTTGACGGCCTGGATGCTGCCCGCATCGTGGGCCTCCCTGGCAAGCCGGGTGCACTCGTCCAAATCAAGATGGCGGATAATATGTTTGATGCCGGGGATGGCCTGGGGAGCCATGGAGATTTCGTCAATGCCCATGCCCAGGAGGATCAGCAGACAATACGGATCTGAAGCCATTTCGCCGCAGATGCTGACCGGAACTCCGGCCATGTGGGCCATATCGACAACCAGCTTGATAGTGCGCACGATGCCGGGGTGCAACGGTTGGTGCAGGCTGGAAACATGTTTGTTGGTTCTATCCACGGCAATGGAATACTGGATCAGGTCGTTGGTGCCGATACTGAAGAAATCTACTTCGCGGGCCAGAATATCCGCGGTCATGGCGGCCGCAGGCAGCTCAATCATAAGCCCTACGGGCATGTGCCGATCAAAGGGTACCTTGGAGGTATCCAACTCCTGTTTAACTTCGTTGAGCACGGCCTTGGCCTGGCGGAGTTCGCGGGGCCCGGAGATCATGGGGAACATCAAGGCCGCGTTGCCGTACATGCTGGCGCGCAGGATGGCTCGGAGCTGGCGGCGGAAAACATCTTGGTTGCGCAAACAGTAGCGGATGCCGCGCAGACCCAGGGCGGGATTGGCTTCCTCCAGCATTTTTTGATCCCAGAGCATTTTATCTGCCCCTACATCCAGGGTGCGGAAAACCACTTTGTGGGGGGCTGCGGCGGATAAAAGACGGCGGTATTCCTCAAAGAGATCCTCTTCGCTTGGAGGCTCGACCCTGCAAATAAAGCCGTATTCCGTGCGGTAGAGCCCGATGCCTTCGCCGCCGGCCTTGAGGACCGCCATGACCTCATCGGGGGTTTCAATGTTGCCGCGCACGGCAACCCGGAAGCCGCCGGGGGGCTCGGCGGGGAGCTTTGCGTTGCGGCGTAAGGTAGCTTGGAAGGCGGAAAATTTGTTTTGCTGGGTCTGGTAGCGGCTAAGGACGGCCTGATCGGGATTAACCAGGATCAGCCCCTCAAGGGCGTCCAAAACCAGCATATCTCCGTCGTTCACGGCTTCTTCCAGGGCGCCGACCCCGACAACAGCGGGAATTTGCAGACTGCGGGCCATGATCCCGGTATGGGCGGTGCGGCTACCCTCTTCCGTGGCAAAGGCAATAATCTGCTTTAGGGAAAGTTCCAGGGTATCCGCCGGAGTGATGTCGTGGGCCAGCAGGATAAAGGGTTCATCAGGGGGGAGAGCGGAGGCAAGACGCCCCCGTAAGTGCCCCATGATGCGTTCGGCCACCGCGCGAACATCCTGGAGCCGTTCGCGAATATAGGAATCTTCAATCAAGCTGAAGGATTCGGCAATGGCGGCTACGGCTTTTTCTAAGGCCCATTCGGCGCTGAGAAAATCGGATTTGACGGCCTGGCGGGCTGCCTGAATGAGTTTGGGATCACGGCAGATCATCAAATGGGCAGCCAGGATGCCGGTCTGATCCTTGAGGCTCGGGGGAATGCGCCTTCCAGCGTCTTCTATCTCGCGCCGGGTGCTCTCAAAGGCGGCGTCCAGGCGGGCGAGTTCGGTCCCTGTCTGTGTTGGGGAGATTTCCCGGGCGGCCTGAACTTGTGGGAATTTACGGGCAAGAAAAAACGCCCGTCCGATGGCGATGCCGGCGGATACGGAAATACCGTGGAAAATATTGCGTTTCACAGCGCTTCCTCCGCGGTAGAGGCGGCTTCATCCTCATCCTCGCGAAAGCGCGTCAGAATCAGCTCGGCTAAGGTCCGAACCGCGGCAGCGCAGTCTTTGCCTTCGGCGCGGAGAGACAGCACCGTACCGCGGCCTGCCGATAGCGAGAGAATATCCAGGATGCTTTTAGCGTCAGCCCGCTGTCCGGCCGCACTGATAAAAAGTTCCGCCTCAAACTGCTGGGCGGCCCTGGCCAGCAGGGCCGCCGGGCGCGCATGCAGCCCCAGGCTGTCCGCGATGGCCACCTGGGCTTCACAGACGCCCGGTTCGGGTTCGTACAGAATGAAACGGTTATTGCTGGTATCGAGCATAGGAGTGCTTGCTGTGGTTGGCCTGCGGCGTCGCTAGGTGGAGAAGGCATATAAGGTTAGGGCCACGGCGAACGTGCTTAGTGCTATAACAATCCGGGGGAAATGTACACGACTTGTCAGCCATGCCGCAAGGATAATAGCCCCCATGGCGAGAACCCACAAGCCGGGCCGCAGTTCCGGACGCAAGGCCTGTGAGAGAAAAAGTACAAGCAGAAGAGCATTGATGAGCTTCAGCATATCGGCCCAGTTGATAAGATTTATTTTGCGTAGCCAGAAAAGAATGCTGAGGCCCCGAGAAAGACCGGCCAGAAACCCCGCCAGCTTGAAAAGCTGAAGCATGATAAATAGAGAGACGCTCACGCTAAGGGCGACCATGGGATGGCCCCGGCTTATAAGCAGGGCTGAGGAGAGCGCCCAGGTCACTATAAGCGTGCCGCCGAACATAGAATCGCCGAGGGCGGATAGGGTGTTGATCGTCACGTCCTTTATGCCGGTAAAGGCCGCGGGGTGGAGACGTCCGGCGGCAATAGCCGCTTCCGTATGCAGAAACACGCCGAGGAGAAGAGGAGTCCAAAAGGGGTGGCAGTTGTAATGCCTGATGTAACGGACCCGCGCAGCCAGAAGATCCCCGGGGGATCTGTGGATGGCCCGCAAACCGGGATCGATGGCATAGGTAAAGCCAATGTTTTGCATCCCCCGCGAGTTGTAGGCCGCGTAGACGAAATAGCTGCGCAAAAAGCAACGCAGCAGAAGGCTCGGGGAGAGCGTGGCGTTCACGATGCGGGCTCCGTCAACAGAGCATACAGTTCTTTGCTCGTCCAGCCGCGGACCTTGGCTTGCAGACGCCGGGCTGTTTCCCGGGGTTTTTCGTCACCTTCCCGTAGCGTGCGGGCCAACGCGAGCACTTCAGGAAGCGGCGTCCGCACATCCTGCGGAGGACCGACGATGACGGTAATTTCTCCGAGAAACTCCGGAAGTTCCTCGCCCAGGGTGAAAAAGATAAATTCCTCGTAGGTTTTGGTCAATTCTCGGGCAATGCAGGCGTTACGAGGTCCCAAAATCAGCCGGGCCGCAGCCAGGGAATCCGCCAGCCTATCCTTGCGTTCAAAAAAGATCAGCGTCAGCGCGAGGTTCGCAAAGGGAAAGAAAAAAGATTCCAGTTCATGCTGCTTGCGGGGCGGAAAGCCGAGAAAGGCATAGGGTAAGGGCGCAATGCCCGAGGCCGAGAGCGCCGCCACGGGCGCTGAAGGCCCCGGGACCGGCGATACCTTGAGCCCCTCTTCCCGGCAGGCGCGCACCAGAGTGAACCCCGGATCGGAGATGAGGGGCGTTCCGGCATCCGAAATGAGTGCGGCTACCTTGCCTGCCCGGAGTTCCGCAAGCACGGCGCGCAGGCGCTTTTCCTCGTTGTGGTCGTGAAAGCTGATAAGCTTTTTGGCCTTGATTGAGCAAGTCGCGAGCAAGAGACCCGATCGCCTGGTATCTTCGGCCAGGATGAAGTCAACGCTTGTCAGAATTTCTCTGGCCCGGGGGGAGAGATCACCAGGGTTGCCAAGCGGCGTTGCAACCACCCACAGGCGTGTCAAGCTCGATGACATGCTCATGATGCTCCAGGTAATGGGAACCGTCCGGATAAAAGTTGACGCAGATCAGGTCAAAACGGCAGCTTTTGCTCCAGAGGCGGCGTTCCGTCAAAAAATGTCGGGCCGCCTGGACCAAGTGCATGCGTTTGGCCGGGGTGAAGGCGGATCGCGGCTCCCGTTTATCCGGAAAATATCCTTGCCCGGTAGGGGCGTCAACGGCTCCGGCAACGCAAGTGCGGGATTTGACCTCAACGAAGAGCAAAAGGTTCTTCAGCTCGCCCACCAGATCGAGTTCCAACCGGGCGGCCAGGCCTTGGGGACGCCAATTGCGCTCCAAGAGGCGAAACCCTTTGCCTTGCAAAAAAACAAGCGCGGCGTTCTCTCCGGCTACGCCAAGGGCCTGGCGAGAGCAACCGCGAGATGTCGGGGCTGCCGCATCAGGTTGGTTTTTCCGAGTATCCATGGGGCCGATCATGTCCGCTTGGGTTCTTATGGTCAATCCCGCCCCTCGCCCGAGGCGGGCGTGGGGCAGGATGCTCCACGCTCCCGCCCCAAGAAGCGATCAGGCCGATGGGTTCAGATCCTCCTTAGGCCTTTTGGGCAGGAGCGCCGAATTCGGAAATGCCCCCGTGTGCGGCGGACCATTGGGCCGGATGGTGCAGAAAGTTTTCCACCTCGTCCAGAACCTTGGTTTCAAAGTGGCCGCTTTCCTTGGCTACTCTCAAGACATCCCACCAGGTGGTCAGGTAGTGGAGCGTGACCTGGAGTTCATCCAACAGAGCCTGGCTTTGCGGGAAGATGTTATAATAAAAGAGCACAAAGCAGTGGTCCACAATGGCTCCGGCCTGGCGCAGGGCCTGGCAGAAATTGACCTTGCTGCGGCCATCTGTGGCCAAGTCTTCAACCAACAGGGTACGGGCCCCGCTTGCCACTTCGCCTTCGATCTGGGCATTGCGGCCAAAGCCCTTGGCCTTTTTGCGCACGTACTGCATGGGCAGCATCAAACGGTCGGAAATCCAAGCGGCAAAGGGGATGCCGGCGGTTTCTCCGCCGGCCACATAGTCGATGGATTCATAGCCTACTTCGCGGCAGATGGTTGCCGCTGCAAAATCGATCAGGGCCGAACGCAGGCGGGGGGAGGAAATTATTTTGCGGCAGTCAATATACACCGGGCTGGCCCAGCCGGAGGTGAAAAAAAAGGGCTGTTCCTGGTAAAAGTGAACAGCCTTGATTTCAAGCAGCATTTTTGCCGCCTGATCGGCGATCATCGTTTGGTCGCCCGGGACGGGAAAAGTAACCATGCCGTACTCCTTGCATGACGGTTCCTTATTGGAACCGGTTACGTGGCGAACTCCGGTAAGGCGCAATGCAACGCCCCGTGTATTCCCGTTCGAGGGCTTTCTTAGGGCACGGAGTTCCGGGAATCCGGCGGAAAGCGCCTGTATGGGCATTCCGGCGGAAACAGCCGTAGGTGCAGCCTGAACCGAATAGCTTTGGCCCTAATCCGGAGCTGCGTCAAGTTGTTTTTCTCGGGGACCTTATGGATGGTCCTCCGGGGCAGCTTGCGGCATGGGGAGGAGAAACACTGTGGTGATCACCCCCACGAGGAGAAGGGCGGCAAGGGTTGCAAAGGCTGCGGAAAACCCAACCCAGGCGCAAACGCCCCCCACAATGGCCGGGCCGAAGCTGCCCGTGATAGCGCCTACGGCGAGCAGAGCATTATGAGCGGTTGTGTGGGCCGCCTCGGGGAAGAACGTACGGGTTAAGAACTTTTGTCCGCTGAGCATGCCCTGGATGAAGAAGCCCATAGCGGCCCCGACAGCAAGTAGGGGTACTGGGTCGGAGAGCAGAGCATAAAGAGATACTGTCACCGCCGCGCCGACCATGGAACAAACCACAGCGGGGCGGCCGCCCGCTTTTTTGGCGAAGAGCCCGAAGACAAAGGTGCCGCAGAGCATGCCTCCAATAGCGAGGGCAGTCCAGAGGGCAGCTTGTGCAAGGCCGAAACCGAGTTCCAGTGTTAGATATCCGGGCAGCCAGAGAAGCGCTCCGTAGTATCCGGCGTATTGCACTGAGCAGAGAAGAGCTAGACCCCAAAGGCGTCGCGCGGCGGCTATCTGCTTGCCTGCTGTTTTCAGGAATGCTCCCGGGGACGTACTCTCAACCTTCGGCATGAAGACTTCGGGTTCGTGGAAGAGAGCGCGGAGGGTATAAGCAAGCATTGCAGGGAGAATGCCCAGGGCAAACATCCAGCGCCAGCGGAGCCGGGGCAGCAACAACGGTATCGCCGCGGCGGCGAGCAGCAGGCCGATATGCCGGCCGATATCGAGCGCGGCGGTGGAGCGCTTGGCGGCCGGCCGGGAGGCAACCACCAGAGCCATGCCGATACCGTATTCACCGCCAAGGCCGAACCCGGCGATAGTCCGATAGAGGAAGAGATCGCCGTATCCTTGGGCCAAAGCACAGAGACCGGAAGAGACAGCAAAAAGAACAATGGTCCAGGGAAGCAGGCTGATTCGGCCGCGCCGGTCAGCCAGCATGCCGAAACCGATGCCGCCGAGCACGGAGCCGATCAGGGTTGCCGTAGCCAGGGAAGCGCTTTCCGCCAGGGTGAGATCAAGCCCTTGTGTAAGGGGGGCGAGCAAGAATCCCAGAACCATAAGATCGAAACCGGCCATAATGCGGCCAATGGCGGCCCCCCATAAGGCCTTCCGGGCATTGCCGTCTCCCATGACCTCGGCAGGGGAAGTAATAAGGACGGCATTCCCCGGGGGCGGAGGCGGGAGCGTTTGCGTATCGTGCACAATGAACCTCTGTCTCTCCCTGATAAAAGGAACAGGCCCTGTCGGGATGGCCTCAGGGCTGTTGCAACCGTTTGCGCTCTTGCCGCTTGGCTTTTTTCCTACGGTATAAGGTCACGCCTTTATACGCTAAAAAATACGAGAGGATGGCCGAGGGAAGGGCAATGATCAGCCCGCCGGCCATCATGACGGCGAAAAACTTCCAGCCCACATCCAGCATTTGGGCCATTTCCAATTGCTGCGGGTTAAAGGCCGGCACATTGAGGTGAATGACCTTTTTCCCCAGATGATAAAACAGCATGTACAGGGGCACCCAGTTGAGCGGGTTGGATATCCAGGTGCCGAGGGCTGCTGCGATCTTGCTGCCGCGAACCACAAAGGCGAGGGCCACGGCAATAATGGTTTGGAAGGGCAGCACTGGTAAAAGCCCCACAAAAACCCCGGCGGCAAGCCCCATGGCAATTGTGTGCGGCGTGGCCTTGATGCGCAAAAGACGCAGATACCAAAAGCGGATGAACCGTTGTAGGCTTTCTTTTAGTGAACCGGGGCGTAGCCGTTCGCGAAAGCTCGGTTTGCTCCCGGGACGGCGGAAAGAGGCGCTCCCCGCCCCCTCTGCGGCTTCCGGGGCGGTGGCTGTTTGGCGCGTGGTCTTGGATTGCTGGCTGTCCATGGTTTTATCCCCGGTCGGCTCCTCCCGCCGATTGACTCCGCAACAGTGGATGGGAACCGCGCGGATTCCTCCTCCCCCGAAGCGCGGCGGTAGGGAAAAGAAATTCGGCAGCTTTGCCGTGCCGGCAATCCCTTTTTTCCTGAAGGGGGAGCTTTCAAACCATAAAGGAACGTTAAATTTTTCAATATCCCACACCTTCATACACTGCTCTTATTCCGGATTCAAGAAATATCCGGATTCCGGTCGTGGGTCGGAGGGAAAATTTTGGGGATTCTTCCCCCGGCAGGGGAACGGTGTCTCTGCATTCTCAAGCGGTTATCAGATGCTGCCGGTTGAGCCGCCACGCGGGAGCTGAGGGGATGCCCGCGGCGGGGTAGGGGAAGATCCTTCTAGTGAGAGACGGCCACGGGCAAACAAAGGAAGCGGAGTCAGGCGCCATACCGTTTTTGTCTGGCGATTCCTCCGCTTTGAAGACTGCGAGGGGCTGCTTACGCTCCCTTTTTATTGCCCAGCTTTTTTCCCTGGCAAGGTCAGCCGAAAAAACCGATGCCGGCTTAGAGCCAGACCTCTTTGCCCTCTTTTTTGGCCTTCCTTGCCAGGGGAGAACATTGTTACGCAGTAAGGTATTGCGATACAAACCCCCTAGGGGGAAACAGCATCTGAGGCCAGGTCAACGAGCGTGCCCTCACAGGCGCGCATCAGATCCACAGGCGCCAGCTTGAGTTGGAGCCCCCTGAGCCCGGCGCTGACGTATACCGTTGGGTACTCGTTAATCGTCGTGTGAATATAGGTGGGAAAGTGTTTTTTCATGCCCACGGGCGAACAGCCGCCCCGGATATAGCCCGTCAAGGGAAAAAGTTCCTTCATGGGCACCATGGTGCAGCGTTTGTTACCTGATACGGCGGCTGCCTTTTTTAGATCCAGCTCGCTGTCGCCCGGAATAACGCAGACCAGATGGCCGTTTTTGTCGCCGCACAGCACCAGGGTTTTGAATACCCTGGCGGGGTCTTCGTCGAGCTGGCGGGCCAAATGCGTGGCGCTGAGATCCTGCTCATCCACCTCGTACGATACGATGTCATAGGCCGCGCCCAGCCTATCGAGCAGACGCGCGGCATTCGTTTTCTGGACCTTTTTCATGGCTCCCGTTACTCCTCGAACCTGGCCGCAAGCACCTGATTCAAGAGCCGTTTGGGCACATGGTGCCCCATTGCAGCGTCGCGCCAATAGGCCGTGGCGCCATCCGCTCCGATCTCTTCCAAAATAACGGTTTCGCCAGGGTAGCCGATGGCTATGACCATCAGCACTGTAATATGTTCCGGAAAGCCGACCAGCTCATGCACAGCTTTGGCATTCACGCTGTGAATCATGCAGCAGCCGAGTCCTGCGTCGGCCAGGGCAAGTTGGATGGTTTGGGCGGCGATGCCGTGGTCAACCTGGTGAAAGCGGGGCGCATCCGTATCCCCCCCAATAACGATATACGCGGCAGGCCGTTCTCCTTCGGCGGGGCCTTTCCAATCTTTATATTGGCCCGCCCAGGCCAACTGTTCGAATATTCGGGCATTCATCGCCCGCTGGTTGGAGACCGCGTAGCGCAGGGGCTGCCGGTTCTGGCCGCTGGAAACGAGACGCACTGTATCAATAATATCTGTCAAGAAATCCATGCTGACGGTTTTTTCTTCCTGAAAGCGGCGGTAGGTCCGCGCCTTGGCCACAAGTTCCTTGAAAGACATGATATGTCTCCTTGGCGTTAGGGTTGGCTCCGGAAACCATCCCAGAGCATGAAAAACCAGAGCAGGATATTGAGTATGACGCCCAAAAAAACCGCTGCCGAGGCCATATCTTTACCGTGTTTGACATGGATGTTGTATTCAGGCGAGGAAAGATCAAAGGCCTCTTCCAGAGCGGAGTTCAGCAGTTCTACAATCATGACGCATATCCAGGCGGCGAGAAGGCCGGCCGACCAGGCCGGACCGGGCCGGAGCACGAACAGCAGTATGATGATCAACCCCAGCACCAGGACTTCATGACGAAAAGCCTGTTCTCCTTTCCAGGCCCGTTGGAGTCCGGAAAAAGAATACCGGGTCGCTCCGGCCAGATGACGGAAGTTGAGCATAACGTCTCCCGGGCGCGGCGCGCAGTGGATCTGTTCCTGCCGGAAAAAGCTTGCGCCGGGCCTGTTTTCCTGGTTTGTAAGGCGGGTGCAATGCCGCCGACACTCTTTTACCGGCTCGCTGAGGCCTTGGGAAGACTTTTTATGTTCAACGCGCAGATATTTTCCGCCACGCACATCTTTTTTGACCTGGACGGTACCCTCACTGATTCCAAACCAGGTATTATCAATGGCTACATGTATTCTTTGCAATCTCTCGGCATCACGGCTGACCCCGAAGCGTTAAACGCCTTTATCGGGCCGCCCATCCGGGATTGTTTCAGAAATGCCTACGGCTTTGATGAAGAGACCGTCACCCGGGCTGTGGAAAGCTACCGGGATTATTACCGGAAGATTGGTTATAAGGAAAACCGGCCCTACAAAGGGATACCGGAAATGCTCCGGCAGCTCCAGGCGGCCGGGAAAACCTTGATACTGGCCACGGCCAAGCCCGATTACTTTGCCGATAAGATCCTGCGGCTTTTTAATCTCTCCGACTATTTCAGCTTTGTCGGCGCGGCGGAAATGAACGGCAAACGGAACAGCAAGACTGATATCCTGCGCTACGCCCACGCCCATGTCGGCGCTCCGGATAAGGCCGCCTGCATCATGGTGGGTGACAGGAGCCATGACGTGGAAGGAGCCCATGCCGTGGGCATGGCGTGCGCCGGAGTGCTGTACGGCTACGGCGGCCGGAAGGAACTTGAGGCTGCCGGAGCTGATTTTTTGATTCCGACAGTCCGGGAACTTGGAGCCTTTTTGTTGGCATAGGGCGATTTTCGATCCTATGCGTAAGGCCGTTGCCTCGGGAATACGCCCTATGCGGCCGGGGAACAGGGGCGATGGCTCGCGGGGCCGGATGGGCGTATGGAGCAGGCAGCAAAAAACAGAGGCCGGGAGATAGGCGTTGCCTCGAGGGAGTATCCCAATACCTTGCTGCTGCCGGGCCGCTTTTTTGCCCCTGAGGGCATCAAATAGAAAAAACGAGCTTGGCGGATGCCTACCGCCTTCGCTCGTTTTTTCCGTCTTCTTTGCCGGAGAGAAATATTTTTGCAGGAACAAAAGGAGTGTGGAGCCTCCCTTTCGGGAACCGCTAGTCGACCCGCAGGCGTAAAAAGCGTTTTTTACCGAGTTTGATTGTGTATTCTCCGGCCGGGAGCGGGGTTTGCCCGTCGCTGACCACTGTTCCATCTATGGAAAGAGCGTTCTGGGCAATAAGCCGTCTGGCTTCGCTCCGAGAGGCGGTCAGCCCGGCATCAGCAAGAAAGACCGCAGGCGCAGAGGCTTCCCCATGCTTACAACAGAACAAGGCTACATCGTCGGGGATGGCGCCCCCGGCAAAGACTGCGTTGAAGCTGGTTTGGGCTTCTTTGGCGGCGGCTTCGCCATGGTAGCGAGCCACCAGTTCCAGGGCCAGGGATTCCTTAACCGCTTTGGGATGGGCGCTGCCGCTTTCCACATGGCGCTTCAGCCCGGCGATGGTATCCATGCTCAGGCTGGAGAGGAGTTCAAAGTAGCGCCACATGAGTTCATCGGATATGGACATGATCTTGCCGAACATTTCCTTGGCGGGTTCGTCAATGCCCACGTAGTTGCCTAGGGATTTGGACATCTTGCGTTCGCCGTCAAGGCCGACCAGAAGCGGCATGGTCAGGATGCATTGGGGTTCCAGGCCGTATTGGGCTTGCAGATGGCGGCCGACCAGCAAATTAAACTTTTGGTCCGTGCCGCCCATCTCCACATCCGTTTTCAGATGGACCGAGTCATACCCCTGCGCCAGGGGGTAGAGGAGCTCATGCATAGAAATGGGCAGTTTTCCTGTAAATCGTTTTTCAAAGTCATCGCGTTCCATCATCCGGGCGACGGTATGGCGAGAGGCCAGCCGGATTACGTCGGCAAAGCTGAGCTTGCCGAGCCAGCGGTCATTGAATTCAACAAGGGTTTTTTCGGGGTCCAGGATTTTGAAGACTTGTTTTTTGTAGGTTTCGGCGTTTTCCAGCACCTGCTCCCGGGTGAGGGGGGGGCGGGTATCGGAACGACCGGAAGGATCGCCGATACGGCCGGTGAAATCCCCGATCAGAAAGGTGACGGTATGGCCCAGATCCTGAAAGTGGCGCATCTTCTGGATGATGACCGTGTGCCCCAGGTGCAGATCCGGGGCGGTCGGGTCAAAACCGACCTTAATGTTGAGGGGCTTGCCCCTGGCAATTTTCTTGCGCAGTTCCTCTTCGTCGATCAGTTCAACAACACCGCGTTTGATCAGCGCAAGCTGGTTATCCACTTCTTCCCGCGAAAGGGGTTTCACGTCCATCGAATGCAACCTCGCAAAAATAATAAAAATAGCATGCAGCCATGCCTGCAAGCCCTTTGGTTGTGCGTTACAAAAAAAATACTGTCAATCATCCTTCGCGGAATATCCACGGGGTTCCCGCAGAATCGAGGCGCGTAGGGCCAGGCCTGTCCGACGGTCCAAATCCACCAGCAGCCCGTTCAGACCGGCCGGTCCGGCAGCGGGGGTAAAGCGTGAGGGAAGCTGGTGCAAGAAGCGGCGTAGCACAGGTTCCGGCTCCATGCCGAGCACGGAGGAACGCTCCGCTCCGCACATGCCGAGATCGCTGATATAGGCCGTACCGTTGGGCAGGATACAGGCATCCGCCGTCTGCACGTGGGTATGCGTGCCGACAAGGCAGCTCACCTTGGAATCCAGAAAAAACGCCATGGCCCGTTTTTCGCTGGTAGCTTCAGCATGAAAATCCACAAAACAGAAGTCAATATCCTCGGGCAAACGTTCGAGGATGGCTTCAACAGCTCTAAAAGGGCAGTCGACAGCCGCCATGAATGTTCTGCCCTGCAGATTGATGACCGCAATGCGGACGCCGCAGGGCAGGGTGAGGGTAGTATGGCCCCGGCCCGGCGTTCCCGGCGGCATGTTGGCCGGGCGCAGCAGGTTCGCTTCTTTGTTTAGGCTGGGGTACAGATCCGCATACCGCCAGATATGGTTGCCGGAGGTAACAATATCGACGCCGCTGGCGCGTATTTCGCGGTAGGTGGGCGGGGTCAGGCCAATGCCTCCGGCGGCGTTTTCGCCGTTGGCAATCACCAGATCCAGGGCCAGGCGTTCCCGCAGGCCCGGCAGGCGTTCGGCCAGGGCCTGCCTGCCCGGTCGGCCCACAATATCTCCGAGGAGCAGGGCACGGAATACGGTTGTACTGTCTTTTTCCATAGCGGCGTATCCTGAAAAGGGGCACAGACCACGTTTCACGGCAAAGGTCAAGCCCCGGCCTATTCGGGGCACAGCCAGCATGAAATTTTGGCGTCAGGTTGCCCCTAGATGCCCGGCACATATTTTTCCGGCCTCCGAGAAATTGACTGCCGGTTCACCGAACGTTCATCAGACGCGCCGCCAGACGCGGCACAGGGCTCTTCATCCAACGAGCGCAGGCACATTTTGGAGAATAACAGACTTGAGTTTTTTCCGGCTTACGGCACAATCCCCTGATGCGTCGGAACGTGTACGTTACTCCCTTTATATTGCCCGTAGCCGCTTTCGCCCTAACCATTCTCATCGGCGCTTTGTTGCTGTGGCTGGATGCCAGCAACGCGGGGCCGGGCGTAGCTTTTGTGGATGCTCTCTTTACCGCAACTTCGGCCGTCTGCGTCACCGGGTTGACCACCGTAGACCCATCGATGGAGTTCAACAGGTTCGGACAGAGCGTGATAATCCTGTTGATGCAGTTGGGCGGCCTCGGCATCATGAGTTATTCCACCCTTATTTTCTATATGTGGCGACGGCGCATCACCCTCAACGACAGGCTGGCCGTGGGGCTGGCCCTGTTGCATGATTCTTCTTTTGATCTGGGTACGTTCCTACAACGCGTGGCGCTCACCATAGTGGGGTTGGAGCTTTTAGGCGCTCTGGCGCTCTATGCCATGGAACCTGCCGCCATTGGTCCGTTCAAGGCGGTTTTTCTTTCGGTATCCGCGTTTTGCAATGCTGGCATCGCTCTCTGGCCTGATAATCTTATGGGCTGGAAAGAAAGCATTGGCGTGAACGCGGTGGTCATGATCTTGATTGTCCTGGGGGGCCTTGGTTTTTATGTGCTGGATGACTGCCTGCTCTTCTTTAAATCCCGTCTGCTGCCCCATAGCCCGGGGCTGCAGCGGCGGCGCCGGTTTCTGCTCCCGGCCGGGGCCCGTCAGAGGGATAAGGCGGCGCCTGGCCTCAGCCGTCACTCGCGTTTGGTGCTTGCTACCTCGGCCTTCCTGATTGTGGCTGGAGCTTTGCTGCTTCTGCTGCCGGAGTATTTTGCCAACGATGAGGATGTGACTTCCCCCGGCGGTCTGATCCTGCCTTCCCTTTTTCAATCGGTGACGGCGAGGACTGCGGGGTTTGCCACTGTAAATATGGCCGGCCTGACGGATATTTCGCTGCTCGTTTTGATGGGGCTGATGGCAGTCGGCGGTTCTCCCGGTTCGTGCGCGGGCGGGATAAAAACAACGACCTTCCGAGTGCTGCTTTCGTTTTGCTTGGCGGCGTTGCGGGGAAAATCCCAGGTTGTTGTTGCCGGCCGGGGCGTCTCGGCCGCCACTTTGCGCCAGGCCTTTGTGTTGGTCATTTTCGCTTTGGTCGTCCTGTCCTTCGGGGGCTTCCTGTTGGTGCTCACCGAGAGCGGCGCCATGCCGCACGGCAAAACCCCCTTTGAAACTCTGGATTTGTTTTTTGAGGTATTTTCCGCCTTTTTCACCGTGGGGCTTTCCACGGGCGTGACGCCGCAGCTTACCGACGCGGGAAAGCTCTTGCTGTGCGTTCTTATGTACGTGGGCAGGCTCGGTCCTATCTGGCTGATCACTATGGTGCAGCAGTTTCAGGATGATCGACCTTATGAATACCCTGAGGTGGATATCTCTATAGGATGACAGCCATGAAAAAAATGGAAGTGGGCATTATCGGCCTGGGCAAGTTTGGCTTGCAGTTCGGTCTGACCTTGACGGATCTGGGCCATAAGGTTGTTGGGCTGGATTCCAGCGATATCCGGGTCAAGGCTGCCGGAAGCCTTCTAGCCCGTGTTTACCGAGGCGACGGTACGGATAGAAGTGTGTTGGAAAGCCTGCGCTTCCAGGATTTGGACGCTGTGGCCGTCAGCGTGGGCAAGTCTATGGAGCATTCAGTTCTGGCGGCGCTTAACCTGCACGACATGGGGGTAAAAAATATTGTAGCCAAGGCATATAGCAGCGAGCACAAGGAAGTGCTGCTGCGCCTCGGCGTGCATACGGTGGTTCAGCCGGAAATTGATGTAGCGGTGCAAACCGCCCACCGGCTCAACAATCCGGGCATGCTGGATTTTTTGAACCTTGGCGGCGGCGTTCTGTTGCAGGAGGTCACGGTGAAGGCCTGGGAGGGGAAAACTTTGGCTGACCTCAACCTGACCACCAACCACGGGATTATGGTGGTGGCCTGTAAAAGCGTGGGTGAAAAGGAGTATCGCTTTGTTCCTCCGCCTCGAACGCCGCTGCAAAAGGGAGAGACGCTGTTGCTTATCGGCAGGCCTGAGGCGATACAGGCCCTTGTTCCCTAAAAAGGTTCTAGCCGCGCCGCCGGGGGCTGTTCCTCAAGGCGCTTTTGCGCCAGGCCGTCTTTCCCCCTGGCGGCTTCAGGCGGAAGAAACTCATCTTGACGGAGTCAATACGCCTTTTTTTGTCTTTCTTGCCAGGGAAAAAGTTCGTCTTTTCGCGGACGAACTGGAACGGAAAACAGCCCCTGGCAGAGTGGGGGTGGGACAGACTGTCTGCTCAAGAGAGGGCCTCCGCTGCCTTGCTCAGCTCTCGGCGAATAGCGATATGCTGGGGACAGACCTGTTCGCATTTGCCGCACTGGATACATTCGCCGGCTTTGCTTTTTCCGTGACCGCCGACCAGCCAGCCTTCCTGATGGCGTGCCGCTGGCTTATCACTATAGAGCGTCAGATAATTCATGGCGGTAAATGAGCCGGAGATGCCGATATTTTGTGGGCAGACCTTGGCGCAGTAGTTGCATGTTGTGCAGGGGATCAGCGGAATGCGGGCCAATTCCTCCCGAGCGGCCCGCAGGGTTTCCCGTTCTTTTGGGGTCAGGCCGGTGAAATCTTTCATGGTGGAAAGGTTATCCCGCATCTGGTCCATGGTGCTCATGCCCGAGAGCACGGTAATAACCCCTTCCAGATCCGCGGCAAAGCGGATAGCCCAGGAGGCGATGCTTTTTTCCGGCTCCGCATCGTTGAGAATTTTTTGCACCGATTTCGGGGGCGTGGCTAGCATGCCGCCCTTGACCGGCTCCATGATAATGACCGGTTTTCCGTGCTTGCGGGCTACCTCGTAACAGCGGCGGGACTGGATGGCTGGGTAGTCCCAATCCGCATAGTTGATTTGTAATTGAACAAATTCCATTTCTGGATGCTTGGTTAGAATTGCATCCAATTCCTCCGGGGTGGAATGGAACGAAAAGCCGACATGGCGGATACGCCCTTCACGTTTTTTCTCCTGAACAAAATCCCATAGGGCATACTCGTCAAAGAAGCGGGTACGGCTCTCGCCCAGGTTATGGAGGAGGTAGAAGTCAAAGAAGTCCGTGCCGGTCTGGCGGAGGGATGTTGCAAACTGATCCCGGGCCTGTTCGCTGGTTTTGCAGTCTATCCAGGCTGCATTTTTAGTGGCGAGCTGGAACGATTCCCGTGGGTAACGTTCCACCAAAGCCTGACGAACGGCATCCTCGCTTCCCGGATAGGCCCAGGCTGTGTCAAAATAGGTAAATCCTGATGCTAGAAACCTATCTACCATTCGCTTGGTCTCTTCTATATCAATCCGGCCGTCTTGTTGCGGCAAACGCATCAGACCAAAGCCAAGTTTTTTGATCTGTTTACCCACGTATGTCATAGTCTTACCCTCTTTTTGCAACGATGCGTGCCGTATTGCGTCTTCCCTCATGCCTGCTGTTGAGGGGTACAGTTATTATTCAACGTGCAGCTCCTCGATCCAGCTTTTGAGGGACTCTGCCCGCGCATTTTCGGGGAAGCGTCGGGCAGGACGCCAAATTGTTTCCGACGAACAGGAAGCCCGCAGCCACCTGTCGGTTTCGCCCACGCCGCTTGAGCCGGAAGTGGCAAAAGGAATTACTGTTTTCCCAGAAAAATCGTAGTGCTCAAGAAAGGTATTGATAATGGTCGGGGCCACATACCACCAGATGGGAAAACCGATATACACGGTATCATACTGTTCCATGGGGATCGCCTTGTTTGCGATTGCCGGGCGGGAGGCCTTGTCGCGCATCTCGAGCGAGCTACGGGAATGGGGATTGTTCCAGTTGAGATCCGCCTCTGTATAAGGAACGGCAGGCTCAATTTTGTAAAGATCGCCATCCGCCACCGTCGCCAGTGTCCGGGCCAGCTTCTCTGTTATGCCGCTACAGGAAAAATACGCCACGAGTGTTGTTTTCATGAAATATTCCTTTATAATTTAGAATCTTCCTCTCATGCGAAGATTCTTGGAGAACAGCACAGCCGGAAAAAATCGATCTCTGGCTATGCTGTCTACGCCTTTGATCGCTTTTTTATCTTTTCAACGAGGGAAAATACGTCGTTTTGCAGAGGAAATGACTTGCAAAACAGCACCTCAGGCCCATCTATGCAAGCGAGTATAGCCTATGCCCTCCTGGAGGAGTAGCTACGATACTGCCGCATCTTTGCCTATTCCTGCCGGATTGAGGCAGGCAAGAGGAGGGTTCCACAAGGGGGGGGGCGTCGCTCGGTCTCAGCGTAGAAACAACATGGCGGAGCCGGCAAAGGCAATGCCGGTGCCCACAATGGCCCTGAAACTTGGCATTTTTCTTTCGATGAGGGCGACGATGGGAATGATGAAGATCGGTTGCAATCCTATCAAGGTGGTGGCAACGCCGGTTTCAGCGTTCAGCATGGCAACGCCGGAAAGGCTGTTGCCCACGGCGCTGACCGCCATGCCCGCGAGGAGGAGCTTTATGACCCTGCCATCGGTCCAGGCCTGTTTCATAACGGGAACGAGCAAACCGCGCATCCCGGCAACGAGCCAGATCAGCATGCCTCCCATGCTGATACGCAAAAAAGCTCCCCAAACTGGCGAGACGCCGAGCAGCAGGGCCTGACGGTAGAGCAGGAAGCTGAGACCCAAGGAAAAGGCTGTGATCAATCCGAAAAAGATGCCTCGCAGAAGTTGGGAGCGGGGTACGCCCTCAAGATTCGTGCCCGTTTTAAGCCCGCCCTCCATCAACACGAAAGCAACGCCAAAGGTGGCGGTCAGAATGCCGCAAATCCCCATGAGGCCGATGTTTTCCCCCAGCACCAGAAAGCCGAGCAGGGCTGCCACGCTGGAGGAAAGGGATTGCAGGAGGAGGCCCAAGCGCGGGCCGATGCCGACGCAGGTTACATAAAAGGCGGTATCGCTGATGGTAATGCCGAGGAGGGCTGAAAGCAGCAGGAAAACAAAGGCTCCGGAGGGAAGGCCGGTATCCGCTCCCGTCAGAAAAGCCACCATGCCCAGGCTGATGATATAGAGCGGAACCCGGGCCACGGTTACGTTGGTAGCCCCCAAGATACGACCGGCTGTCGTGTGGATCTGGCAGGAGCCGGCCCAGCTCAGCGCCGTGATCACTGCGGCGATTTCCCCTATGCCCATGTACGCCATACTAAGACCTGCCGCTCCTTCCGAAAGGCATGTCATTTTTCCGCCGCAGAAAAACCGTGCTCTGCAGGCAACGTAGGCAGTACCCATACACATTTTTAGGGGGATGTCCAACGAATTTCCGGGGGCTGAAGAAAACAGCCGCCGCTTGCCGGGTAGCCCGCCATTCAATGGAGAAGCCGGCAACGGCGGGGTATGCCTTCGCAGACTCACCCTCGCCACGAGAGGCGGATACCGCGCTCTGTGGAATCCTTCCGGTCCGGGGGAAGTCTTGCTGTTTTGCCATCGACAAGACCGGAGTTCTCCGGTATCGTGCCTCGGTTTGACGCTTGCGCCGGTCGCCTTAGGCTTTCGAGGGCCATGGAGTGCCGGTTCTCCGGAAATCCAGCCGGTTCCGGAGGAAGAAGAGCGCATATGGAGAGGCGGCTTGGTTCCGGGGGCTTAGAGTGACCGGCCGTATGGAAACGGGCGCTTCTGGCGCGGACAAGCATCGAGAAACAGCCCTCAGGAGGTAGCATGCCCTTTCGAGCCGTGTTTTTTGATCTAGACGGAACACTTCTGGACAGTATCGACGATCTTGCCGACTCCATGAATTTTGCTTTGCAACGTGAAGGGCTGCCGGTGCACGATGTGGCCGAGTACAAATATTTCGTGGGCAACGGCATGGGGATGCTTGTAGAGCGAAGCGCCCCCGCGGATGCTTCCCCGGCCCTGAAACAGCGCCTTCTTGAGACGGCGCAAGAACGGTACGCTCTCCTCTGGGATCACAAAACCCGCCCTTACGACGGCATCAATGATTTGCTGGAAGCCTTGCGGCAGAGGGGGATGGTTTTAGCTGTGCTCTCCAATAAGCCCCACCCGGCTACACGCGCTGTGGTGGATCGCTTTTTCCCTGCAGGACTTTTTGCCATGGTGCAAGGGAGCCCCTCCCCCTTGGTTCCGGCCAAGCCGGAGCCCGGCGTTGCCTTATCCATGGCCGGGAAGCTTGGCCTTGCGGCTCGGGAGATACTGTTTATGGGGGATACCAAAACGGATATGGAAACGGCCCGCAATGCGGAAATGGTGCCGGTTGGCGTCCTGTGGGGCTTTCGCACGCGGGAGGAACTCCTGGATAACGGGGCTAAGTATCTGCTTGACAAGCCCATGGATCTTCTGCCGCTCTTGGATGCGGGGGTTTGACCCGGCGTTAGCCTGTCGCGGGCCGGATTGATATGCCGGAGCAATGCTTTCCCGGGCGTCTCCCCACGGCCTGTTCCGCCGCCGGGAGACGCCCGTCAGAGAGGGGAGGATGTCTGCTGCCGTTGCAGCTACAGGCGGTATATGGCGTAAACGTCGCTCCCCCTGCTTGTAGGGACGGCCGCCGGCATACTCTCGGAGTTTACTAAGAACACAACAGGCTTCAAATGTGCCGCTCGGAGCGCCTGTTTCAGTAATTCGGGCGGATGGTCATAACAGGCATGGTGGCGGCCTTGACCACCTTTTCCGCTACGGAGCCGAAGAGCATCCGATCGATGCCGGTACGGCCGTGCGTTCCCATGATGATCAAGTCGATCTCGTTGTTGGTGGCGTAGTTTAGAATTTCCTGAGCGGCGTATCCGCTGATGATCTTGCCTTCGACTTTAACGCCGCTGAAGTTCTCGGCAACGAAGGCTTCCATGGATTTTTCCGCACCCGAGACGATCTCGCCCACAAAGTTTTCAATGGAACTCGGGGGGACATGAAATCCGACATACTGGCTGAGCGAAGGGGCGGCATACAGGACCGTAATCTCGGCGTCCATGCTTTTAGCAAGCACTTGGGCATACTCAGCAACGGATTTGCTGTGATCGGAAAGGTCCACCGCACAGAGAATCTTCTTGATAGACGGCATGGGATACCTCCTTTTCAGACGCCGGAATGGCTCCGGCTGCCGCAGCCGCGGCGGATGGTGTTCGCATGGAACCGGTGGACTTTGCTACAAGCCCTTTAACCGGCAGTATGTACTACTCCGTAAAAGTAAACGCTTTTTATGAGAGAGACAAGTATCCGGTAGGGGGTACAAAGGCCATGCCGGGCTTTTTCTTGTGGCGACCGGAGCGCGGAATACCGGAAGAAGCGGGCGGAGCAGGCGGCGGGAGGGGGTGCTCCGACAGTATGCTTTCTCATGGGTAAGGGGGGCGTCTATGGGGAAGCGATGTGAGGAGAGAACCGCC
This sequence comes from uncultured Desulfovibrionaceae bacterium, assembly GCA_949741925.1. Lineage (GTDB taxonomy): Bacteria > Desulfobacterota > Desulfovibrionia > Desulfovibrionales > Desulfovibrionaceae > JAJDHY01. The sequence continues at coordinate 61,232 of CATJOY010000056.1, read as the reverse complement.
GCATCTCCTCTTGGGACAAGGAAAATCTTTTGGGAGCCTGACCATGCTCCTTTTGCGGGGCTGGCTACCGGCGGCGCTGCTTGGAGCCCGAGGCTTTGGGGGCGGATATACCCCGGAAGACGGCCTGCAGCGGCAGAGTTTTCCTGAACGGCAGAAATTGCCGGGAAAAATTTTTTATTATATACAATAAATTCAATACGATATAGTTTTTCTCTCTCTGGTATGCTTTTTGCTTTTTCTAGAGCAGGGTTATACCGAAGGCGCATAATGTGCCGCCGGTCGCCGATCCCGCGATGGAAGGCGCTGTGCAGGCAACCACCAGGGCTGAACGGTCCGTATGGTTCTTCCGGCCCGAGATATGTAGGATGCGGCGAAACGTGGTAGAGCATTTTGTCATTGAAACTGTTTTTTTATGATATAATGCTCTGATGTTGCAAAGCCTTGCTTCGCAACGTCCACAAGTGTATCGCAGGCGGGTTTCTGCCCTGATTGCGATGCTCTTAAGCCTGAAATGCTCGAGGAGGCGTTATGAAAATACGCAATGATCAACTCCAGGCTTTGCAACAACAGCAGAGCGAAGTGCGCAAAACGCCCAAGGAGGGCGGGTCTTTCGACGCCCTTCTCGCGGAAAACCTGAGCGCTGTGCAAGGTCTGGAAGAGACCGCCGTCCCGGCGCCGCTGCAAAGCGGCCCGCTGGCACCTCTTGCTTCTACCTTGGGTATTCTCGAGGGCGGAGAGGAGGCAACTGAAGACGCGGAGGGAATCGCCCTTGGCTCGGTGGCGCTGAGCATTGAAGGCCTGTTAGGCCAGATGGATGCTTATGCTTCGTCCCTTTCCTCCCATGGGAGCGACGATCTCCGCGGCGCCTATGCCTTGCTCCAGGATATGGATAGAGGCGTTAAGGCCTTGCGCCGGGCTGTGCCGGGGCTTGGTTCGCGAGACGCGGGTCTTGAGGCCATGGTAAATGAACTTGAGGTGTTAACGGCAACGGAGAGCGTTAAGTTCAACCGGGGCGATTATTTGTAAACCAGGCACGGCGGCTGTAAACGCCCCCTCCTTTTCTGTCTTGGCGGAAAAGGAGGGGGTTTGTTTTTAGGGCAGGAGCCAAAATGGACGGTCAAAAAGTATATTATAATTTTCTTTTTTGCCGATAAAGGAAGTGGTGAATATACCGATTGGAAAACAGGGAGGCGCCTATGCGAAGAGAACCTATCGCCGGTTCCGGTCTTGAGGGGGCGGGCATTCATGATCTGCTGCAAACAATGCGAGAGGAGGCTGCCGCGGGAAATCCCGGAACGGCAGAGGATGCCGACACGGCTCTTCTTCAGGCTGCAGCCGTTGCAGGAGAAAATGCTGGAAATACGGCGTTTTCGCAGGCATCCAACCTTATGTCCGGCAACTTCTTTCGTGATGATTTTGCAAAATCCCGCTATACCCAGGCCTCTCTGAATGCTTTTCGGGATGAGCAAAGCCTCTCCAACAGACTGTCTTCCACCATAACCAGCGTCATGGCCGCCATGAATTATGAAATCGCTGCCCGGTCTGCGCGCGGCTCTGACTCCAATGTTGCCAGCATGGTTAAAGCGACGGCAGGGCTCCGGGCCAGGAAGGCGGTAACCTTGGTTATCAACAAGGAAGTGCAAGACCGCTCCGAAGAGGAACTGAAGAAAAGCAGGGAGGCAATGAAAGAGGCTGCTGCGCGGGCCATGGGTTCCCGGGATGCGGAAGGCACCCCCGATCTGCCCTTTGAAGAAGAGAGGATGGTTCCCGTGGAAATGGCTCCCGCTGCTGCCGGGCAAGACCTGCCCGCGGAATCCCGGATTCCTGAGCGTCTATTCCGAGAAATCCCGCTTCAGGAACCGGCAGCCTCCCCACGTTTGGGGGAGGGAGAGTCTGCAGGGGGGCCATCCTTGGCGTCCGTTTCTCTTGATGTAACCATCTGATCGGCCGGGTTTCGATGACTACGGCTTTTGAGGGCTGTTGGCCCCCTTGGCATGCTGTTTCCGGCACAGCGTGCAAGGGGTTTTTATGAGCAACAGCCCGGGGCAGTGAGCAAGAGGGCGCAGAGGGAACCATGCGGCATTTCTGCTGGCAAACCGTTTTTTCCCCGGCAGCTTCAGCCGGGAACAAATGATTTCGGAGCATATCCAAATGTTCCGCCTTCGTCCGCTCTTTTTCGTCTTTCTTGCCGGGGGAGGGAAATTTGTCTTTTCGCGGATAACATATTTTTTGAAAGCCCCTCGGGCCTGGCGGCACGAGGCGAAACGTTGTTTTCTCCCAAGGAAGGAAGTCTTTTTATATAAGGCATGTCTGGTATGGTCCGCGAGCGGAATACAAAGGCTTTTTGAGGCTGGCGGCGGGCAAAAGGGCAGGTGTGACGTCAGATCCTAGTCAAAATCAGCAAACAGCGCGCCCAAATGGAGAGGGCCGAATTCCTGATTGCGGTTGTTTTCTCTCAGACGCCAGATGGCCTGTTGAAGTTGATCTGAGGTAATGCCGTTGCGTACGGCTGTATAGGCCTCGATGAAGGCGGCCAGACTGTCGCAAGCCTTGAGCAGCTCCCCGTCCTTGGGGTCGAAGCAATCCTGGTTATAGTCTTCCTGAAGTTCGGCAAAGCTGACCCGACGGACAAGGCCGTTCTCTAGAACCGTGGCGTGAAATTCCGAACCCGTGGCCAGTCCGAGATAATAGGCCAGGCGGTCTACTATGCCGTTGTGCCCGTCGGCCAGCAGGGGGGAGATGATTCTGCGGCGCAGTTCTTCTTCTTCGTATTCATGAATGAGAGAATCAAGGCCTTCAACAGACTTTTTGACGGGAAAAATAATATCGCGGGTCAGCACTTCGGGCAGATCATGGAGCAGACCCGCGAAAAAATTGTTGAGCCGCCGGACGGGGCATGCGTCTACGGCCAGACTGAAGAAAAAGGCGATGCAAGCTACAATGAACATGTGCCCCATGACCGACGTTTCCGGGATGCGCGGGGTCTGGGACCAGCGTTTCTGGAAGCGGAGTTGACCGCAGAGCACGGCGAATTTTTTGAACGCCGAGGATTTCTCCCGGTCCAAAAGATCAGTCACGCCGACCAGATCACGGTGGGATTCCAGGCTTTTTCTGAAACTTTCCTCGATTTCTTGGAGTTCGTCGTCAAAGCCGTTGAGCGGCTTGAGCAGGCTGAATTCCCAGTAGCTGGCATAGTGGTGCGCGGCGTCAAGAATGCGTTCGGCCAGAGTATTGCCCTTGGGCTTCAGTACGTAGCATTGCAGGCGTTCCCAGAGCGCTTCATCCACGGGTTTGATCCGGTGTTCCAGCTCCCCGAGGGCCCAGGAGGCCAACTGGCGGTAATGTTCGGGGTTAGCGGCGATGCGGTAGAACACCGGCGGTTTGATATCCGTGACTACCAGGCGGAAAAAATAATCAAAGATGCCGCCTTCAGTTACGGTCATCTCCAGACGGCGACGTTCTTCCGGAGAGAGCGTTCCGGCGTTGAGCAGGCAAAGAAGCCATGCCATGATCATCTTGTGGCCTTGTTTATCTACCTCCGTCAATTCGGCCGGGCGGAGTTTGTCGTTCCAGCGTTTCATATAGGCGCCGGAAAATATGAACTGGAGAAGGTTTTTGCGTATGCCGGCCATTGAAAACTCCGGGGGAACAAGGTATACCTAAAAAAGCGCGGTACCGGTAAAAACAATGCGAACCGGGCGGGCAGTGATGTAATGGCCGCTTGTGCTCTGGCGCAAAACTCAGAAAATATTTCTCCGGATAGGCTCTATGAACCGCAAGCGAGACCGCGGCGGTTCCGCTGGGATTCGCGAATTCTTTGTGACTTTGTGCTTTCTTGCGTCAAGCCCCCGTGCATTTTCTATGTAGCATGTCTCCGGGCAAAGGTCACCCGTGCTCTCGCGGTAATTTTCCATTGACAGAGGCCTACGAAACGAATAAGTAGTTCACCTTTCGAGTTGCGATGCAAGGAGACGTTATGATGAAAACCTTCAGCCCCAAGCCTGAAGATATCAAGCGCCAATGGTATACGGTTGACGCCGAAGGGCAGATTCTTGGCCGTCTGGCTGCTGTGCTGGCCCATCGCCTGCGGGGCAAGCACAAGCCCGAGTTCGCCCCGCATGTGGATAACGGCGATTTCATTGTTGTGGTCAACTGTGAGAAGATCAAAGTGACCGGCAATAAGCTGTTGCAAAAAAAGTATTACCGTCACACGGGGTATGTTGGCGGGATCAAGGAAACCAGCCTGCAGACCGTTTTAGAAAAGAAACCTGCGTTTGCATTAATGGCGGCGGTCAAAGGCATGCTTCCCCGTAACCGTCTCGGCCGGGCTATGCTCAAAAAGCTGAAAGTGTATGCTGGTCCCTCGCATCCCCACGAGGCGCAAAAACCCACGCCCCTTTCCCTGTAAGGATTGAACTATGTCGAGTGAATTCAATTACGGCACAGGCCGCCGCAAGAATGCCACGGCGCGGACGCGTCTTTACAGCGGCACCGGGAACATTGAGATCAACGGACGCCCTTTTGAAAATTATTTTCCGCGCAAGTCGTTGCAGATGATCATCAGGCAACCGCTGGTGCTCAGCAAGATGCTGGAAAAGGTGGATGTAAAGGTCAATGTGGCCGGAGGCGGCGTCAGCGGTCAAGCCGAAGCGGTACGCCACGGTATTTCCCGCGCTCTTCTGAGCGTGGATGCTTCTCTGCGTGGCGTGCTTAAAAAAGCCGGTCTCCTTACTCGGGACGCCCGCAAGAAAGAACGTAAAAAGTACGGTCTGCGCGCTGCCCGCGCTCGGTACCAATACTCCAAGCGTTAATTGTATTGCTTTTGCCAATGGAGAGGGAAGGCCTGTTGATGGTCTTCCCTCTTATGTGTTGGTAAATACCTTTGCCTGCGCTCAGCCGGGAGTCCTGTCCCCCTGGTTGCATCTTTTGCGGGAGGAGGGCTTTTATTGGTAAGGGGGATATGAGCGCCCTATAGCGCCAGGCAGTATACTCTTTCGGGGGAGAGTCCTCCCCCGGTTAGGCTGGGCAGGCTTGGCTATTTTACGGCTGGCTAAGCAGGGCCTCTACTTCGGCCAGGGTGGCGGCCAGTACTTCGGCCTGCGGGCGCGAGGCGTCAATAATCCGATATCGTTGCGGGAAACGGGCGGCCCAAGCGAGAAATCCCTCCCGCACCTGTTGATGAAAGGTCACATGTTCCGCCTCGAAGCGTCCTTCGGTTACTGCCGTGCCTTCCCGTTTGTTTCGCTCGCGGGCTCGGGCGAGCCCGGTTGCGGGGTCCAAATCGAAAAGAAAGGTACGGTCGGGCCATAATCCATCTACAGCGTTCTCGTTCAGGGCCAGCAGTTCTTCTGGGTCAAGTCCCCGGCCGAATCCCTGATAGACGATGGTTGAATCGGCGTAGCGGTCGGTAAGGACGATATCGCCGTTTTCCAAGGCCGGGCGAATAACTGTGGCCACATGCTGGGCGCGGTCCGCCAGATAGAGGAAGAGTTCGGCTTTTGGGGCTATGTTGTTGTTGCGCGGGTCCAGCAGAATTTTGCGTACGACCGCTCCCAGGGGGCTGCCCCCAGGCTCTCGGGTAACCAGCACACGTAGACCCCGGCTTTTGAGCAAGGTGGCCAGACCAGCCAGCGCGCTGCTTTTGCCGGAACCCTCTCCACCTTCAAAACTGATAAACATACTACGCACCGCCGTCGGGTAGGGGATCGATCAGTAAGGAGAGCTGGCCTGTCTGCCCGGGCTCCGCGGGAGCGGGGGAACGCCCGCGCTTTTTATCTTTTGCGGGGCTGGCCGGGGCCCGAAACAGAAACCGCTCAAGACCGGGGTTATATGGCGACCACCCGGTTTCTCCTTCGGGAACGCAGGATAAGGCGGTCTGTACCTGGTTAAGTTTGGCGTCGATGTTATCCGCGTAGTGGAGCACAAAGGCTTCGGCAGTAGCCGGCAGACGGGAGGAGCCGAATTCATGGCTGCCGTGGTGGCTGAGGATCAGGTGCTTGAGGTGGAGGGCTAGATCTTCTTCCAGGCCAGATTTTTTCAGGCGGGGCTCCAGGAAATCCAGGACCTGCTGCATGTGACCGAGGAGCCTGCCGGGAGTGGTATACTCCGTAGCCAGACCTTGGCGCAATTCCCATAGCTTGCCGAGGTCGTGGCAGATGGCTCCTGCAAGCAGAACCTGTTTATCCAGGAAGGGGTAATGGTCAGCCAGTATAAGACAGACGCGGGCAACCGAAAGGGTGTGTTCCAGAAGCCCTCCGGCATAGGCGTGGTGCATGCCTTTGGCGGCCGGGGCCAAGGGCATGAGGGCGCTTATTTCGTCGCTCTCCAGGATGCCCAAGATCAGTTTACGCCAAGGGCTGTGGCTGAAATGTGCGCGGCCCAGGGAGCGTAGTTCCTCAAGCATCACCTCCGGGCTGCGCGCGCTGGCAGCCATGAATTGGCTGATATCCAGGCAGGCCTGTTGCTCGGGTGAAAGCAGGCGTAAGGTATCTACAGCGATTTCCAGACGCTCGCGGTAACTGCCGACGCGTCCCTTGATTTCTGCGATGCAGCCGGGCGGTAATTCTGTGTGGGCCTGGCTTTGAGGGCTCCAGATTTTGGCCTCGATGCTGCCGGTGTTGTCCCGTAACTCAAGCTTCCAGAAGGGGCCGTTTCTGGCCTGGCCTTGTTGAGAAGAGGCCAAAAGGAACAGGGAAGCAACTTCCTGGCCGTTTTTAAGGTCGGCGATGAATTGTGTTTTATCCATATTCGGTATAAGCCTTTTCAGGAAAAGAACGGGATTTCGCATCCCGGAGGCTGCTCGAAAGATATTTCTGCTGCACCGTCGCCTTTTCCCCCGGCGGCGTCAATCGGGAGAAACGAACTCAGCCTGTGCCCGGTACGTCTTTGCCCGCTTTTTCCCGTTTTCCGTGCCGGGGAAGAAAATCGCCTTTTTGCGGACAAAATGTTTTTCAAAACAGCCCCTGCGGGGCGGCGGAGCAGATGGTGTCCTGTTTGGCTCCGCTTGTCAATTTCAGGATGTTCCCTCGGCGAGTGGCTGCCGGGGGCTGTATACATTTTCGGTCGCAGGGATGCGGCGTGCGCTTCGGCTTCCCGGGGGGCGGCCGGAACAGTATTCCGGATATGCTGCAATGATGAAATGCTCTGAGGAAACCACCGCATGAATATTCTTGTTACCAACGACGATGGCATCCATGCGCCGGGACTGCGGGCTCTGACTAGGGCCCTGCGCGAAAAGGGGCATGAAGTCCAGGTGGTTGCCCCCATGGCGGAACAATCCGCCGTGGGCCATGCCATTACAATTCTGAACCCCCTGCGGGCACGGCGTGTTGAAGAGACCGATTTTTCCGGAACAGCAGTCTACGGCACTCCGGCGGACTGCGTCAAGCTGGCCATCGGCAAGGTGCTGGAGCAAAAACCCGATATGGTTATTTCCGGTATTAACGCCGGGGCGAACGTGGGGCCGGATATTATGTACTCAGGTACGGTGGCGGCGGCCCGCGAGGCAGCTTGTCTGGGATTTCCGGCCATGGCTGTTTCTTATAATTCCTTTCGCATTGCCGATATCACCGCAGAAGCCCGTTTCGCGGTTGCGGTTATGGAGCGTATTCCCTGGCAGGCCATACCCCAGCGCCGGGTGGTGAACCTAAACCTGCCGGCCTGCCCTGTAGCCGAATATAAGGGCTTGGCGCTGTGCGAACAGACAGATGCCGCCTGGAGAGATTGGTACGAGGAGCGTCAGGATCCGCGCGGCACGTCGTACTGGTGGCTGAACGGGGAAATTCCTCCGGAGAACGTGCGGTCGGGCTCCGACAAGGCACTTTTGGATGAGGGATGGGCAACACTGACCCCGCTGCGTTTTGATTTTACGGATATGGCCTGTCTCGCAAAATTGCGGGATGCCATGTACCCGTGACGCATACTGCCCCGGCCATCGCCCGATTTTTTCGCGGGCAGTGTACCCAGGTTGATCTCTCCGCAGAGCTGTTCCGGGGTACAGAAATATTGACAGCCGGACGATAAAGAAACTAAGAAATTATGCTCGCTGTTTGCCGAGAGGGGTTTTCCCGGTCGGAAACGCCGAGCGCTTGACGGGAGGAAGCCTGGAGCGGGATGCCCCGTTTTCCTTGTTGTTCCCGGTATGAAACTATGGAGGCTTGTACAGCCTGTGAGTGACCCGCAATTTACCTGCCCGCATTCCGCCGGACCCTGCGGCGAGGGATGCGAACCGGCCGTTGCTGCTACGGCTTCGTCGGAACACACTGCCATTGCCCTGGACCCTGCCCCTGTTCTGCAAGCAGGTCCGCTGCCTTCGCAGGAAGGTGCGACGGAAGGTTTCGGCAGCCCCGGTACCGCGTCTTGTGGCAAAGAGGCCGCGTCGTTGCAACCCTGGTCGGATGAGGGGCTTGGCCCCTCATCTCTGCCTGGTGCGCTCCACGAGTGTGCCTTTGCCAGACAGTCGAATCAGAATATGCCGGATGAAGATGTTCCCGATACAGGCAGCCGTTCCGGTTTTCCGGGCTTTGATTGGGAAGATGGCGATGCTTCTTTGCCTTTGCTGGCCGGCGTGCGGCTTTCTCGCTCCGGGCCGATGTGTTTTTTTGAAGTGGGCAGCGGCTTGCAACAGGAACTTCGAGGGTTGCGCGAACAAGGCAGGCGCCTTATGCCCGGGGAAAAGCTGATGGTCGAAACCGAATCCGGCGCTGCCCTCGGGGAGCTGGCCGTTCTCCGGCATATGGACCCGGCTTGTCTTGGCGAGGGGGCCGGAGGCTGTCGGGGAGAGGTGCTGGGCTTTGCCAAGCCCGAAGATGTAGACCTGGCGGAAAAAAATCGTTTCTTAGCTTCCGAAGCTCGAACCTACTGCCAGGAGTGCATTCGTCAGCGCAGCCTGGATATGAAGCTGGTGGATGTAGAAGTTACTCACGACCGAAGCAAGATTGCTTTTTATTTTACCGCCCCGTCGCGTATTGATTTTCGTGAATTGGTCAAGGATCTGGTTCGCAAATACCGCACCCGTATAGAGTTGCGCCAGATAGGCGTGCGCCACGAAACCCAGATGCTGGGCGCAGTGGGCAACTGTGGCATGGTCTGCTGTTGCCGCCGTTACCTGCGTAATTTTGTCTCTGTGGCCATTAAAATGGCCAAGGAACAGAATATTTTTCTGAATCCGGCTAAAATTTCCGGTATCTGCGGTCGGCTGCTTTGTTGCCTTGCCTACGAGCAGGAGAACTACGACGAATTTTACCGGCGTTGCCCCAAGTTGGGTAAGAAATATCTCACCAGCAAAGGCCCTATGCGGGTTCTCCGGGCCAACATGTTTCGGGAAACCATCAGCGTGCTGAGCGAGGCCAACGAAGAACTCGAACTTAGCCTGGAGGAATGGAAAGACCTGGAACCGCGCCGGAATGAGGCATCCCTTCCGGGGGGGCAGTTTGTTCCCCAGGCGGGGCAGGCCCAGACTAGAAGGGATAACGGGCGCGCCGAACGTGAGCAAGGCAGGCCGGAGGCCGGACGCGAAGGCCCGAGGGATAGGCGTCGTCCTGATCGCTCTGGACAGGCTCCCGGGGCCGACGGGCGCGGCCATGCTCCTGAAGCGCCCCGGCCGGATCGCCGGGAACGGGGGAGCCGAGCGGAATCTTTTGATCGTCCCGGGGCAGGAGACCGCCAAGAACGTGCTTTCCCCGGCCGTTCTGAACGGCGTGAGCGTCCCGGCCCGGCAAGTTCGAGCGAACGGTCTGAGCGAGCAGCCCGAGGGGAGCGTGCCCATCCGCGGCGGCAGACTGCTTCCGAGTCTGCCTTTCCCCACGATGATTTGTTTGCGGCTGCCGATCTTCTGGCTTGTCCTACTCCAAGCTCTGGTGGTCCGAGTTCTTCCGGAGGGGAGACGGATGGCGGGAAGAGCGGGATTTCCGAGGCGGCAGAAACATCGGGCAGCCGCTTTCCCCCTTGTGATGAGGACTGGCAGGACGGCGGTGATTCGATTTTCGGCCTTGCGCCGGTGCGCCGTCAGCCCGGACCGGGAGATGAATCCCGCCCCGGAGTCCGCAGACCTCGCCCGGGCGGTCGTCCCAAGTCCCGCGGCGGCAGACGCTAGGGGCTCAAGAATTTGTGCCCCCGGAGAAAAGCTGTTTTTTTCTCCGGCATGGAGGACGGAAAACGCGGGCATATCCACCTGTCCCGAACTCGTTTTTTTCCGGCTGATGCCGTCCGGGAAAAAAAGGCGGCAATGGAGTTGGAAGCTGCCTTCAGCATCTGTGTAAACTATGAGGCGCTTAAAGCGTATTTCTGCCGGGCCTGGATGTCCGACATGGGGCATTGCCCGATAACCCTTTAGTCCCGGAGTTTTTTCGTGCTGCCTTACTCGTTAACAACCCCCATTTACTATGTGAATGCGAAACCGCACCTCGGCCATGCCTATACAACGATACTGGGCGATAGCCTCGTCCGGTTTCAACGCATGATGGGGCGCAGGAGTTTTTTTGTTACCGGCACCGATGAACACGGCGACAAAATTGTCCAGGCGGCGGAAAAGGCCGGACAAACCCCGGCTGCCTTTACTGATGCCATAAGCCGGGAATTTAGCGAACTCTGGCCGCGGCTTGGCGTGCAGCCGGATCGCTTTGTCAGAACTACCGGCAAAGCCCATAAAAAAGCTGTCCAAACGTTTCTGCAGCGAGTTTATGATAACGGTGATATTTACTTTGGCGAGTATGGCGGCCATTACTGCTTTGGCTGCGAGCGTTTTTACACCGAAAAAGAACTGACCGAAGAGGGATTGTGCCCCCAGCATTTGGTCAAACCCGAGTACATTAGCGAGAAAAATTACTTTTTCCGCATGTCTAAGTATCAAGGCTGGCTCAAGGAGCACATTCTGGCCAACCCGGACTTTATCCGGCCCGAGCGTTACCGGAGCGAGGTATTGAGCCTGTTGGATTCCGGAGCCTTGGAGGATCTCTGTATTTCCCGGCCCAAGAGCCGTTTGACCTGGGGTATTGATCTGCCTTTCGACGAGAACTATGTCTGCTATGTTTGGTTTGATGCTCTGATTAGTTATATTTCCGCTCTGGGCTGGCCCGACAACAGCACGTTTGAAGCGCTTTGGCCCGGTGAGGAGCACCTGGTGGCTAAGGATATTCTGAAGCCCCACGCCATCTTCTGGCCAACCATGCTGAAAGCCGCCGGTCTCGAACCCTACCGGCATCTCAACGTACACGGATATTGGTTGACCCGGGATACCAAGATGTCCAAAAGTCTTGGCAATGTTGTCGCGCCCTTGGAGTATGTTGATACATACGGCTTGGATGCGTTCCGTTACTTTCTATTGCGGGATATGCACTTCGGCAGCGACGGCAACTTTACTGAAGAAGCCTTTATCGCCCGTTTGAACGCCGACTTGGCCAACGATCTCGGCAACCTGTTTTCCCGCGTCCTTAGCATGGCTGCCAAGTTTTGCCACAGTACCGTGCCCGCCCCTGCGGAATACGGCGAGGCTGAAAGCTATGTCCGCGAACTGGCGGATACGGCCCTCGGCAACTTCCAGAGCCTGTTCGGCGAAGTGCGCACCTCTTCTGCGCTGGAAGCCCTCTGGGAGTTGGTGCGCCATTTGAACAAGTATGTGGATTCCGCTGCTCCCTGGGCCCTTGCCAAAGCCGGGGATACCGTCAGGCTGGGCACGGTGCTGTATACCTTGTTGGAATCCATGCGGAAGGTGGCTCTTTCTCTGGCGCCGGTCATGCCCGAAACGGCCGCGACCATGCTCTCCCAGCTCGGCTGCCCCGGGGATGAGGAAAAGCGGTTGCTTAAAGATGAAATTGGTTCCTTCGGTCTGCTGATGCCCGGAACGCCTCTGGCCGCCGCTTCCAACCTCTTTCCCAGAGTCGATCCGGAAAAGAAGAGGGCAGCTTCCCAACAATCCGCTGCTAAACCCGCCAAGGTTGCCCCGGAATCGTCTGCCCCGGGGAACATTGAGTATGCTGATTTCCAAAAGTTGGAATTGAAAATCGGGACTATTCTTGTCGCCGAACAACATCCCAACGCGGATAAGCTTCTGCGCCTGGAAATCGATTTGGGGGAAGGAACGCCGCGCCAGATAATCAGCGGCATTGCCCGGCATTTTTCTCCCGAAAGCCTTGTTGGCAAGCAGGTGGCCGTTGTGGCCAATCTCGCCCCCCGCATGCTGCGCGGCCTTGAATCCAAAGGTATGCTTCTGACCGCTGCTGATGGCGATACGCTCAGACTCATCACCGTTGAAGCCCCCGTTGCTGACGGGAGCTCCATAGCCTAAATGATGAGCAGGGGAGAGGAACGCATTTTTTCCTCTCCCCCGGTCTTTTCTTTACAGAATATTTCCTCCCCTGGCCGAACGGTTTTCACGGACCGTTTGCAGCCAGAAACGTGGCGCAGCGCGTTAGCATCCCCTTGGTGTCGTCGGGGGCAAAGGCTTCCGGCGCTCCGTGGTGTCTGAACCAGGTGATTTGCCGTTTGGCATATGCTCTGGTGTTTTTCAGCCACAGAGTCCGGCATGCATCCAGGCTGATTTTTCCGGCAAGGTGCTGGAAAAGTTCCGCGCAGCCGATGCCGGACCAGCCGGGCGCGCCGGGATCAGCGCAGTGCTCAAGGGCTTTTTGCGCCTCTTCTAACGCCCCGCCCATCAGCATCTTCTCGATCCTGGCCGCCAGGTGGGGGGTCAACTCCTCTAACGGCATATCCAGCCGCAGGAACAAGGCCCGGTAGCAGGGCGGGGGGAGGGGCAGGCTATGCCAGTGCCCCAAAGGTTTTCCTGTGCCCTCCAGAACAGCCAAGGCTCTGGTGATGCGTTGGCCGTCGTTGGGGTGCAGCCGTCTTGCTGAATCCGGGTCTCGTTCTACCAGAACGCGGTGCAGTGCCTGTGGTCCTTCACGGGAAAGGCGTTCCTCCCAGGCTGAAGCCGTTTCCGGGGGAACCGGAGGAATAGGCGCAATGCCCTGGGTCAGGGTTTGCAAGTACAACCCGGTGCCCCCCACCAGGATGGCCAGGCTGCCGCCTTCGGCGGCGGTCTCTATTTCCCGCACGGCCAGCTCCCGCCAGCTCCCTGCGCTGAGCTTGTCAGCAGTTTGCAGAAAGCCGTAAAGCCTGTGAGGGCAAGAAGCCTGCTCTGCAGTGTCCGGTTGGGCTGTGATGATCGGAAAATCACGGTAGGTTTGCCGTGAGTCGGCATTGATGATGACGCCTGAAAATCGCTCGGCAAGTGCCAGTGCCGCCGCGCTTTTGCCTGTACCCGTAGCCCCGGCGAGGCAGACAATGGGCTTCACCGGTGCTCTTCCGCCTGGAGGTTCAGCTCGCCGTACAACGAAAGCGCGGCAAAAACAGCCGCCCCCCAGAGACCGGCCGCCTGGTTGCACACATGGCGTACCGGCACCTGTTCGAGAATGTGCCGTACGGACTGCATGTTGTGAAACTCCCGCAGAAATTCCGGGTGCCGCAACGCCGCCGGAAGCCGCGAGGCCATCCCCCCGGTGATAAACAAGCCCCCCCTGGCCAGGCTCATGATGACAAAATCACGGCAGGCCCGGGCATAAAAACGGGCATAGGCTTCCAGGATTCCCGCATCTTCTGGCAGGCCTCGGGCCAGGCGGGCTGTGGCCTCATGGTGGCTGAGCGTGAGCCCGGTCATGTGGTGGTAGAGTGCCGCCACGCCGGTACCGGAAAGGATGTGATCCCGTTCCGCAACCTCCGTGCCTGCGGCCCTGGCCAAAACCCGGCCAAAGGCGGCCTCCTCCTCGTTGAGAAAGGGGTAGGGCGTGTGCCCGCCTTCGGAGGGTTGGATAAAGGGAACGCTCCAAGGAAAAATCAGGCATTGGCCCAGGCCGGTTCCAGCGCCGACCAAAGCAATAGGGGCTCCCTCACGGGAAACGCCGGGGATGATTTCCTCAGTCTCCAGAATTTCCGGCACGGCGGCGCAGGCAAACCCTTGAGCCACAAAATCGTTGATCAGCCGGACCGTTGGAATACCCAGGGCGGAAGCGGCTTCCCGCCAGGAAATCGGCCATCGCACATTGGGCAGCTGAACCTCTTCCTCCCGATCCGCCGACTCCGAGGGGCTGCTGACGGCAGCTGGTCCCGGTATAGCCAGCACTGCGGCTACGGGGCGTTCGGGACTTCCCGACGGGGGCAGAAAGGCCTTGCCTTTGTCGGTACGCTCCAGTTCCGCCACAACTTCCGTGATACCGGCATATGCTTTGGTTTGAAAAACAATACTTTTTTCCAGGCGGAGGTGTGCCCGGTCTTGGTGGCGCACCAACCGGAACAGGGCGAACCTACTGTGCGTGCCGCCGATATCGGCCGCAAGGAGAGCGTCTGTCTGCTGCATGATCATCTCGGGCGGATTGTTTCAGCGGCTCCGGCATGCGGCCGCTTTACGGCGTTGTTACATGTGGAGGTGGTGCCCGCTGCGGCCAGGCCGGAGGCAGACGCCGGTTGCCGGGAAGAGGCCGAAGGTTTCTGGAGCTGCGCGATAAAAAGCGGCCAGGCTCCGGCCGAATTGCTCCACAGGGACTCGATGTCTTGCAAAGCCTCTTTTTCTTGCCTTATGAGGCCGGGAGGCGTTTCCCCCCGCCGGGGCGACCCCAGCCCCTGGAAAGAGGGAAGAGGCCGTATTAAATGGTACCCGGTATGAGGGGCTCCTCAAGAGGATACCCGTATTTTTCCCGCAAGCGTCTATATGCCGCCCACGGCACCAGCTCCTTGATCTCTCCACCCAGACTGGCCGCGGATTTGATAATTGTCGAGCTGATGAACAGCCATTGATAGTCCGTCATCAGGAACATGGTTTGGATGTGGGGTTTCATTTTGCGGTTAAGCAGGGCAAGTTGGAACTCATATTCAAAATCCGAAACTGCCCGCAGACCGCGCACAAGGATGCGGGAGCCGTGGGATTCGGCAAAATCCACGGTCAGGCCGGCAAAGGCTTCCACTTTGACCTTCGGGGTGTTCCGGAAGGTCTCTTCGGCAATGGCCACGCGCTCTTCCAGACTGAACAGGGTTTTTTTGCTGGTGTCGTTGGCTACGGCAACGATAACGGTATCAAAGAGTTCACAGGCCCGGCGCGTCAGACTGACATGACCGTTGGTCAGGGGATCGAAGGTGCCCGGGTAAATGGCGATGCGTTCACTCAGCGTGTCCATAATACAACTCGCGTTTGGCCGTAGGCCCGGTCCCCAATGCAGACAAGATCCGGGTAGGCTTCTTTCGGAGAAAAGGGCAGCCTGCCCTCAAGTTCCGCGTTGATAATGCCCTCTTCGGCCAGCCACTTGTTGCGCATAACTGCCTGTAACGATGGGCCGAGCAGGTGCTTGCCATAGGGCGGGTCTATGAAAACAATCTGAAACGGCGTATCGCATCGTTTGCCAAGAACCTGCCGGGCTTCCTCTGCCCGTACCGCGTAGCGGGCAGGATCAAGATTGAAGGTGCGCGCATTTTCTTCAATCAGGTGGGCGGCCTTGCGCGCGGCCTCCACAAACAGCACATAGGCCGCGCCTCGGGAAAGGGCCTCAAAACCGAGGCTGCCGCTGCCTGCAAAAAGATCCAGCACCCGGCACTCCTCCCAGCGAACGCCCCGGGCCTCCAGCATGGAAAAAAGGGCCTGCCGCACCTTGCCCATGGCCGGGCGGTACCCCGGCCCGGAGGTTGTTTTGAGCGGCCTGCCCCGTAATGCTCCTGCAATGATACGCATGGCTGCAACGCTCTATATCTGGGAAACAAGCCGCATGATTTCGCCGTTGATCTCTAGGAGCTTGTCCCGCAATTCCGCTTGGGTCGGCCAATCCCTTCCGGGCAAGGCGGCCATACGCGAGCGCAACAGCGCCGCTTTGGCTTCCAGATCCTGCACCAAAAGCTCCCAATCCACCGTGGGTTCGGCTTTTGTACGATCCGCCTGCACCATCACCTCGCGGCCGGGCAGCAGGGTCATTTCTTCAAGATAGGAAGGTATGAGGACTTCCAGATGCAAGTGCTCCCGGATTAGGCCGGCCAGAATGCCTTGGGACTTTTCTTCACCATGTACTAGAAGGACTTTCAGCTCCTTCCGCGTAAAAGACGCCAACCAAGCCATGATTTGGCTTTGGCCGGCATGGGCGGAGAAGCCGTTAATGGTGAAGATTTTCGCTCGGACCGCGGTATCTTCACCGAGAATCCGGATAGATTCGGCGCCATCCACGATTTTTCGCCCGGGCGTGCCTACGCCTTGGTAGCCGACAAAAACGATGCTGGCTTCGGGACGCCAGAGGTTATGGCGCAGGTGGTGCCTGATACGGCCCGCGTTACACATACCGCTGGCGGCGATGATGATGGCCGGGCCTTCATAGGCGTTGATGGCCTGTGATTCCTGCATGCTCGGCGTATAACGGATTTCGGGCATGGAAAAGGGATCTTCGCCCTGCTGCAGCAAGGCTTTTAAATCGTCGTCGTAGTATTGAGGATGCTGGCGGAAGATTTCCGTAGCCTTGATGGCTAGCGGGCTATCCACGAAGATGGGCAGATCTTTCGGGAGCTTGCCCTCCTTACGCAGGAGGAACAGGGAATAAAGCACCTCTTGGGTACGTTCAACGGCAAAGGCGGGAATGATAACTTTACCCTTGCGCGGATAGCTATAGGCAATGGCTTGGCCGAGTTCTTCCCGGCTAGTGTTTTCATCCTTGTGGTCGCGGTCTCCGTAAGTGGATTCCAGAAATAGATAATCCGCCTGGATGGCAGGGGTTTCCGGATTATCCACAATCAACGCCTCCGGACGGCCCAGATCTCCGGAAAAGACCACGCGGGTAGTTTTTTCCTCTTCAACAACAACTATCTCCAGAAAGGCCGCCCCCAGGATATGCCCGGCATTGCGAAAGGTCACAGTGATGCCGGGCGCGGGGGTAAAACTCTGATCATAGCTGACCGCCGAGAGTAAAGAGGTAGCCTTGGCCGCGTCTTCCGCCGTATACAGCGGAGAGACCGGTTTGGCTCCTTTGCGGACGCGCTTGCGGGTCTCCCAGACGGCGTCCATTTCTTGGATATGGGCGCTGTCGGCCAGCATAATACTCAAAAGGGCGCCGGTCGGTTCGGTGCAGTAAATCGGGCCGGAAAATCCCTCAGCGGCCATTTTGGGCAGCAATCCCGAGTGGTCGATATGCGCGTGGGTTACCAGAAAAAACTCAATATCCGAGGCGCGGTAGATTTCCGTATTCTCATTACGTTCCTCAATGGCTTTGTTGCCCTGGTGCATACCGCAATCCACGGCAAAACGCCTGCCGAGGGCCTCTATCATGTAACAGGAGCCGGTCACCGTCTGGGCGGCCCCGAGAAACTGAACTTTCATTCGGCTCTCCTTCTGCTTTTCGATACGCGACCTCGGGTCTTGAGTCGGCAGGATGTAATTTTTCCGGCCGGAACAGCCGGATGTATGCCATGGAGGCACTCCATGCCGCCGGGGAACAACGAACCCGGGCGTTGCGCTCTCCGCCAGGTGCGTGCAGCATCGTGCGAAGCAAGGATACCGTTTATTTGACAGGCATCCGTACTTTGCGCAAGTAAAAAGCAGATCACCAGGCTACACGGGTATGAGGGCTTGACCCTCTTTGGCGATGAAGCGTCCCTCCTTTATGGTGAAAAGGCGTGGGGGGCGTTGCAGCACGGCAGATTCTACATCTTCAGCCGGGAATGCTGTAAGGTTGGCCGGGGCTCCGGGCCTGAGTCCGGAGATGCTGTGGCCTTCGAGGTTGAACAGTTGCGCGGGGATGGAGGTGACCATCTCGTAACACAGCCGGATCAGTTCATCGGCGCGGAAACCGTTGCGGTAGGCCAGCAGCATAGCCCGCTCAAGCTGATCGCCGTTGCCCCAAGGAGACCACATATCCTGGATATTGTCGGAAACCCCCGCGTAGAGCACACCGGCCTTGAGAAGTTTTTCCACAGGAGGGAAATCTATGCCGCCCGGAGCGCTGGTCACTATGCTGATGCCAAGATCGCGGATCTGGGGCAGCACCGTGTCAAGCCTTGCCTGGTCTATCTGCCCCAGGGCAAAGCAATGCGAAATGGTGACCATATCCTTCATGCCCAAGGCTCGGGCTCGTTCTATGATGCCCATCAGGGAGACCAGGCCTGTCTCCCCAGGTTCGTGCAGGTGAATATCCAGCCCGACTCCGGCCTTTTCGGCCAAAGCAAAGATTGCGTTGAGGTTCCCGTTCAGGTCGTTATCAAAGGTTTGCGGGTCCAGACCGCCGATAAGGTCCACGCCCATGGCGAGGGCTTCAGCCATGTATTCTATGACGCCGGGGGATTTGACTATGCCGGATTGGGGGAAAGCGACCAGTTGGATCTCCATATACGGCCTGAATTGCTCGCGTATTTCCAGGATGGCTTCTACATGGTTCAGTTTGATCTCCGGGTCGATATCGATGTGGCTACGCACATGGGTTGTTCCCATAACGGCAAGCTGCCGCAGCAGATTGGAGCCAAAAAAGCGCGGGTCATGGCGTAGTTTGCGCCTGAGCTCCCGCTCATTGGCGGCCCGTTGGGCCACTGTTGCGGTTTTGATGTGGTGTAGGCGATGGTCATCTCCAATGCGGGTTTTATCCAGATGGACGTGGGCGTCAATAAAACTGGGCAGCACCTGTGCCCCCGCGCAATCAACGATTTCGTCGGCAGGTTCGACCAGCGTGGGGGCCATGGCCGCAATCCGGCCGTCTCGAATTAGAATATTGGTAGGTTCTGTCCCTCCGGGACAGGCGTTGATAAGCAGAATGGTCGTGGCCATGATTTCTCCCGGGCGTACAAGAAGGCGCGTTGGTTAGGGCTGGGGCAGCGGGCATGCGGATGCCGGAACATCCCTCCCGACAACAAAAATTCCCGCCGGAGCGGGAATTTTTGTTGTCGGGAGGCGGGAACGGCTATTCTTCTCCCTTCTCCTTTTTGTATTCAGCCATGACCTTCTCGGCCACCGGCTGCGGGGCTTCCTCGTAATGCGAGAATTCCATGGTAAAGACGCCTTGGCCTCCGGTCATGGATCGCAGATCCGGCGCGTAACGCAGGATTTCGTTCATCGGCACATTGGCTTTGACTTCGGTGATGCCCGCCTGGGAATCGGAGCCCAAAACTTTGCCCCGACGGCTGGAGAGATCGCCGATAACATCGCCCATGTACTCATCCGGAATGGAGATTGAGAGGGTGACGACGGGTTCGAGCAGGGTGGGGCGGCATGTTTCCATAGCTTTTTTAAAGGCCAGGGACCCGGCTACTTTAAAGGCCATTTCCGAAGAATCTACGGTGTGGTAGCTGCCGTCGTAGAGTTTTGCCTTGAAATCTACCATGGGGTAGCCCGCAATAAACCCGCGCGCCGCGGCTTCCTGAATGCCCTTGTCCACGGCGGGAATATACTGGCGGGGTACCGCGCCGCCGACAATGGCGTCTTCAAATTGATACCCTTCTCCGCGTCCCAGAGGCTCGAATTCCACCCAGCAATCGCCGAATTGGCCGCGACCGCCGCTTTGTTTCTTGTGGCGTCCTTGAACTTGGGCCTTGCCTTTGATGGTTTCACGGTAAGGCACTTTGGGCGTTTTCAGGAGAATTTCGGTTTTATAACGGCGCTTGGCCTTTTCTACGGAAATTTCGATATGCAGTTGCCCCATGCCGGAAACTAAAATATCGCCGGTTTCCTCATCACGGGAAAGTTTCAGGGAGATATCTTCATCAAGCAGCCGCTGCATGGCTGAGAAAACCTTGTCTTCATCGCCTTTTTCCTTGGGGGCCAGAGCATAGGAAATCAGCTGCGGCGGCAGTGCCGGAGTCTTCAGGATAAAGGGCTCTTTATCTATACAGAGGGTATCGCCCGTTTTGGTATTTTTGAGTTTGGCGATGGCGGCAATGGCTCCGGCATAGAGTGGCTCTTTGGTGGGGGTCTGGTTTTTGCCGCTAAGCAGAATCGGGGTGCCGAGGCGTTCGTTTTCGCCGCTGGTCATATTTTTGAGGTTGGATTCGCTGCTGATGGAACCGGAGAGAACCCGCACCAAACTGAGCTGGCCCGCAAAGGGATCGGCAATGGTCTTAAAAACGAAGCAGGCCGGGGAGCTATCCGGGGAACTGGCCCGCTCGGAGCCATCGGTTCCCTGCCAAGGGGCATGTTCCGTAGGGGCGGGCAGAAGCTCTTGGATTAGGTGCAGCAGTTCCCCGCCGCCCTTGTTTTCCAGAGCGGAACCGGCGATAACGGGCACCAGTTCGCGGGAGAGCACCCCGGCGCGCAGGCCTTGGGCCACCTCTTCATCGCTGAGTTCGCCTTCTTCAAGGTATTTTTCCATCAGGGTTTCATCACTTTCGGCAATATTCTCAACCACGGCTTCGCGCAAAGCGGCCATGGCGTCGGCTATATCGGCCGGGATATCGCCGCTGGTGGTCGTGCCGTCCGGACCGAAAAAAAGCGCCTTACGGCCCAGAACATCCACCAGACCTTTGAAATCGGCCTGGCTGCCTATGGGCGCATAGAGCAACACGGTACGGATGCCCAAAATAGTGGAGAGCCCGCTCATGGCCATATCAAAATCAGCCCGGTCGCGATCGAGCTTGTTGATGAAGCAGCAGGCCGGAATGCCGGCGTTTTGCACATGGGACCATTGTTTTTTAGTCAGCGGGCGCACTCCGTCCACGGCGTCAATGACAAAAACAGCAGCGTCGGCCGCCGTCAGCAGGTAGTCGATATCGCCTGTAAAGTTATTGTCGCCCGGGATATCCAGAAAAAAGTGACGGTTTTTTTCCCACAAAAACGTAGCCACACCCGGTTGAATGCTCCCCCGGCGTTTTATTTCCTCAGGTTCGTAGTCAAGGGCGCTGGTGCCGTCCTCGATTTTTCCCAGGCGGTTGATAACCCCGGCCCGGAAGAGAAGCATCTCCGCCAGCGTGGTTTTACCGCAACCTCCAGTGCCGACAAGCGCGTAAGTTCTTTGTGCATCAGTAACGTTGGACATGAATATCTCCCTAAGATGAAGTTGGGGGAAACCCCCTGCGGGCAGGGGGATGCGTCCTGCAGCAATGTGCGCCTGAGAAGTCCGCTTGACGCCGTCGGGCTGGCAAGAACCCTTGCGGCGTGCGCTTCACACCGTCGGAGCATTTCATTATGAAAGAGAGCGTTTATGACGAAATGCCCTGAGAAGTGGGTGAGTTTGCAGTATATGGCAAATATGCCGACGTGTAAACCGTTTGGCTGGAAACTGGCCGGCAGGAGGGATTTGAGCGGGAACGGGCTTTTGCAACGGGCCGGGAGAAGCGCCTTTTTGCTCGACCCGACGGCTTCAGTTTGGCATGCTGGCATCGGGCTTTTCTATGGATGGAAGGGCTAGGTCGGAAAGATGCGGAGGAGGGGCATGCATATCAATCTTATTCTCGGATTCGTTGTGCTAGCGCTTTTTTGGGGTCTGGTCCACTGCCTGCGGGCCTGGGGAGGCGGAAAAGACCGGGCGGCCTTGCATGAAGCGGGAGCGATGCTTTCACAAGAACTTGAAGCGCGTCGGGAAGCCGAACGCTTGCGCCGGGATTTTCTGGAGCGCTTGGAGGGGATAGGCCGGAGGAAACTGGAGGCCGTGGCTGATGCCTTGGCCCGAATGCGCGAGGCCATGCCCGAAGCGGAGAGGGAGAGGATCGCCTGGGAATTGGATGGGAGAACATTGCGCATCAGCATTTTACCTGGGGGCACGGGGACGGAGAGAGAGCAGGCGGAAGGGGCGCTGAAGCCGCAGAGGGTGCTGCAGGTGTTGACCATCAGGTGGAATATTCCGAATTTGGATTTGGCCGATGCCGCAGCATCGGAGAGAAGATTGGAGAACCTGGGGATATACGGGGTGAGCGCCATGGACGGGCCCGAAGAGCCCTTTGCTTCGCTTGCTGAGCTGATTAGATATCTTGCCCGCTTTGTAGCTAATGCGCTTGCCTGAACTGAACCAAGGCGCTATTCTATACAGTATATCGAATAAGCAAGGAGCTGTTATGGCACATCCCGTTCTAAAACTGTATGCTTTGTCTACCTGTATACACTGCCGGCATACCAAGGAATATTTGAACAGCCATCACATTCCCTATGAGTTTATTGACGTGGACCTCCAAGAAGGCGAAGCTAGGGATAGAGTGTTGGCTGAAGTTAAAGGATATAATCCCAACATGTCGTTCCCGACCATTGTCGTTCCGGATGGCGGCAGCGTTATCATCGGCTTTCAAGAGCAAAAGCTGGCGAAGTACATCCCATGAACAGACAAGGAGAATCTCACGCTTCGGGAATGACGCCGCATTCGTTGCGCAATACCCTACAGCCTCTCCAGGAGGCCAAAGGATATTATTTTAACCGAGACGACAGCATGACCATGGAGCTGCTGGAACAGCTTTTGGTCACCAAGGCCCGGTATGGGTATATGGCCTGCCCCTGCCGTTTGGCCAATGGAACCTACGAAGCGGATAAGGATATTATTTGTCCTTGTAGCTACCGGGAGCAAGATGTCAACGAGTTCGAGGCCTGCTTTTGCGGGTTGTATGTCAGTAAGGAATGGAACGAACGCTGGGATCAGGAACAACAAAGTACGCCGGTGGTTCCGGATCGGCGCGATCCCGGTAACATTCTTTTGTGATGGCGGCCTGCAAGCCCCTTAATCGCGGAGGCGGCCTGCCGCCGGCCGATGTCGCAGCTTCGGCCGGCGTATTCTTTTACGCAGATGAAGCCGCAAGCAAGTCGCGTACGCTTTCAAAATGCAGCAAATCCGCTTTATTGACTATCCGTGCCTCTACCGAGCGGGGGCTGCCGTCTCCTTCTCGAGCGTGAACCGCAATAATGTGTGTTACGGCATCAGGCAGGCCGTGCGCGGCGGCCAGCATTGCCCCGGAAAAGGGATGCCGGAGCAAAAGTCCTTGTCTGGAGAACGTAAAGTCTCCGTCGGGCGTCCGGGTATATTCCAGGAGCTTCCCCACATCGTGCAGCAGCGCGCCGGCCAGCAGTAGGGGGTAATCCGGCAAAAGTCGGGTATCCGTGTGCAGTTCCCTGAAGACCATGAAGGTCTGGTGCGCCAGCCGGGCTACCGCTCTGATGTGCGTGCGCAGGCTGGGAGCGCCGGGATAGCCCAATGTCATGGGAATGGCATCCAACTCTTTCGGCGTCCAGCCGCCTTGACGGCAGGCATCCGTAAATACCGCTACGCATTGCTCGCGCAGCGCCGTCTCTTGCAAAAGACCAAGTTCAGGTATCCGTTCAATCCAGTCCTGAGTCATCGTCTCTCCTTTGGTCATACCGCGCTGGGCGGTCTTTTCATGGCCCTTTTCTCGGAGTTGTTTATACGGAGATTCATTGATTTCCCCTGCCGGGCCGGAAAAAAGCGCACGGCAAGGATCAAACCGTCAGAAAAGCAGGCCTTCCGGAGCGGGCACTTTAACCAGCACCCCAAAACATAACCATTCCGCTAAAACGAGTAATCCGGAAACGGCCACTGCCTTTGCAAGGTTGCTTATGTTCAGGGGGACGCGGCGGATACGCCGTAGACCGAAAAGGATCATTGCTGTAACGCATAAGAACATGGAGCTGTAAAAACCGACGATATCAAGCAAGGCATATGTTGCCAGGGCAAGAAAAAAGTAGACGGCTACATTGGCCAGGGCGGCCGGGGAAAAAGTCGATTGCCTCGCCGGCTCGCTAAAGAATTCGGAGCAAAGCGTCAGAATGGCGAGCACAACGACCAGGCCGAAAACTACTTCGGGAAACACTGCGGAATTCCCGGTCAAGAGCGAACTCTGCCACAAGAAAAAAGCGCCTCCCGCGGCAAGCAGAGCAACCACCCAGAAATCGTATCTGTAAAGGCACGCGGTTGAGACAGGCCGCGCCATACGGGCCTCTTTGCCCTTTTTCAGTCTCTGCATGGCCACTGGAAGTACCAAGGCCACAATACTCAGGATGATGAATGTTGCAGAAAGCGGCGAAAAAACGAATAAATCGAGAGGAGAAGCATCTGAGTGCGCGCGTATCAGAGTGTTGTTTAAATTCTCTTCCACGATGGGCCCCAAGACTACGCCCAGGGCGATACATGCCGGTTGAATTTTGGCCTTGAGCAGCAGATAGGAGACACCGCCCGCCACAATCAATACCAACACGTCGAACATGCTGTTCCGCAACGAATACGAACCGATAAGAGAAAGCGTAATGATCGCCGGAATGACATACAGCTTGGGCACATCCAGAATTTTGGTGCAAACCCGGGCCAGCACATAGCCTACAGGCAACATAAGGATGTTCGCGAAAATGAGGCTGTAAATGAAGCCATAGGCAATATCCGGGTGCGTTTCCATAAGCTGCGGCCCCGGAGCAAGCCCTTGGGCCAAAAGGCCACCCATAAGCACCGCCGCCGCCGCGCTGCCGGGAATGCCCAGGGAAAGCAGGGGCACAAGGGCCCCGCCGACGCTGGCGTTATTGGCGCTTTCCGGCACCATGACCCCTTCAGGAACACCGGAACCGTAGCGTTCGGGATTTTTATCCCAACGTTTGGCCTCATTGTAGAGAATAATGGCGGCAACGCTTCCCCCGGCTCCCGGAAGCCCGCCTATAAAGGCCCCTGCTACGGAGGAAATGCCGGCCAGAAGTTTATTGCGTACAAACAGTGTTTTTAGAGAACGTAGAAACGCTCCGGGTTGGGGGCGGTATTTGGCAATGTACTCATCCGGGCTTTCCAACAGCAACAGCATCTGCGAGAAAGAGAAAAGGCTGGTCATGAGGACGATCATGTCAAAGCCTTGGAGCAGATCAAAAATACCGAACGTAAAGCGCGGAATACCGTCGGACGGATCCAGGCCGATGGTGCTCAGCCCCAGGCCGAGAACGCCTCCGAGCAGGCTTTTGAGGACCATGCCTTGTGACATGGCGGCCAAGGTTGTGAGCCCGAAAATAGCCATCCAGAAGAAGGCTTCAGAACCGAAATGCAAGGCCAGGGAGGCTAAGGGCTCGAAAAACGCCAGAAGCATGACAGCGCCGACAAAGCCGCCAAAGCAGGAGGCCAGCAACGCCGTGAACAGCGCTTCCGGGGCGCGGCCGTTACGGGTCATGGGGTAGCCGTCCAGCGCCGTGGCGATGGATCCAGGGGCTCCGGGGGTATTAATCAGAATAGCGGCGTTCGCTCCCCCATACATAGCTCCGCAATACACCGCCCCCAGAGCGGCCAGGGCAAGAGTTGGGGCCATGCTGAAGGTGAAGGGAATGAACAGAGCAATGGCCGTTACCGTGGTGATTCCGGGGACCATGCCGCCGATAATGCCGACGACCAGCCCGATGACCATGATCAGCAGGGTCGTCGGGCTGAAAACAAATCCCAGGCTCGAAAGGAAAAGAGAAAGCATACTGGATTCCATAAGGCACCTCTGGAAACCGCGACGCGGCATCGCGCCGGAGAGGGGGGAGGGAGGCGCGAGCATCCCTCCCCATTGGTGGGCTACTGTTGGGCTTTTTGCTGGTTATACAGGTCTACAAGCCCCCTGGCTTCAGGCATAAAAGCATCGATCCACTGGTTGAGCACCGTGCCATCTTCAAAACGGACGGGCAGACCGGCCTTATCATGGCGTTCCTTCACATCTTCCCGGGCGTAGATGCTCTTCAGCCCTTCGCCCAGCCGCTGTTTCACATCGGCGGGCAGACCTTTGGGCGCGAGCCATACGCGGGCAAACGCCGAAACGATGTCAAAGCCTTTTTCCTTGAACGTAGGAACTCCGGGTAGAAGCGCTTCTGGCTCATCGCTGGCAACGGCAAGGAAATTTAGTTTGCTGGCTGAGTTGAGCGAGGCGCCGGTTACGGCCAGCAGGGCGTCGATATGCCCGCCCAGAACGGCCACCATGGCCTTGGAGCCGCCGGCGTGGGGCACGATATTCATGGGCACTCCCTGCTGTTGGAGCCTCAGGGCTGTAATGTGCGTAGGCCCGAGGATTTCCACGACGCCGACCCGCAGCTTGCCGGGGTTGGCCTTGGCTTGTGTCACAAAGTCTTCAAAGCTCTTGATGGGACTGTCCTTAGGCACGACCAGCACGGCCACATCCTTACAGGAAATGCCCAAGTAATCGAAACTTTCGGGGCCATATTTGCCCTTTCCGAGAAGCGGGCCCATGACCATGAGCGGGAAGGCGTACAGGCCTATAGTGTAGCCATCCGGACGGGAATTGGCCAGCTCGGTTGCGCCTATGGCGCCGTCCGCGCCGGGTTTGTACACAAAGTTGAGCGGTTGTCCGAAGGTTTCCTTAAATTCTTTTTCCACCAGACGCCCTTGCTGATCCGTCCCCGCACCGGGATTGAAAGGCACTATGATTCTGATCGGACGATCAGGCCAGGCAGCCTTGGCAGGCGTGGCGATAACGCCAACCGTAAACAGCGCCGCGCACAGCAAGACAAACATATTCCGCATAACGGACTCCTCAGCGTTAAAGGGTACACAGAAAATGAGTTTTTTCCAAAGCCGGGAGCCCGAGAAGGGTCAGCCCAGCACACGTTCCAAATTCCGTCGGATGACCCGCAGGTGGGCCAGCAGGTTTTTCCTCGCAACCGTGTCGTCTCGCCGCAGCAGGGCCTCAAGAATCGCCCTGTGTTCGTCGTGGGCAACCTCCCGGCGTTGTGGCGTCAGCTCCAAAGCCAGCATAGCAAGCCGGACATTTTCCAGGTTCATTCTCTCCCAAAGGCCGCAGATCAGGGAGTTACGGTCAATGGTGCCCAGATAGGCATGAAATTTTTGGTTGGTTAGAATATAGTCAAAGTTGTTAATATGCATGTTGGTCATGATGTCATGAACAAGCGACATATTCACAAATGCGGCATGCGTGGCGTCATCGCCAACGACACGATCGACGCCGTGGAGTTCCAGCATTTCGCGAACTTCAAAGACTTCACGAATGGTTGTGGCGTTCACCGGCCTGACAACGATATTCCGCCGCGCATTGATGGTTATCCATTTCTCATGGCAGAGCCGGGTCAGCGCTTCGCGCAGGGGCGTGCGGCTCATGTTTAGCATTTCCGCAAGATGGCGTTCCTGAAGAAGTGCTCCAGGGCGTATCTCCAGGGAGACAACCATGCGGATTAGCTTTTCATATGCCGTAACCGCCAGGGTTTTTTCTTTATCTTCTTCCTGAAGGGGGGGGTAGCATACCTCGATCCATTGGGTTTCTGGCATACCAAACTCCATTTGGTATGCCAAATAACAGTAAAAAAAATCATAGTCAACCAGGGCTGAGGCGCTTTGAACGTGGCTATTGCCGAAGCGGGGCGCTGCTTTGCATCTGAAAATGGTGGCTTGGCAGGAAAAATTTACGAGAAAAGGCCCTTTAGGGCCTCAGATAGTCTGTTGAGCCAGAGCGAGGAAAATTCGGGATATTCCAGCATCCCTTTGGGGATAAAGCGCACATGAACGCCGTGGCGTTCCAGCCGCATCTTCCAAGATTCCGGGCAGTTTCCGCCGAGGTCGCGGTTTGCGTGGAGGCCGGTCAGAGAAAAGAAAGGGAGCAGCATGACTCGTTTGCAGTGCTTGCGGCGCAGTCGTTCCAGGGTGTGGT
This sequence comes from uncultured Desulfovibrionaceae bacterium, assembly GCA_949741925.1. Lineage (GTDB taxonomy): Bacteria > Desulfobacterota > Desulfovibrionia > Desulfovibrionales > Desulfovibrionaceae > JAJDHY01. The sequence goes on along the minus strand of CATJOY010000056.1, from coordinate 33,683 downwards.
CAAAGCTCTCTGCCGGGCGAAGTTCAGCAAGCAGGAGTCGGGGAGAAACCGCCTCCATGGCGGCGGCGAGTTGCCGGTAGCCTTGCGAACCGGTGTGGCTGCTGCCGTGCCCGACCCAGAGCCGTATTTCCTCTGGATCATCCGGAGGGGTGAGGCCGTGCATGAGAAGAGCCAGGTCTTGGGCATCGTCTTCATTGCGCAGTAGGGGAGAGCCCAAGACCACGGGGCCGGGCACAACGCTTTTCAGATGGTTAAGCCGGTTCTTCAGGGAGGCGTGCTCGGCCCCGGGGATACAGTGCAGTGGTTGAACAACAAGAGCTTGAACGCCATAGGCGGTCAAATCTCGGCAGGCGCTTTCCAGGCTTGGCCATCTCTTGCTCCCCTCCCGTCCGAGAAAATGGGCGCTGAAAGCCCAGGCAAGAGGAACCCCGGGAAACCGGGCTCTGGCCCGGGCTGCGAAGCCCTCAAGCACCGAAAGACACCGGGGCCGGGCAGTTCCGAAAGCAGCAAGAATAATGCCCGGAATCCGCTGATCCATGGTTGTGAGGTGAGATCGTTTATTCCAATGCGTCGGCGTAACGCAGGGCCATATCAGCAAAAAAATCCTGAGTACGCAGGAAGCCGTCAACAATATCCGGGTCGAAGTGGGCACCTGCGCCTTTGACGATAATCTCAACGGCCTGCGCATGAGAAAGTGGTTCTTTATAGGGCCTGCGGCTAATCAAGGCATCATAGACATCCACCAGAGCCATGAGCCGGGCGGCAACAGGAATGGCATCCCCGCAAATGCCCTCAGGATACCCGGAACCATCCCATTTCTCATGGTGGTAATAGGCTATATCCTTGGCTACGCTGAGAAAGTTTTCCGTCGTGCCCAGCGTCTTTTCCGCAGTCACCAAGGTATCGCGGCCATAGATGGTGTGGCGCTTCATGGCCTCAAATTCCTCAGGCGTCAAGCGGCCGGGCTTAAGAAGAATACGATCCGGCACGCCCACTTTTCCGATATCATGCAAAGGCGCCGATTTATAAATCAAGTCTATGGTCTTATCATCCAGAGAGGAAAAACGGGGGTTGTCGCGCAAGCTCTGCGCCAATTCGCGGATATAGTATTGGGTACGGCGGATATGGTGCCCTGTCTCGTTATCGCGAGTTTCCGCCAACGAGGCCATGGAGATGATTAATGCATCCTGAAGCGATTCAAGCTGACGGGTTCGCTGCTTGACTTGTTGGTCCAGCCGTTCGTTTTGCCGTTCCAGGGTTGATCTGGCGTGCTTGAGGGCAATATGTGTCTGAACCCGGGCCATGAGGATAGGCGGGTTGATGGGCTTGGTGATGTAATCCACAGCGCCGAATTCAAAACCGCGGGTTTCATCTTCATCCTGGCTTTTCGCGGTGAGGAAAATGACCGGTATATTGGCGGTAGCAGGGTTTGCCTTAAGCTCACGGCAAACTTCGTAGCCATCCATATCGGGCATCATGATGTCCAGGAGGATAAGGTCGGGATGCGGTTCGGCAAAAGCTATTTTGAGCGCCCGCTGGCCGCTGGTTGCTACCTTGTTTTTGTATTGGTCACCGAGAAGGGCGCATAAAAGCGTTATGTTATCCGGCGTATCGTCTACAACCAGAATAGTAGGTTTGATCGGAGTTTCATATTCCACACGAGATCCCCTGCGTCCGTTGCTGTGTTACACACTCGGGAGCGCCTGTATAAAATGTGCAGCAGAGCATTTTTTACAGTACTCTTTATTCATATAATGCCGGGCCTTGTGAGCTAAAGCAACAAAACCCGTAAGATTGCCATAGTGACTTTACCCGCTATGAAGCGGAAAACGTAAGCACAAAAAGCTCTCTTTCTTATAAACTGTCTTTGGGGATTTGGCAATGCCCGGGGATGCCGGCAGAGGCCGGTTTGCACGTTTTGGGAGGGAGAACCTGCCCCGGGGCTGTCTCCAAATAAATTTTTCCTGAAAGCCCTCTTATCTCTTGGCGTTGTCAGTCGGAAAAAACAAGGAAAAGGCGCCTCGGGCTGAAACGAAGGGGTGGTGAGAGCTTCAACGTGACAAACGGCGCGCAGCCTCTTGACTGCGCGCCGTCATTAGAACATTCTATCAGAGTTTATTTTACATGCCAGCGTTCGGCGATTACTTCCATTTCGACCAAGGCATCCTTGGGAAGTCTGCCCACTTCCACGCAGGAACGAGCCGGGCAGGGGGCTGCGAAGTACTCTGCGTAGAGAGCGTTGAACTTGTTGAAATCGTCCATATTTTTCAAAAAGACCAATGATTTGATTACCTTGTCCAAGCTGCTTCCGCCGGCTTCGAGCACTGCTTTGATGTTTTCCAAAACATTGCGAGCCTGCTCTTCAAAATCAGCGGGAAGTTCGCCGTTTTTAATGCCGATCTGACCTGATGTGAAGATCAGGGATTCCGTCGCCTGCGCTTGCACATAGGGGCCGATGGCGTCGGGCGCTTTGGGGCTGTGGATGACTTCTGCCATAGTATGCTCCTTGATATTTAAACGTCTACATGCCTCAGGCATATACATACCCCGCCTGTTCCGGCAGGGCAACAATTATACATAGCGGGGCACTTTGAGCAGCCAGCCTTGGGGCGCAGCCTGCCTGCCGGTTTGGATGCCACTGTAATAGGTGTACAGATCCCGGGAATGTTTGCCTATACCGCCATCGCCCACAGTGATTTCCGTGCCGTCTTCCAGAAGATAGGTGCCCACAGGGCTGACGACGGCCGCGGTGCCGAAGCCGCCGGCTTCGATAATATCGCCGGATTTCAGACCGGCCAGGAAATCATCCAGGGCAATGTGCTCGGTTCTGGCTTTGATGATCCCGGCCTGCCCCAATTCCAGCACCGAAAGCGAGGTGACGGAACGCAGGATGGAATCGTTGAATTCCGGAATAATAAAAGTGCCGTCCTTCATAACATGGTAGTGGTTCATGGTGCCCACTTCTTCAATGTACTTGTTGGCGGCATCGAGGTAGAGCACTTGGGAGCAACCTTTAGTGGCCGCGTATGCCTGAGCTCTGAGCGATGCGCCATAGTTGCCGCCGCACTTGGAAGACCCCGTGCCTCCGGAAACAGCGCGGTGGTACTGCTTTGTGATCAGCAAGCGCAGGGCCTTGGAGAAGCCGCCTTTATAGTAAGGACCGGAGGGAGAGAGCATGACGCAGTAGGTATAGCTCGCGCTTGCTTTCACCCCCAGAGAATCCTGCGTGGCAAACATGAAGGGGCGGACGTACATAGATGATTCATGTTCTTTGGGGCACCAATTCCGTTCGATGTCCAGCAGACGCATCATGCCTTCCATCTGGAGTTCGGCCGGAACTTCCGGCATCAGCATGATACGGGCGGAATGGTTCAGGCGTTTGATATTTTCATCACCCCGGAAAAGATAGATTTCGCCATCCGGATGGGGGAATGCTTTGATGCCTTCAAAAAGGGTTTGACCGTAGTGCAGGCACATGGCTCCAGGCAGAATCTCAAAGGGGCCGTAAGGCACAATGCGGGGATCATGCCATTCGCCGTCATGGTAATCGGCCACAAACATGTGGTCGGTGCGCAACGCGCCGAACGGAAGGTCTCCCGAAGGGAGGGAGCCGCGTTTGGATGTATCGAGAAGTTTGTAGCTGATGTTCATACTCAATGCCTCCGGTTTCCAATAAAAAAACAGTATATTGGTGCAGCGGTTTTCGTAAACCAAATTGCCGCATGAGACAAGAGTTCTTGTTGCTTGGGCTTGGGGGGCGTGGACCATTGCCGGATCCGGCTGTGGAACGTTTCTCCAGGTTCCGCTACGTCTTTTTCATGATCAGGAAACAAAATGCAACCGCGGCATGCGCCCCTATAATCCGGCGATGCCGGGTATCGGGGGCGAGGTTGTTGTGTTTACAGGGCAAAATATTCGAGATCAGGCAGATCAAGGGGGAAAGAAGCAGTTGTCCCCTCTTGCCGCAATATGGTTTTGATGGCGGCATGGGCCTGAAGACCTCCTATAAAGGCCGGGCCAAGGTTGGGGATATCGGAAAGGAGGTTCGGGCTGTTCTCCGGTGAGTAGGTCGGCGTACCGTAGAATCTTGTAACGGTTTGCCGTTCCGGGGCGCTGATCAGAACAAAGCCATCCCGTTCTTTGGCGGAACTGTGGATGAGAGTCATCCCCATGCTCAAGGCGGCGTTGTGGAGCAAGGGCCGGTCTTTACTTTTTCCCAGGCAATCGATGACCACATCCGCGCCTTGAAGGATGGCCGCGAGATGGGCGGAATCGCTGAAGCCGGAAAAGCAGGAATACTCGGCGTGCGAAGCGATACGCAAAAGTTCGTCACGGGAGACGCAGGCCTTGTTCATGCCTATACACTGTTCGCTGCACAGGTGTTGTCCGGTTAGGTTTTCCTCGGTGAAGCGCTCTTGATCGCAGAGGATAAATTTGCCGATGCCGTAGCGGGCGAGCAGAAGGGCAACCATGCCGCCGCGCTTGCCCAGGCCCATAACGGCCACAGTGCTTTTGAGCAAACGGATCTGGTCTGCGGCGGAGAAAAAGGAGCGGTTCGCTATAAATCTGCGGGGCCAGCGATTGTTTTCCAGATAGGAGATCATGGTTTGCAACCGCGTTTGCCCTGTGCGCCGGGCCAACGCGGATAGAGTAGGCATATCCGGTGTGCCGGAGCGACCGCCGTCATTGTGATGCAGTGTACTCAGGGGAGCCGGCTTAGCGGGCAAATTTGCGTCATAAAGCAAGGGTTCAGTGTCTTTCATGCTCTTTTACCCCTAAGAATAGCAGGCGGCAGCGCTTACGGTTCCCACGAGTCGTTATCGCCGCCGGCAGCATACCGACTGATTTCACCGATAAGGTTCTTGGTTGCGGGCATGGTGCCGCTGGGCTTGAGGCCTGGGGGGAGGGAAGAGCCGTTCGGGAAGGCCGCCGGTTCAAAACCGACGCTGAAGGCCTCTGCGGAACGCTTAAGGAAGTGGTGTAGGCATTGTCCGTTGTCGCCGCTGAACATAATGCTGCCGGGCAGGTATTCTTCCAGACAGTCAGGCCAGGGCTCGCGGTATTCCATGATGGCTTTTGTGTCGCTGTCAAGGATGGCCGCCCAGCGCTTGACGATCCAGTATTCCGGCACGTTGCGGCCGTTGGCCCGCCACATCTCGCTAATCCAGTCGCCGGCCGCCGGCGTTTTGATGATCCGGGAAGGCCAGGGAAGAACATCCGCTCCCAGGGTCAGGCCCGAGGCCACGATACCACACAGCGGCCAGGAATCAGGGGTGAAGTACCAGGCGGTCGAATCCTGGATTTTTGCCAGGAAGATATGAGCGGAATTGGTTACCGGACCGGAAGCGTTGTCCGAAAAAAGAGCATAGTCCAAGGAAACCAGGGGGGTGGAAAGTTTAGAGGTTACTTCGCCGCTAATCCAAAGCCTGCCCGTCCCCTGGAGAGCCAACGGGGCGTTGGCTGTCATGCTGACATACGGCCTGGCGTTCGTGGTCAGGGTATTGCCGTTCATTCCGGTTCTGGAAGGAGAACAGGCGGCAACCACAAGGGAGAGAGAGAAAAGCAGCATACGCAACGCGCTTTGCATAGTATCTCCGTTTTCGCCGGAAGGCCGGCCTTTGGGAACCGCCTGCAAGCGGACGGACCATTTATAGTATAACGCATACCACCGCGAGGTAAAGTGGCATATCACTCGTCTTGCAAGGAGAGAGCGCTTGGCGCGTATGCCTGCCGAGGCGCGGCCGGGGCTTCCGACCGCGCCAGGTGGTCATCGAAGGCCCGGCCAGAGGTGGAGTGGTTCCCTGCTCCTCACTGTTCCGATGATATGCCGGGTATCCAAGGGGCCTGTAGTGATCACCAAGGGCGAAGCCTCCGGAGCCCTTAGTTCCTGAACTTCTCCCGGTGAGGCTGAGGCTGTGAAAGCATTGTGGGCTCTGTCAAGAAAGTCTTTTAGGCAATCTCGTGGCACAAAGGCGTAGTTAGCCGGAGTCTGGACAATATCCGGGTCCAGGCAATGTGGCCACGGCTCGCGGTACTCGGCCGCCAGGCGCAGATCTGTGTCAGGCGTGGCCGTATAGCGGGCCGTCAGCCAGGTTTCCGGAACCTGGCGTCCGTTTTCCAACCAGATTGCGCTGAACCAATCCTCGGCTGAGGGAACCGCCATGAGCTGCATGGTCCAGGTCCGGCCGTCATTGCCGGTAAACTGGCTGTAATTGAATGCGCCCGCGCTTAAAGAGTTTTCCAGGTCAAACCGCCATAGGTCGCCGTCATAGAGCCTGGCTGCCAAAACATGGGCATGTTGCGTAACCGGCCCTTCGCCGGTGGGGGAATACATGGCAAAATCCATGGAGAATGTAGGATTTTCTAAAGGGCTTTCGCTGGCAACTGCCACCCAGCGGGAGCCCCAGCCTTGCAAGGTAAGGGGAGCGTTCGCGGTGAGCGCCGCGCCGGGGTAGGAGGTTGTGACAACGGCACTGCCGCTGACGCCGTGGAGTGCCGGGGAACAGGCCCACAGCAGGCAGGAGAGGACAAAAAGACTGATGATGCGCATGTGTGCTCCTGAAAATCAGAGATGGAAAAATATACATCTTGCCTGAGGCGAAGGCAAGGCGGCCTCCGGGAGCTGTGCCATTATTCGTGCAATAACGGCAAAAGCCCGTTGCAAGAAATAAGAGAAAAAAAACCCCGGAACCAAAGGTTCCGGGGGTGGAGCATACCGGAGCATTTTTTAGAAGGTTCCGGCTTCCTTCTTAACATCCAAGGCAATTTTCCAGAGGCAGGAGACAATCAACGCCCCAACGGCATAGACACCCAGCGAGATGGCCAGTTCCGTCAGCGAGGGGACATAGTTGGTATAGGTATCAAACATAGTTGGGTTGAACCCCGCGTAGAGAAGGGCCAATCCCTTATCAATCCACGTAGCGATGACCAGCATGACCAGGGCATAGGGCAGAATCTTTTCATTGTTGCGCAAAGAAGGGGTGACCAACAGCACCAGACTGAAAAGACCCAGAAAGGCGGCCAGCCACATCCAGCCGTTAATCCAGTTGCCGTGGCCGTCATGCCCCGAGAAGAGAAAGGCGAGCGGGTGCATGTGACCGGGAATCTGACTGTAAAAGGCAGTGAAGACTTCCAGCAGATAGAAGAAAATGTTGATAGCCATCGCATAGGCGATGATGATGGATAAAACCCTAATGGCTTCCTTGCCGGGGTCGAAGCGGGTCAGGCGTTTCAGCAGCAGCGCTAACAGAAGCAGAATGGCCGGTCCTGAACAGAAGGCCGAGGCCAGGAAGCGAGCGGCCATGATGGCGGTCAACCAGTAATGCCTGCCCGGAATGCCCGCGTATAGAAAGGCCGTGACCGTATGGATGGAAAAGGCCCAGATAACCGAGAGGTAGACCAGTTTTTTGATCCACTTGGGCGGCTCAACACCTTGTTGCTCGCACTCCAGGCCGACCCACCCCACAAGGAGGTTCAGCAGCAGATACCCCGAAAGCACCAGCATATCCCAGAACATAACCGAATGGGGCGTGGGATGAAGAATGACGTTGAGCACCCGTTGCGGCTGCCCTAAGTCTACGGTGATAAAAAGCATGCACATGATTACTGCGGCGATGGCCATGAATTCGCCGAGAATAAGCATTTTGCGGAAGGGCTTGAAGCCGTGGAAGTAGGTGGGCAGCACCAGCATGACCGCACTGGCGGCCACGCCCACCAGGTACGTGAACTGGGCAATATACATGCCCCAGGATACGTTACGGGAGAGCCCGGTCACTGAGAGGCCGCAGAGAAGCTGGTAGAGATAGGCTCCGGCCCCGATCATAATGATAAAGGCCAGCAGGCCCAGCCAGGCGTAAAACCGGGGCGCGCCCTTGAGGAGTTTATCTATCATCGGACACTCTCCTTACAGTATGTAGTAAACGCCCGGCTGCGTGCCCAGGCTGGGTTTGCGCCTGATGCTGATGGCGGAGAGCAGCGCCTTGCGCACGTCCGAGGCCGGGTCGTTCAAGTCGCCGAACAGGATGCCGCCCTCAGAGGCCTGCACACAGTAGGGAAGTTCGCCTTTGGCCAGTTGTTCTGAGCAGAAGGTGCACTTCTCCACCACACCGCGCATGCGCATGGGGAACTTAGGGTTGGGCGTTTTGACATATTCCTGCGGGTCGCTGAAGTTAAAGCTTCTGGCTCCGTAAGGGCAGCCCGCCATGCAGAAGCGGCAACCGATGCAGCGGTGGTAATCCATAACCACAATGCCGTCATCCCGCTTGAAGGTGGCTTGGGTAGGGCAAACCCGAACGCAGGGGGGATTTTCACAGTGGTTGCAGAGCAGCAGAAACCGGCGGTCGGTCAGGGTTTGGGCCGGGTAGTTGTTGAGCTGTTCCGGAAAGGTATGGTCATAGCTATCGGTCCAAATCCATTTGATTTCCTGTGGCCCTTCGATATCCGGCACGTTGTGGCGGCTGTGGCAGGCCTCAATAACCTTTTTCTGGAGCCGGGGATCATTCATCTTGCGGGTATCGATGACCATAGCCCAACGTCCGGCTTTGAGCGCCTTGGAGCCCTCGGAAAAGGTTTCCCGGCCGGGGGCGGCCCCCAGGGGGAGAGAAGGGACCAGGCTGACGGCAGCGGTGGCCATGACGGCTTGCAGAAACTGGCGTCGCTTCATTGTTTACCTCCGTTGCCCGAAGCCCCGGTTACCGCGCCGGGCTCGATATGGCAATCCCAGCAGTAGGGATCAACGCTGTTGGAATCATGGCAAGCGTCGCAGAAGCCTGCCTTATCGGTATGGCAATGCATGCAGGTGTTCTGGAGGTTGATATCCCAGACCTGACCGGTGCTGGAGGTGTAGACCCGCTTCCCCTCCCTGAGCGCGGCATCACGCCATTCATTGAGCAGGCGCATATGCTCGGCCCGCATATATTCCACGGGTTCCACGCACGCTTCGGCACCGGCGGGGAGGACCAGTTCCGGCCGGGAATATTCCGGGGTGACCACATTCACCCAGAAGGGAAGCGTTATCAGAATGATAAAAACAAGCAGAGCGGGAATAACATAACGAGCGTTATACATCCTGGACCTCCTGGCCGGCTTTGCCCCGGTCGTCGGAACCGGCCGCGTTTTCCGCGGCCTCATCGTCGGGAACCTCATCCGGGTATTCCAGGTCTTCCTGCCTGAGGTCCATGGTGCGCGGTATCTCACCCTTCATAACGAGGGCGTTGGCCACCAGCTCGTGTAGGCCGGTAACGGTGACGCCGGGAGCCCAATAATCGGCTAGCGGGGGCAGAGTTGCCCGATCAATGGCGCAGACGCAGGCCATGGCGTTCACCCCGTGCTTCAACTGCACGTGGCGCAGGGCGTTGCCGCGCGGCAAACCGGCGCGCATGCGCAATTCCATGATTTCCTCAGTGTTCAAGCCTGAGCCGGAGCCGCAGCAGAAGGTTTGCTCGCGGATAGTGTTGGCAGGCATTTCCACAAAGTTATTGCAGACGGCCCGGAGCACCTCGCGCGGCTCTTCCAGCATGCCCATGGCTCTGGCCGGGTTACAGGAATCGTGGAAGGTAACCGTAAGGTGGTCGTTGCGTGAAGGCTTCAAGTTCAGCTTATCGTGCTTGATGAGATCCGCGGTGAATTCCGCAATGTGGATCATCTTCGTAGAGGAGGCGTAGTCAAACTTCGTTCCGGTGATGGGGCTGACCGGGGTGACCATGTTTTTAGGCGCAGGGCCGTTCACCGTATCCATATACTGGTGGATGACCCGCCACATGTGGCCACATTCCCCGCCCAGAATCCATTTTACCCCCAACCGTTCAGCCTCGGCATACATCTTGGCGTTGATCTTCTTCATCATCTCCGAAGAGGTGAAGAGCCCGAAGTTGCCGCCTTCCGAGGCATAGGTTGAAAGGGTATAATCCAGGCCCAGTTCATGGAAGAGCATCAGATAGCCCATGAAGGTATAAATGCCCGGTTCGGCAAAAACGTCGCCCGAGGGGGTGATGAAGAGGATTTCATGCCCCTTTTCGTTAAAGGGCGGGGTGATGTTGATGCCGGTAATAGTTTCAATATCCTCGCAGAGAAACTCTACAATTTCCTTGAAGGCCTGAGGCTGGATGCCCAAATGGTTACCGGTGCGGTTGCAGTTGGAAACCGGGTCCATGATCCAGTGGATGCCGAGACCCACCTCATGCAGTAATTCACGGGCGATCATGGTGATCTCGGCCGTATCAATGCCGTAAGGGCAGAAGAGCGAACAGCGGCGGCATTCGGTGCACTGATAAAAATAGGAGAACCACTCCTTGATCACCGAGGGATCCAAGGCGCGGGAACCGCCGACCTTGCCCAACAACCTTCCGGCAGTTGTAAAATCCTTGCGGTAGACCGAACGCAAGAGTTCCGCCCGGAGCACGGGCATGTTTTTAGGATCTCCCGTGCCGAGGAAAAAGTGGCATTTATCGGCACAGGCGCCGCAACGCACGCAGATATCCATGAACAACCGGAGGGAACGGTATTTTTTCAACCGGTCCGCAAAGGCGTTGTGAATGATCTTTTCCCAGCCCTGCGGCAGGTTCCAATCCTCGTCTTCCGGGGACCATTCATGCGGGTTGGGCATGCCCAGCTTCTGCATGGTTTCCAGCTTGGCCGGGTAACAATACGAACCGGGTGTGAACACCGGCTTGGTGCGCATCCAACCGACGCCCTCAAGGGTAGCGCCGGGGAAACGCGGTAGGCTGCTTTTGGCCAGTTCCTGAAGGGAAGGTAATTTTGCCATGGCGTTTCCTTATTTCTCCTCTTCCGGTTGCTTTTCCAGCGGGAGCCCCGCTTCGGCCATCACCTCGCGGAATTCATCCTCGTATTCGGCATAGGTGCGGTATTTCTTAGGCGGATTCCAGGGGTTGATGTGGCGGTACTGCCTTGTATTGCACGGCATATTCCGCGTCGGCGAGAAAAAGATGCCCGCCATGTGCATAAGCTTGCTGAAAGGTAGATATATCAGGAGGACGCTGACAAAGGTGAGATGCACGAAAAAGGTCGTACCAACGCCTTCGGGCAGAACCGGGTTGAGGGTTACCAACCCCATGGTCAGCACCTTGATGGAGGCCACGTCTGATTTAGCGAAATAGCGCAGGGCAATGCCGGAAATGATGATCCCCAGTAAAACAAAGAGGGGAAAGTAGTCAGCCGGAAGCGAAATGTAACGAAGCTTCGGATCTTTCAGGCGGCGCAGCAACAAAAAGAGCACCGCGGCCAGGAGGAGCGCATCAGACATGAAAAACCGCGGCACACCGAACTGCATGAGGCCATCCAGATTTTCAATCCAGGGGATGAAAAAGGGCACCGGCTCCAGAAAGAAACGAAAATGTCGGAACAGCACCAGAAAAAAAGCGGCGTGAAAAAGCAGGCCAAAGGCCCACAGCCATTTGGAAGACCAATAGATCAGCCTCGGTTCATCCCCTTCACCGCGCATCTCGGCGGCCGTGTTACGGAAAAGGGAACGGAAGGTAACGGCTTCCAGAACCATGCGCCCGATAACCCCGACAGAGGTGTACGGTGCATCCAGACAGGCAGGCTTGATCCAGGGCAGGGATTTCTGCTGACCGCCCGTAGTGGCGATGGAGAAGGGCACAGGCGCTCTGGCCCAGCCGATTACCCGCCAAACCACGCCGGCGATAAAGACCAGCACCGCGGCCAACGGCAACACGATGCCAAAAAAGTACTCCAGACCGAGCCCCGCGCCCACTCCGGCGATAACGGCGATAGAAAGAGCCATCATCAGGGAAAATGCCATGCGTACCTCCTGCAATGCCTCACCGGGAGGCAGATGTCTCCGGCGGCCGTGTTTTCTCCTTGCAAAACCGCTGGCGCGGTCCGGCAGGCAGAAGAAACGCGGCGTATCCTGTGCGCCCCTGCGGGGCGCTGTCGCGTAGCCGGAAGGCCCGGAATATCCGGGGCTCGCCTCAACGTTGGGGATACTGCGCCCCTGCGGCCAATTCCGCGGTTTCGTGGAATTGACTTCTTTACCCCACATACCGTGAAGGGCAAAAACTTTTTATGTTCACAAGACCTTTCCGGATGTTCAGGAGAGGGCAGGGAACATTAGCTGCCGGTAACCTCTTCCTGATCCTCTCCCGGGCCTTGGGGCACATTGAAGCGTTGGACAAAACGGAGCAACTGGCTGTTGCGCCGCTGCATGTCATTGAGTTTGACCGAAAATAACGCCTCACGGCAATTCATATAGAGCCCGAAGGCCAGCAAAACTAGATTATCAATGCGCGTCTCCAGCCTAAGCACTTGCATCCGGCTTTCCTCGTCGAAAAGAAATTCTTCCTCCGCGAGATAGTCCCGGATAAGCCGTTTGAAAAAGAAAACCGGCCCTACAGCCTGTTCCGGCCGCATGTCCTGGACAGCCCGAACCCGCAGGAATTCCTCCAAACCGGCGGTCAGACGAGCGCTGTCATAGCCGGGATCCAGGATAGCGTCGAAGAGCAGGCCGGCGGCCTCACGGCTGCGCGCTCCCACGGGATTGGCAAAAGCATCGGCCGTAGAGTGAAGCAGGCCGGCCGCGGCAAAAGGATAGAGATTATCAGCGGATTTCACCCAACAGGCGATGATCTTTTCTCTCCCTTTTCGCAAGGCGGCTTGCAATGTGTCGCTCATGGTCATGTGCTTGTACTTTGGTCGGGTTGTATTTGATCCGATAAGGATGGGAAATTCCTCCTAAACTAGGAGGATGTTGAGATTGTGCTATGCCAGTATGCGCCGAAGGTCAAGAAAATTTCGCTCCTGTAGGCTGGAAAGAGCCGCAACCGTCAGGGCTGGAACATTGGCTTGGCACTGATCGGAGAAAAGAGCGCTCCGCGGTTCGGAGGCAAGGCCTGTGTGGGGTTCGCACCAAAGCGGGCAGCGCCGCAAGGGGGGAGAGGCGCATATTGCAACGGCATCCGCCATGGTCCCGATCCCTTATCTGCTGTTACATCGCGTTGTCCCCCCCCCCGGGCCGTCAGTCGGAAAAAACCTCACTTCATACGCGGTTAATACCTAACGTCTGAAGTGAGGCAGAGCGCTTTCCAGCGGGAGAGCGTCGTAAACTCAGGGGAGTGTGGTCATCACCGAGGGCTCTATGCCCATGCCGACGCTGTGCATAGCCATGCCCAGCAAGGGTTTCAGTTCACTGGACAAGGGGACGCTGATAGTTGCCATGCCCAACACCTCCTGGCTGGCGGTCTGGAGCACCCGGATATTGAAGCGCACCACCCGGTTGGTTACAGTATAGGTGCCCGTAAGAATGGCCGCGGATTTGATCGAATGTTTTTCCAACAGATTCGTGCGCCGAGTCAGCAGCATTTCGCCGGTGCCTTGTTCGTACAGCACCGCGTGCCCCTTGCGTATTTCCTGAACCGAATACCCGGCCTGCACAAACCAGCGGGCCAGTTCCTCGGCCATCTGACGGGCTAAGGGGTTGGATTCTTCCAGATTATTGACGTCAACGGGGACGGTAACGGCGAGAGAAACCCCGGTAGTGGGCGTTTCAGGCTGAAGCAGTCGATAGGCTATCTGGCGGTCGATCTGGCGAGCCATGGCCGAGGCTGCCTGTGGCACCTGTCCTTCCACGGAGATGAAAGACTCGGTGGCAAAGACGCTTTTCGCGCCCGCAAGGAGCAGCGCCACGACAATGATCCCTGGGAGAAGAATCTTTCCGGAACCTGTCCGGGATGTGGAGAGTATCATATTCATATGCATATCCTTCTAACTAAGAACGCTTCAGGCCGACGAAAGATTCTGAGAGGGCCTTCTTGTTTCTGCCGGCAAGCCGCCTTTTCCCTTTGGCGATCGCAACCGGGAAAACCGCGTGTATAAGGAACCACTGGGCCGCCAGGGAGAACCATGCCTCTTTTCACAGGTGGAGTGGTATTTGCAACACCCTTAGCGCATAGTGCGCAGCATCATATCCACAGCTTTGAGTTCCTGCGCCAGGGTTGAACGCAAAACCGGATCGCCTTCAGCCGCTGCATAGGCCAGCAGGTATTGTTCTCGAGCCAGTTCGTAACGCCCCTGAGCGCTGTATATTCTGGCCTGTTTGTAATTGAGCAGACTTACCGGGTTGTGGTCCACTGTCCGGATAACTCCGGGTTCTGTTGCGCCGCCGTAGTAGCTCTTGGAAGAGCAGGCCGTCATGCCGGGGATCAGCGCCGCTCCCAGGCAGAAGATCAGGAAAATGCGTTGCATCGTGGTCCTCCCGGCTTCAGTGAATATCCTGCCCCAGATCGATGGGGGTCAGATTGGTGGGGTGGGTCGCGGTGGTGAAATCGCGGACGGGGATAGAGCCGCTCGCGACCTGCCTGCCGGTTCCACCGGCCAGCATCCGCCGGGTCATGGCGTTGTTGGGAAGAATAACCTGGCCGGTGCGCAGAACCGTGCCATCCGTGCCCCGGACCAGGCGGGCGTTCAGAAAAATGGCCTGCCGGTCTGCATAGTAGGTACCGACGACAAAGACCAGACTTTTGTTTTTAGCGCTGATCGGGGGGATAGCCCTGGAAAGCAGAAATTCGCCCCGCCCTTCTTTTGAACGCACCTGCGAGGCCAACCGGTATTCTCGAGTGGGGTAGCCGCGCTGGTTGAACTCGTAAAAGAGCTGTTCGGCCATGAAGCGGCCCAAGGAAGAAGTGCGGGTAAAATCATCCTGGTTGACGAATACGGTGGGCACGGCAATAGTCCCCCAGGCCACGCCGTCCATCCCCGCAATCAGCTGTTCGGTCAGTTCTCTGACCTTAAGCTTGAGTTCCCGGGCATCCATAGCGGCTGCCGCAGGGCCTTGGGTCGGCGCCGGAACCCACAACACGGCTCCATCGCCTCCGGGCAGGGCAAACCCCGCATCATTGCCCGGGAAAGCGTAAACCTTGGCTTTATCGCGGTTCATGGCATTAGTGCCGGCCTCTTGAAGAGGGAGGGCGTTCATAACGCCAATTCCTCCAGGAACAGACATGGTTCCGGGAACGTACATTTCGGATGCTGCCGCAGGGAGAGGCCCGCAGAGGACGCAGGTAAGCAGCAGAACAGGAGAAAGCAGACGCCGGAGCAGGCCGGGGCTGGAAAAATATTCCTGCCGGCGCTTCGTGCGCCGTCCGGATTCAGCCTCGTAAGGGGCAGTATTGCAGTTTATGGTCATGATTCCTCCAAACAAAGAATACATCTATCCCGCTTATCGGCAGAAGGACTTTTTTTCTTAAGCCGGATACACCCCGGCTCCGTGATCCTTCCCCGTAAGCCTCAGGCTGTTCCCTGGGAAAAAATTGCCGTCTCCGGATATTCTCCTATCGGGTATAATGCAAAGACCTTGCCAGGAAAAACGCAGGGGGGGATCGGCATCGGGCGCTTTTACTTCGAGCGCCATAGGACTTGCACCAACATGTTCCCTTCCTTTTTTATCCCCCGCTTGAGACAATCCACCGGCATACTTGCTCTACGTTACTTTTTTTTGCCTGCCATGCCCATCTCGTGAAAAGGATCGGGGTAAGGCAAAGAGTTTTGCTTAAATTGTTAAAAAATTTGATTTTTTTTGCGAGTTATGCCATTCTCACCTACCTCTCTGAATTGCCTCGGCGTGGCTGCCCCTTTGCCGGAGGTTGTTAAAAAAACGTGATAGGCTGTGCAAAGTCTGCCTACAGGACGCAAAGACCTTCTGGCAGGGCGCCCTTCTTCACTTTTGCAGGAGCACACCGCATGGCCCGTCATCCGTTTTGGTCCTTAATCAATGGTTCGCTGTCTGAAGAACAGAGCAAAACCGCGGGGAACAATGTATTCACCCTTGATATCTTCGTGTCGTCCGTCTATTTGCCGCACATCCGGCTCCGCAAGCGCAGTTGGCGTGTCGATGAACGCATTGCCAGACAATATCTCTCCCCGGCCTTTGGAGATTGGGGGGTTGCCGGTATACGCCGCAGTGATGTGGAAGACTGGCTGCATCAGCTTGCCGCCCGCGGCTTGGCACCGGCCACGTGTAACCGCATTTTTGCGGTGTTGAAGAGCATTTGCTCCCTGGCAAATCTGCATGGCCTGCTGCCCGCCGGGCAATCGCCATGCACGGGCATCTCTCCTTTTAAAATTTATACCCGGCGGGAACGCTATCTTACGCAAGACGAAGCGCAACGGCTCATGCAGGAATTGCTCAAAAGCGATCGCCCGGAGGCTCTCGCCATCCGTCTGCTTCTTCTGACTGGCGCGCGGAAGAGCGAAATACTCAAGGCCCGATGGGAAAACGTGCGGTTGGATCAGCGTCTGCTCACTGTGCCCCTTTCCAAATCCGGCAAGCCGCGTCATATTCCGCTCTCCGATGAGGCCGTGCAGATCATTCGCGCTATTCCCCGCAGCCCCGGGTGCCCATGGCTTTTTCCCGGCCATGCGCAGGGGAAAGCGCTCTCTGATATTTATATCTTCTGGAACCGATTGCGGGGAGGGCTCGGCCTTACCGATGTGCGCGTTCACGACCTGCGGCATACCTTTGCCAGCCTTTTGGTGAATGCCGGGCACTCACTGTATGAGGTACAAAAGTTGCTTGGACACAGCGACCCCAGAACAACCATGCGCTATGCTCATCTGGGGCAGGCTTCGCTGGTGGCTGCCGCTGAAACTGTGAGTGCTTTTTTGGTTCGATCCGGCCAAGGAGGCGACGGAGCTCTACCTCTTGCCACCCGGCAGCAAGACATCAGCCGGATAAGGCCGTCCAACCTTCTCTAAGGAGAATTCTCTGTAGAAAATATTACAAAAATATATACTATGAAGCGTCTTTAGTTTTTTATACTTGCTGCGCGCCGCCCAAGGGATGAGGGGCTGAGGAAGGCAGGTAAGGAATGTTTGCCTCATCCTCTTGCGATACCTACAGATTAATGGTAGTAATAAAAAATCTGCTCCATTACGGTTGCGCGCTAGATCCGGTTTGCCCGCGGCTACTTATTGTCAGGAGGAGCGATGGGATTTTTATGGTTTTCAGGTCTGGAAGAGTTGAGCTTTCAGGCCTCTTACCTTGGGGAAATAAAGGACTCTTTTCTTAACAGAGCTTTGAATGAGGCTCCCATGGATATTATCTTGGGGCTTATTGCGGTTATTGCCGTTCTCCTAATTTGTATTATTATCCTTGCCATCCGCAATAAACGACGGGTTTACGTTCCCGAAGATTGGGTTTTGGATTCTAAGAAAATCCGCGAACTGTTGCGTCTTGCCCTGGATCAGCGCTCTAAATTTGAACTCCAATTTGCTCCTGATCAGGGCGGGCGGTTGCCCTCGCTGCGCTGCACGGGGCTGCGTATCGAGGGGCCGTTTCTCATTCTGGAAATTTCCGGCCTGCAGCAGCTTTCCAATCGCTGGGCGGAGAAGCCCGTTACCTGCTATTTCCAGGTTAATAACCAGGGGCAGCATCTCTACCATACTTTTTCCTCAACGGTAAAGGATATTAGCTCTGACGGCGGTTTGTGCCACATCCGTGTACATATCCCGGCGAAAATCGAATCCCGGCAAAAGCGTTCCTATCTCCGCATTGCGCCTCCGGAAGAGTACCTGCTAGGCGCGGCCTTTTGGCGTGGGGACGATATGCCCGGAGACGATGCTCAGGAGGATCTGCAGCGTTGGCCCAAGCCTTCGTTGGTGTATTATCCCAATATCAGCCGCCAGTTTCTGGTAACGGATATTTCCGCCGGGGGCATCAAGCTGCATATTCCGCGCGAGCATTTGGCAACGGAGATCGAGCACATCCGTATCAACGACCGGATCATGGTTATGGTGGATCTTTGGGATCCGGATCAATCCGCCCGGCTGCGTTTTTGGATGATCTCCCGCGTTAAGGTGCCCATTCTGGATTTTGAAACCAGGGGTATGAATCTCGGTCTTCAGTTTCTGGCCTGGGCTCGTCCCAAGGAAAAAACCAAGGGTAGTCAGATCGAATGGCTGCGCCTTTCAGGAAACGGCGAGATTGAACCTCTTGGCAATTGGATCATGCGCCGCCATCTAGAGCTTTTCCGCGGTCCTAAGGACAATGATTCGCTGAACGAGTGAGCGGGGGCGGGGCCCCCGCCTCAACCTAGTCCGGAACCAGCGCCAGCGCTCCCAAGGGAGGGAGAGAGAGGGAGAGGCTTGGCATGCCGCCGCGGTTTTCCGTTTCTCTTCTTCCCCAGTTACCCACGTTAGAGCCGCCGTAATATGCACTGTCTGAATTAAAAATTTCCTTCCAGCCGCCGCCGAAGGGGCAACGCACATGGTAGCCCAGCCGGGGCACCGGAGTGAAGTTGAAGACCCAAAGCAGGGGGCGCGCGCCTTCAGCTTGCCGTACAAAGGAATAAATAGACGACCTATAGTCTGAAAAATCCATCCATTCAAAGCCTTGCCAATCCCGGTCCTGGCGGTACATAGCCGGTTCTGAGCGCAAGAGATGGTTCAGATCGCGGAGCGCCGCTCTCAAGCCGTCGTGGGGCGGGAATTGTAGCAGCATCCAATCCAATTCTTTATCCTGGTTCCATTCATTCCACTGGCCGAACTCTGAGCCCATGAAAAGGAGCTTTTTCCCTGGATGGGCCCACATATAGGAGAAGAGCAGGCGTAAATTGGCCTGCTGCTGCCACGAATCCCCCGGCATTTTGGCAATGAGCGCTTTTTTGCCATGTACGACCTCGTCGTGTGAGAGCGGCAGGACGAAGTTTTCAGAAAAGGCGTAGAGCAAGGAAAAGGTCAGCGCGTTGTGGTGGTAGGAACGGTAAATGGGGTCTTCCTGCATATACCCGAGGGTATCGTGCATCCAGCCCATGTTCCATTTGAAGGTAAAGCCGAGTCCGCCGGTATAGACGGGGCGGGATACCCCCGGCCAGGAGGTTGATTCTTCGGCAATTGTCATGGCGCCGGGAAAATGGCCGTGGATAACAGTGTTGAGCTCGCGCAAGAAGGCGATAGCCTCAAGATTCTCCTTGCCTCCATAGGCATTAGGCCGCCATTGCCCGGGCTTTCGGGAGTAATCCAAATAGAGCATGGAGGCCACTGCATCAATGCGGATGCCGTCAATGTGGAATTCCTTGAGCCAGTAGAGCGCATTGGCTAGAAGGAAGTTGCGTACTTCGTGGCGTCCGTAGTTAAAGATATAGGTGCCCCAGTCGGGGTGTTCGCCCAAGCGGGGGTCGCTGTGCTCATAGAGGGCAGTGCCGTCGAAGCGCCCAAGGCCCCAGGCATCTTTGGGGAAGTGTGCCGGAACCCAGTCCAGAATGACGCCTATCCCTTCCCGATGACAACGATCGATAAAGGTTTTGAAATCTTCGGGCGTGCCGAAGCGTGATGATGGAGCGTAATAGTGCCCTGTCTGGTAGCCCCAGGAAAGATCCAGGGGGTGCTCGGCCGGGGGAAGGAGTTCAATATGGGTAAAGCCCATATCCTGGACATAGGGAATCAGGGCATCGCCCAGTTCGTTCCAGGAAAGAAAGGGGTGCCCCCCCCCCTGCCGACGCCGCCAGGAGCCGACATGGATTTCATAAATGCTCATGGCTTCATCAAGAGGGGGGCCGGATGCGGCCCGGCGATCCATCCAGGCGCGGTCGTTCCAGGTGTAGGTATCGAGATCCCAGGCTATAGAGGCGTTGCCGGGACGGAGTTCCGCAAAAAAAGCCATGGGATCGGTTTTATAGGTGATAACTCCATCCACTCCCCGGATTCCAAACTTGTACAGGTTGCCCTTGCGGATGCCCGGCACAAAGGCTGCCCAAACTCCGGAGCTGCCCACCGGGTATAACGGGAGCTCTCCCCAACGCCATGCGTTGCTTTCGGTGGCCAGGCAGACTTCCCGGGCATTGGGCGCCCAGACAGCGAAGCGGTAGCCTTCCTCGCCATCCATGGTTGCCGGATGCGCGCCGAGGAGTCGGTAAAGATCCCAATGCTCTCCCTGGCCGAAGAGATAGAGATCAAAGGGCTCGAGGAAAACAGGCTTGGTGCGGTCGGAGGCGGTTGTTGTCATCAGTAAAACTCCTGCGAGTCCGGTTGGTTAGGCGTCATAGCCAAGTTGCCGGTAAAGCTCCAAATATTGTTTGCTGGATTTTTCCCAGGTAAAGGCCTGGCTCATAGCCCGGTGCACCATATCTTGCCAGATCTCAGGATTGCTTTCCCAGAGCGCCGTCGCCTCAAGAATGGTTCGCAAGAGGGCGCGAGAATCTATTTCTTGGAAAATGAATCCGGTGGATTTGGGGTGCGGGTGCGGCACAATGGTATCGCGCAACCCACCCACCGCCGTGGCAATGGGGAGCGAACCATAGCGCAGCGCGTACATCTGGGTCAGGCCGCAGGGTTCGTAACGTGAAGGCATCAGGAAGCAATCCGAGGCCGCCTGGATGCGGTGGGCGAATTCTTCGGTATAGGCCACAACGGCATGCATTTTTCCCTTGTAGGCCTCGCTCATTTCCACCAGAGTACGTTCATAGCCGAGATCGCCCTCTCCGAGTACTACCAGGCCGATATCCCGTTCCATGAGTTCGGGAATGATGTCCATGACCAAATCAATGCCTTTCTGATCCCGCAAACGGCCGATAAAGCCGAGGAGCGGGCGGTCCAGCAGATGGGTGGAAAGCCCCAGGCTCTTGATCAGCGAGAGTTTGCAGTCCGCTTTGCCAGTGGCATCTTGCCGAGAATAGCGGGCGGGCAGGAAGCGATCTTCGCGGGGATCCCAAATACCGTAATCCGCGCCGTTGAGGATGCCTGCCAGATGTTGTTCGCGGGTCCGCAGGATGCCATCCAGGCCGTAGCCGAAACGTTCGGTCAAAATTTCTCGAGCATAGCTGGGGCTGACTGTGCTGATGCCATCGGAATAGGCAATGCCGGATTTCAAAAAGTTGAAATCGCCGTAGAACTCTGAACCATCCATGCTCCAGGCCTCCCAGGGGAGCCCTGAGCCTCTGAAAAGCCGGGAAGAGAAGCGCCCCTGAAAGGCGATATTATGGATTGTGGTCACTGTGCGGGTCCGCCTCCAAAACGCGTCTTTCGGCCGGGCAAAGTGAATATACGCCGGAAGGAGGGCTGTCTGCCAGTCGTGGGCGTGGACGATGCCCGGCGGTTCATCCTGAGCCCGGATAAAGGCAAAGCAAGCTCTGGTAAAGAAAATAAATCGCTCAGCGTTGTCGAAATAATCGCCCTTGTATTCATTATAATACTGACGGCGGTCAAAATATTCGCCCCGGTGCAAAAAATAAACGGTTACGCCTTTGTATTCGGTGGCGAAGACATCCACGGTGGTGGGATCCCATGGATAGCCTACATGGAGGTTTTCCATGGCCAACCGAATTTGGGCTTCCCCCGTGCGCAGGCGCCCATAAAACGGGGTGAGCACAGCCGTGGGAATGCCCATTTTCGCCAAGGCCGGGGGCAGAGCGCCCATGACGTCGCCCAGGCCGCCGCTCTTGGAAAAAGGATACATTTCCGACGTAGCAAAATACACGGTACCGGACATGAAAGCCTCCTGCCGTTCCGGTTCAGAAAAAAACGGGATATCCTTGTCTGAGTCCGACCGCTCGCGTCCAAACGGTATGGTTCGGAATATTTGTTGCCGAAAATACCGTTACCGGAGCGTGCGACGGGGAATGCCGCAGGGCAGCCGTTCCCCGGCAGAGTACACCACCGGCGCGCCAGCGCCGGAAAAATTCTCAGCGCTGCTGTTCTGCCGCAAGCCGGGCCTTGAAATCCATGATTATCCTTTCATGGTCAAAGGCGATAGGCTGGGGGAGATCATCCAGCGGAAAAAAACGGGCTTCGGCCGCATCATCGCCACCGGTTACGGCGTCAGGATTCAGAGCCGTACAGATGAAAACCGTGCTGATGGTATGGTGGCGCGCATCTCTGGCCGGATCGGAGTAAACGCCGAACAGAGCGTCAAGCCGGACGCGGAGATTGGTCTCCTCAAGGGTTTCGCGCAGCGCGGCGTTTTCCACGGTTTCCCCGTAGTCCACAAAGCCGCCGGGAAGAGCCCAGCCCGGCGGCGGGTTACGCCGCCTGACCAGCACCAGGCCTTTACCCGGATCGTATATCAACATATCCACTGTCGGGGCGGGAGATCTTCTTCCGCCGGGTATAGCTATTTGCTGCTCGTTCATGAGGCTGCTCCGGTGTCAGGCCCATATGCACGAATATGCGTTGACCCCTTCAAAATAGGCGTAAAAGGGGCCAACACGCCGGGAATGGGCGAAAAGATCATTGCTACCTGCAGGCCGGTGAATATCCCGGCGCATTCCGGAGCCTGACAAGCAATGAAAGCCCATCGGCTGCCGGGCGCCCGTAAAATGAATAGTACGGAATTCACTTTGGGAATACAAGAAATTCTTGAGAACATCCATGGAGGAGGGAGAAACGGAAGAGAGGCCCGATTGATCTGCCTGAAGAGCCCCCCCATGAAAGTCAGGGGAGGGGCAAACGATGTACTTTCGCAGGCCGTCGGGCGTCAGGAACGTCCTCCGTTGCCGGGGCAGGCCGCCCGTAAGAGGGTTCCCGCCCCCGCGGCGCAGCGGCCTTGGCGGGCTCCCGGCCTCAGGCTATTTGAGAAAGGCGCTGTTGACGACATTGCGCGGCCTGCCCGCGAGGAAGGCCTGAATATTTTCAGCCGTCATCGCCATAATGGTACGCCGTGCATGCAAGGTTGCCCAGGCGATGTGTGGGGTGATGACCGTGTTGGGCGCTGTCAGCAGGGGGGTATCCGGGCTAGGCGGCTCCATGGTCAGCACATCCGCGCCAAGACCGCCGAGTTTGCCGGAATGCAGGGCTGCCGCGACATCCTCCTCATTGAGCAAGGGACCGCGAGCGGTATTAATGATGAATGCTTTATCGCGCATAGAGGCAATGCGTTCGGCATTGACCAGGTGCCTGGTCTGGTCAGTCAGCGGGCAATGCAGGGAGATGACTTCAGACTCCCGAAAGAGGGTATCGAGATCCACAAAACGGAAGGGCTTGTAGGCCGGAGGATTAGTTGGCCGCTTCGTGAAGGAAATGACCTCCATGCCAAAGGCGTGGGCCAACTCACCAACCTTGCGGCCGTTATTGCCAAAGCCCACGATGCCCATGACCATACCGGTCAGCTGGCGTTGGGGGGTGAGCGAATAGCACCAATCTCGGGCCTTGCCCCAGTCGCCGTGCTTGACACTGGCGTCATGCCGTCCTGTGCCGCGGCAAAGCTCCATCAGTAAAGCAATAACGTGTTGGGCAACGGAATCCACGCCATAGGCCACAACATTTGAAACCGGCACCCCGCGCGCGCCGGTTGTGGCAAGATCGATTACGTCATAGCCGGTCGCGAGCACTGAAATGAACTTGAGCTTCGGGAGTTGCGATACTGTTTTTGCATCCAGAACGACTTTGTTGGAGATCAGGATATCTGCATCCTTGGCGCGCGCTACAACATCAGCCGGGTTGGTGCGGTCGTACAAGGTAAAGTCGCCCAGGGCGGCCACTGCGTCCCAGGGATTGTCTCCCGATGGGTTCAAGGTGTATCCATCCAATACCACGATGCGCATGTAAAGCTCCTTCCGGTTGCATTCCTTGACCTTATCCCCGGCTCATTGTATTAAAAAACATTATGTAGAAGTATCCCGCACGGTGCGGCTGAAGGCTGTTGCCTCCTCTGCGCCGGAATATTACTGTAAGTTTAAGGAAAAGACCATGCCCCAAAAAGAAGCTCTCTTTACTGAAAAAGCGCCGCAGCCCGGTCCCTGGTCTTCTGTTATACGGTACGGCGATCTGTTGTTTCTTGCGGGCCAGATGAGCGAAAACGTAAAAACCGGGGAATGTGAGGGCGGCAGCGTTGCCCACCAGACCGAAGTTATCCTAACCAACATCAAGAATACCCTCGAGGATGTCGGCTCAAGTCTGGATAAGGTTCTGAGTGTGACCATTCATATGACTGATCTTTCCAAGAAGCCTGAACTCAATGAGGTATACCGCCGGTTTTTCCCCAATGATCCGCCTGCCCGAACCGCTGTTGGCGTCAATGCCCTGGATGACGGCCTTGATGTGGAAATCACCGTCATTGCCGGAAGGTAGGCTACAAAACGAATACGGATGCCGCCATGCCCGATACGCCGCGCTGCTCTTGGACTATGAAGAACGAGCGCGAAATTCTCTATCATGATACCGAATGGGGCCTCCCTTGTCTGGACGACGCCGGCCAGTTTGAGTTTTTGGTCTTGGAGTCGGCCCAGGCCGGGCTTTCCTGGTCTACCATCCTGGCAAAGCGCGAGGGGTACCGCAAAGCCTTTAAAGGCTTTGACCCGAGCAAGGTCGCTCGTTTCACCGCGAGGGACGTGGAGCGCTTGCTCCAGGATCCGGGTATTGTCCGCAACCGTAGAAAAATCGAGGCCGCCATCAATAATGCCGGGGCATTTTTAACGATTGCAGAGGAATACGGCAGCTTTTGCAAATATATCTGGCAATTCGTGGAGGGCCGGCCTCTTGTGAATGCTTGGCGACGCGGCGAGGATGTCCCCGCCGTCACGCCGCTTGCTGAAACGCTTGCCAGGGATTTGAAGCGGCGTGGCTTTTCCTTTCTTGGTCCCACGGTCATGTATGCCCATATGCAGGCCACGGGCCTGGTCAACGACCATCTGGTACACTGTTTCCGGTACGAGGAACTCGCAGCTCGTGCCGCTGAAGTAACGTTGTAGCCATGCCGGTTTCCGCCGTTATTCTGACCCGACCGCGTTTTCCCGAGAACATCGGCATGGCCGCCAGGGCGTGTGCCAACTTTGGGATAAACCGGCTGATACTGGTCGCTCCGGAACTTTGGTTGCGGGAAAAAGCCGAGGCCCTGGCCACCCCCCAGGCGAAAGCCGTTTTAGATTCGATTGTGGTGGTGGAGCATCTGGCCGATGCGCTTGCGCCGTTCAGCCTGGCGTACGGAACAACGGCCCGAACAGGCGGCTGGCGTACCGGCATTGTTTCCCCGGCCGGAGCGGCCGCGGAAATCGCGGCCCTCGGGCCTAACGACGGGGAGGTGGCCCTTGTCTTCGGCCCGGAGGATACCGGGTTGGAGAACAGCGAGATCGAACAGTGCACCAGGCTGGTTTCTATACCCACGATGCCCGATGCCTCGTCGCTTAACCTGGCTCAGGCTGTGCTGCTTATGGTGTATGAATGTTTCAAGGCCGGGCTTGACCAGGGAGTTTACCCGCGACGCAAGCTTGGGGGACGCAAGAATTCGCCGCCGGCCAGTCTGGAAGAAATGGAACGCCTGTTCGAGGTTCTCAAAACGACTCTCATCGGCATTGATTTTCTCCCTGAGGAAAACCCGGAGTGGTTCATGCTGCCTTTGCGGCGTTTTTTTCGCAGAAGCGGGCTGAGACGTCACGAGGTGGATCTGTTTATGGGCATCTGCCGCCGGATAAACCGCCTGGCTCCGGGAAAGGACCGGGAAGAGGCGGGATGTCTTGCCGCCGCAGCGGCCGCGTGCCGTGTACCGTCTTCTGCCCAAGGCCTCGGGCGGACGGGAGATTGCCCCGGGCCCCACCAGGAAGAATAATTCTCCCCCTCCAGCCCCCAAAATAAGGAAACACAGGAGTGGGAAAGAAACCCTCCTCTCATGTTTATTTTCTGCCCCGGCCCTAGGGGAAGAGCGGACATTGGAGAGTAAAAGGGGATTTTTTTGCTTCATCCCGGGGAGCAAGACGCAGGATGCGCCATAGAAGACCATGTTTCGCCGCGAACCTTCCGCACGTGCAATATCTCATTGCTTTGTATGACGAAGCATTCTAAAAATACATTGACAAACGTGCGCCCCAAAGGCATCGTCACTCCCCGTGATTTATCAACAGTTCCTTTTTTGCGGACTCCGTCGGCGCATGGAGTCGATGGCAGAGTAAACCAGGGGGCCCCTTTGAATGTCCTTTTACCGGGAAAATGCCCGGATCATAGCAGCAACGCAGGATGCTTCTTTCGCTTCAGCGGAGGGAGCATCTTGTCTTTTAGTGGAAAAAACCATGCAAGTATCTGAAATTATTGGGTTGATAGAAAGATATGCCCCGCCGGGCATTGCCGCGTCCTGGGATGCTTCGGGGCTTCAGGTCGCCTCCCGCAGAAAAAGCGCCTTTCATTTGGGGGTGGTGCTGGATCCCACTCCGGATGCTGTTGCCGAAGCCTTGAAGAGTGGGGCGGATATGCTTCTTGCACATCATCCTTTGGTTATGCAGCCCCGTTTTTTGAATGTTCTTGATGCCTACCATGCTGTTGTTTCTCTGCTATTGACGCATGATGTTCCCCTTTACAGCGCGCATACCAGCCTGGATGCCAATCTTTCCGGTCCGGTGGCCTGGCTGGCGTATGATTTGGAGCTCTCCGGCCTGTCTGCTCTCGAACCCTCGAATCTGCCCGCCCCGAGCGGCCCCGGCTATGGTTTTGGTTTTGTCGGTGATTTGCCGGAAGCGCAGAGATTCCCGGATTTCATGGATCGTGTTGCCTCTCTCGCGGGCTGCTCGGGTTGGTTGCGCTGCGGACCTGTTCCCTCACTGGTGCGGCGGGTGGCCTGTTGCCCCGGTTCGGGTGGCTCTCTGGCCGCCGCGGCCAAGGATGCAGGCGCGGATATTTACATTACCGGCGACATTAAGTACCACGCCGCCTTGGAAGCGCCGCTGGGCATGGTGGATGTGGGGCATTTTTCCCTGGAGCACACGATGATGCAACGTTTTGCCGATTTGCTCCGGAATGAGGCGCCGGATATTGAGGTGAGTTTTTTCCACTCCCGCAACCCCTTGCATGTTGCATGCCCGGGGTGCGGCAAGGATTCCGGAGCGGCCTGACGCTTCCCTTGAAATACTCTAGGAGGATGATTTTGAGCCTTTATCTGAAACAGATAGAACAACTGGTCGCGTTGCAGAAAGTGGATGACGAAATTTTCGCTATTCAGACCGATATGGAGAGCGCCCCCAAAGAATTGGAGGATTTGCGCGCTCGCTTTAAGGCCCTGGAGGAGCAGCATGAGCGCCACCAGGAAAAATTGAAGCATCTGCGTGAGCAGGCTAAGCGCTTGGATATTGATATTGATTCCGATGCGGATAAGCTCAAGAACAGCAAGAACAAGCTGATGCAGGTGGGGAACGCCAAGGAATACCATGCCATGATGCGCGAGATGGATTCCCTGGAGCGGAGCAACCGTTCCCGTGAGGAAGAGCGTGTGGCGCTGATTGAAGAGGTGGAGCGTCAGAACGTCTCCCTTGAGGAGATCGACGGGCAGTATAACAACCTCAAAGACGAACTGAAAACCAAGGAAGAAGGCCTGGAGCAGCGTCTGAGCGAAGCTTCGGCGCGCCTGGAAAGCCTGAACGCCCGGCGGAAGGAAACCGGCAAGGAAGTGCCTCCGCCCGTGTTCGCGCGCTATGAGTTCATCCGTCAGCGCCTGCCGTATCCGGTTATTGTGCCGGTCAACGGCGGGGTCTGTTCCGGATGCCATATCGCTATTCCGCCGCAAGGGTATATTGAACTGCAAAAAGGTTCGCAGATACTTTCTTGCCCCAATTGCCAGCGGCTTATTTACTGGAGCGAGCACTTTACGGATTCGGGCGAATAGCCGTATTTGCCGGGCTTTATCCGGGAACTGGACTCACAGGCCGGAGCCGCATGGCCTTCGCAGAGCCTGTAGAAACGAGGTAATACGTAGTGTAAACAGCCGTTTACCGGAAAGCGTTGCTTGCCGGTAAACGGCTGTTTAGCAATAGTTCAACTGCATTCTTAGCAGGCGTTTTTCGTTCGGGGATAGGGGATGATTGATTTGCCCCCTTACGGGACAGAGGCATGATGTTCCTTTATCCCATTGCTGCGGAAGTGCGGAGTGATCCTCTTTTGGGAGTGTGTAGGAGGGAGTATTCCCTTAGCGGGCTTTGGAGCAAGGCCCTGACCGCCGAGGCATGCGGCTTGGGGCGTTATACGGCATGATGGGTCAGCCGGCATGCGCGGGCAGGATAACACGCACCAGCGCGCCGCCGCCGGGGGCGTCTTCCAGGGAAAGCCTGCCGCCCTGGCTGGTGAAAATGGTGTTGACGATGGGCAGGCCCAGGCCTGTGCCGTCATCCTTGGTGGTCACAAAGGGGTCCAACAAGCGTTCGCGTTCTTCGGCGGGGAAGCCCGGCCCGTTGTCGCTGAAGAGGAGGGAAACCATGGGCGTGTCCTCCTCTTTGAAGAATCGGCCCTGGATGCGGATTGTTCCTGGTCCGTTCATGGCCTGGACGCTGTTGATCAAAATATTGTACACGGCTCGATAGAAGAAATCCTTATCGCCTGAAACCAGCAGTTGCCCATCTTGTGACGGCAGATCTAGTGCTACGTTGATGTTTTTTTCATGCAATTCGCCTTCCAGGAAGGCCAAAACATCGTGAATAACCCGGGCCATATCTACAGGAACTTCCATAGCGGGCCGCGGCCGGGCGTAATCCAGAAAATCGCGAACTGTTTTGGAAAGCCGCTGAGCTTCTTCAAAGATTGCGGTCAGAATTTTTTTGTTAACCGGGTTTGCTGATTCCCTGCGGAGCAGCAATTCTGCGCTGGAGCTGATGATGCCGAGGGGGTTGCGGATTTCATGGGCGATACCCGCAACAACCCGGCCCATGCCGGCCAGCTTTTCATGCTGGTGCAGCTCGTTGAGCAGGCGTTGTTCTTCGGCAACCCGGGCGGCTAGAGCGTTTTCAGCGCGGCGAAGGAAAAACATCAGTAAGAAAAACAGCACGAGGGCCGAGATGAGAGTGATCCCGACAATGGTCCATTGAAACTGCACTACGGCAATCATATCTTCAGTGATATCTTGGGTGAACTCCAGCACGCCCAGGCGTTGGGTTTGGCCGTCGGCGGCGCCGGCCCAGTCCTCAATGGGCAATGGTCCTGTTTGTGAAACGGGAATGGTCGAGCGCATGGGAAAGGTCGTGCGGAGATAAAAGGTTCCCGGTTCCATACGCAGGATACTTTGGTTGCTGTCCAGATCAAAGGGTTTGAACAGGGCTTCCCAGAAAGGAATTTTGGAGTCGATTTCAAAAATCGGGGTTTCGTTTTCCGAAGCAGCGGCCTGGGTGACAGTGGCGCTGGCCAGGTCATCCCGGCCCGGTTCAAAGATATTGAAGGCCGAGTACGTGACCTTGCCGTTATGGTCAAAGATGCGCAGAGAGTGTACCTGCATGCCGTGGATCAGCGACTGGACTGTGGAATCGAGGTTATTATATTGGAATTGCTGGCTTAGGCTGATATGGCCGTAGCTCATGGCTGTGGGCAAGGTGAAACGGATGAATATCTGGTGGTTAAGATTTTCGGCCATGATACCGGCGAAACTGCGCTGTTTGGCAAACAGGGTTTCTCTGGCCTTATTGCCGAAGATAAAGGCCAGCAGTACAGCAAATCCCATGATCAGAACCAGGGTAACCCAGGCAAGATAGCGGGCGATGCCGAGCGAGGAAGTATCGCTACTCAGGCTGCCAGGGATACTGTGGCGAGCGGCAGAAGCCTTCTTCCCGCCCTTCGGGCCGGAGCCGCCTGCATCCCCTGTGCCGTCAAGGGGAGAGGAAACAGGCGGTTTGCCGGGCCTGTTCCTAAACCTGGCGGAGGATTTCTCCGGCCTTATGGCGGAAGGGCCGTCAGAGACGGATGGTTCGCCGTTTTGCAAAGATGTGTCCCTGGCGGCCCGAACGTGTGCCATCAGAATGAGCTTTCCCGACCTTTGCCGGAAAGAAAGGCCGTTAGGGCCTTATGTTCTTCGGGGTACCCCGGCGCGCCGAGGCGGGCGTTGGCAAGGCGCTTGCCCAGTTCCACAGCGGGCTGATCCAAGGGATCAATATCCAGCAGATACCCGGTCAAGACCGTGGTGATTTCCAGAAGCATCATGAGCCTACCGGCGGCTTCCTCATCGTCGGAGGCCATGCAGAGCTCTACAGTCGGTACCTTGCTTTGGGAAAGGGCCATCCGTGTGCCGAGCCCTTCGGCATCCAGCAGATCCCCGAAAGAGCGCCCTCGCAGATAGGCCCATTGTTCCGGCGTCTCGGGCCCGAATGTGCGTCCCCGTGGGAGGCTGGGGCAATGCAGGAACAGGCAGCCTTTGTCATTGGGACCATCCAGGAACATTTGCTGGAGCGAATGCTGGTCTGTAACTCCGACAGCGGGAAGGGGCATGGAGCCTTTGCCGTTTTTGCCCAGGCTTTCGGCCCAGAGTTGGCCGAACCAGGCTCCGAGAGAGGACCATAAGGGAATATAGGTAAAGAAAATCAATTGCGAATAGGCGTTTTCCATGAGCTGACGGTTCCAGATGGCCAGATCCCAAGCCGAGTGCTTGCTAAGGGATAACGGATCAGCGGCCAGCGGCGAGGCAACGGCGGAGGCCCCGCGCATCAGGGCTTTCCAATCGATGCCCATAAAGGCGGCGGGGAACATGCCCACGGCCGAGAGGGCAGAGTAGCGGCCGCCGAGATAGTCGGGCACGGGCAGGCTGACCATGCCCTCGCGTTTTGCTTCTTCGCGCAAAAAGCCCTTGGCTTCGTCTGTGATCATGACCACATTTTTTTTCCAGGCTGCCCCGAGCATTTTTTGCAACCATTCCCTAACCAAGAAATACTGGGAGAGGGTTTCGATGGTGCCGCCTGATTTGGAGATGACCGCCACCGCAGTTTGATCGGCCGGAAGCGCGGTGAGCCAAGCCTCCAACGTGCAGGCATCAACGTTATCGGCGATCCAGAGCCAGGGGCCGTTATGGCCGGGCCGGTCCTGGGCCGGGAAAAAGGCCTTTTGCAGCGCCCTGGCTCCCAGGGCGGAACCGCCTATGCCCAAAAGAAGCAAGTGGCGGCAATGGGAAATGCTGTTGAGTGCCGCGGGAATCGCCTCTTCCATGGCGGCCCGGTAGGGCATGGAGAGAAAAGGGAGTCTGCCCGCGGCAAGTTCCTTGGCCAGGTGACCGCCTATCTCCGAGGCCCTGGCGGCGTATCCGCCGGTTTCCATATCGGTACCGCAGAGACGGCCCACCCGGGCGCGGGCCCAACTGATGGTGTGGGAAGCGGGGATGGTTGTCATAAAGTCTCCTTCAGACGAGAGCTGCTCGCTATAATGAAACTGGTTTTCTGATGGACTACGTTGTGAGACAACGCTGTTCAGCTCAGGAGATGGTTTGGGTCGGGGCATCCCGCGTTGTGAGACACTGATGCCGTCTGCCCTTGCGTAGTGCGTAACTGTTCCCGTGGGCACAGCCGCTGTGTTTCCAGACGCTTTTCGCTCTCCTGCACCATGACTCCCGGCCTGTTTCCCGGTGCAGGCCGGGGCCTTGCCCCGGCCGCCGCGGGAAACAGCCGCAAAACGTTTCAGAACACTAGCCGTAGAGGTAGCCGCCGATGCGCTCCAGAGCCGTTTTCAGGGCTTCATCCGAGACCGCATAGGACATGCGGATGCAGTTGTCATCGCCAAAGGCGACGCCGGGCACCAAAGCCACACCGGCCTTATCCAATAGTTCTTTGCACAGGGCCGTGGAATCCGCGAAACGGCTGCCGTAGAGTTTATGCACATCCGGGAAGATGTAAAAAGCCCCTGCCGGGGTCGGGCATTCGACGTTTTCCCACGTTTTGATATACTCCATAGCCAGATCCCGGCGGCGTTGGAAGGCTTCGCGCATTTGCGCAACCAGGGAAAAATCGCTGTTGAACGCGGCCTGAGCTGCTTTCTGGGCAATGGAGCAGACGTTAGAGGTCGTCTGCCCCTGGAATCCGCCCAGGGCCTTGATGACTTTTGCATCCGCCAAAATATGGCCCACACGCCAGCCTGTCATGGAATAGGATTTACTCACCCCGCTGGTGATGATGAAGTGTT
This sequence comes from uncultured Desulfovibrionaceae bacterium, assembly GCA_949741925.1. Lineage (GTDB taxonomy): Bacteria > Desulfobacterota > Desulfovibrionia > Desulfovibrionales > Desulfovibrionaceae > JAJDHY01. The sequence continues at coordinate 1,883 of CATJOY010000056.1, read as the reverse complement.
CTTTATCCTGTTCCCACCAAGGGCTGAAGCTGGCCATAACGGCCGGGGCATAGACAAGCTGCTCATAGATTTCATCACTGACGATGATGACATCATTGTTCTGGGCCCATTTAGCCAGCGCTTCCACTTCGGCAGCCGTGTAGCAGGCCCCGGAGGGGTTGGAAGGGGAGTTGAGGACCAGCATTCGGGTAGCCGGGGTTTTCGCTGCATCCAGCATTTCCGGTGTAACTTTGAAATTGCCCTGGGTGGTCGTTTTGACGAAGAGAGGTTTTGCGCCCGCAAATTCGGCCATGGTCGGATAACTAACCCAGTAGGGGGTGGGAACAATGATTTCATCGCCGGGGTTGAGCAGGGTCATAAAGATGTTGAAGAGCGCCTGCTTACCGCCGTTGGTGATGGTGACGTTCTCGGGCCCTGCGTTGACGCCGTAAAGGCGATGCGTATACCCGGCCACGGCTTTTTTAAGATCCATGATACCGCCTTCGGCGGTATAACGGGTGAAGTGGTCGTCAATGGCTTTTTTGGCGGAATCCCCGATAACATCCGGAGTGAAAAAGTCAGGTTCGCCGATGGATAGGCTGATGATATCTCTGCCTTGGGCCTTCAGATCGGCGGCAAGAGCGGTGATGGCAAGGGTGGCTGAAGGGGTCATGTTCAGGATACGCTGCGATAATTTCATAACGAGGCTCCCCGGGGTAAAATGCGTGACGCGGGAACGGCGGCTGGTATTCGCTATGCGCCGTTATACATACCAGCACTCCGGCGCCGGTTTTCCCACAAAGAAAAAAAACTAGCACGATAGACGGTGCTTGTAAATTCCGGGGGGTGCGGTCATAATGGGACCACCTATGCAGCGTGACCCTCTTCTCGTTTTTCCACCCGGCTGCCGCGAAGCCTTCTTGGTCCGGCGGATCAAACGGTTTTTTGTTGAATGCGCTTCCCCCTCCGGTCCTCTCTGGGCCCACACCAACAATTCCGGAGCCATGACCGGGCTGTTGCGCCCGGGAGCGCCGGTGCTGCTTTCCCCCGCCCTGAAAGAAGGCCGGAAGCTTTCTTGGACCCTGGAGTTGATCGGCCTGCCGGATTCCCGGCCTGGAAGGCCCTTGTGGGGTCAGCCCGGTTCCCGCATCTGGGCCGGGGTGAACACCCTGACCCCAAACCGGCTGCTGCGCGCCGCCTTTGAACGGGGATTGCTCCCTTGGGCCGGCGAATACACAGCTATAAAGCCCGAGGCGAGGCGGGGGCAGAGCCGCCTGGATGCTCTTTTTACCGCCCCCGGCAGAACGCCGCTATGGGTTGAGTGTAAAAATGTCAGCCTTGTGGAAGAAGAGCGCGCGGCGTTTCCGGATGCGACCAGCGCACGCGCTCACAAGCACCTGCGAGAGATGATGGATATTGTGCGCTCCGGCGAGCGCGCGGCCTTTTTTTATTGCATCCAGCGGCCTGACGCGCGTTGTTTCGGCCCGGCGGATTACGTAGATTCCGTATATACAACGCTGTTTATGGAAGCTGCCGCTGTAGGCGTGGAGAGCTATGCCTATCTCGCCTACGCCGATGAGCAAGGCATCCGCCTCGGCCAAAGGCTGCCGGTATCCGGTGTAAGCTAGGGGCAAGCCGCCCTTTCCGTGCGGCGTCGAACGGTTTTTCCTGGGAAGAATGCCGGAAAAAAAGTGGGCAAAGGCGTCTTTGCCATACGCCGCCCCAGTTTTTTTCGGTTGAGGCTGCCAGGGAAAAAGAAGACCTGGCAGCACGATATAAGGAACCAGCCCCGAGCGCCTGAAACGCTGAAAGCGCCGGAGCAGCAGGTTTGGGGAACCTAGCGGCAACGTACTCCCTGCTCTGCGCCTCGGAGGAGGGAAAGAGGCCGGCGCGCGGATCATCTT
>CATJOY010000055.1 GCA_949741925.1 uncultured Desulfovibrionaceae bacterium | reverse complement strand
TTTAAGTTATATATTTTCTTTTAATATCAATACGTTAAATTGTATACACGATTTTTATACGGGTATAAAGCAATATATGTACTGGTACAATAAGGCTATTTCATTGGCGCATATTTATGATATAGTAAAATTACATTATTTTATCTGTCGTCTTTCAAAAGAGCAGGCGGGATGGCGGGTGGCCCTGGTAGTCGGTGCAATGCTTTTCTGAGGCGATGGGACTCCACGTGGAGCGCGGAGATAACGATGCCTGACCAATGTTCTTTTCCCTATGCTTTGCACGAATCCGATGAACCGCTTTGGGGCTGGGATGTTTCTTCCGACGCCCTTTGCCTGAGTCGAGGCGCCTGCCGCATGCTTGGCCTGGAGGAATCCGGCGTGCCGCGCACTATGGAGGCCTATCGCGGCCATATGTCCACGGCGGGGCGGGAATCGCTTGCGCCGCTTCTCAATGATATGTTGCGAAACGGCAGGACCCGCTTTCTCAATCTGTTGTATTATTTTGACAGCAGACGGGTTGTGGAGCGGATGGTCGTATTGCGGCGCGATGCGGCGGATAAGGCCGAACATATTTTGGGATTGCTTGAAGTGGGACAGGAGGGCAAGGACGGCACCGTTGATTCCCGGGTCGGCCATTGGGTTTGTTCTTTCAATGACGGGTTGATTCGCCTGGATCGGACCTGCGCGGCCTTTTTAGGATATTCCGACTTTAGCCCCGGCGCCCGGCGCTTGAAACATATTGCGGTTCACCTTTTTCCCGAAGATAGAAAGCGCATAGCCCGAACTTTAGGTCTGGGGAGGAACTCCGGCTGCAGAAACAGCATAAACGAGGTCATCTCCTGCCGTACGATCAACGGCGGATGTACACGCATGGAGATCAGCGCCGCGGTGCTTGAAAGGGATGAGGAGGGACGCGTTGTGCTGCTGGCCGGAACCTTGCAACATGCAGTGCAGATCGGCCTTTCGCGGTTGGAGCCCTTAGTTTCTCTGGCTGCCTTAACCTCGGGAATCAGCCTTTGGGATTGGGATACCGTTACCGACGAGGTTCGCGTTAGCCCGCAATACCTCTCCATGTTGGGCTATGCCCCGGAGAATTTTCCCCGGCGTCTGGCAAACTGGGCTGAAAAGATCCATCCGGATGATTTCGCCCGCACATTTCCCTTACTGCACTTGATAGTCAAATCACCCACCCATGGGGATTCCTTTGAAGTGACCTACCGTATGCGTAAGGCGGATGGCGACTGGGCCTGGATACTCGGTCGGGGTCATGTTACCTACCGCGATGATAACGGCCGGGCCCTTCGGCTGGTGGGGGTACATACGGATATCACCTTGACCCAGCGCGGCCGTGAAAAGTTGGAAGATATGGTTAAGACCGATGCGCTTACCGGCCTGCGCAGCCGCGCCTTTTTTGAAATGGCGACCGAAGAGCTGGCCGGTTCTTCCCTTTCTTGGCCGGTCAGCGTTATATCCTGCGATCTCAACGGCCTCAAACTGATCAACGATCACCTCGGGCATGCTGCCGGGGATGAAGCGCTGATCCAGGCGGCCATGCTTTTACGGCGCTGTATGCGTTCTTCCGATTGCCTGGCTCGGACAGGCGGCGATGAGTTCGTGGCCCTGCTTTCCCGATGTTCGGCCCGACAGGTTCGGCGTATCGCTATGGCAATAGAGCGCCGCTTTCAGGAATACAACAGCGATAAAAACCATTTGCCGGTTTTGCTGGCCGTGGGCACGGCTACCAGTACATCTAACTGTCATGACTTGGCTGCATTGATTAAGGATGCGGATCGGGCCATGTTGGAAGCGAAGGCCATGTCCCGCCCTGAAAGCCATTGGCGCATTAAACGCTGGATAGAGGAGCACCACGCCATCCCTGTTTCTCTTAAAGACATTCGCTATGCGGGGGCGGCGCCGGAATCGTGCCCCGCTGCTTCTTCTCAAACCGTTGAGACCGGAAAAGACTAGAGCTTTTTCAAAAGATATGTTGTTCGCGGGTCAGGCCCGGGTATGTTTTCGGCAGGTGTTTGGTTTTGCCTGAGGTTCTCACCGTGAGCAGTTTTCCTGTGCCGGAGTACTCTCCATCAGCCTGCGCTTGCAGATGAAGTTCGCTACAGCGTCGAACTGCCGATTTGCTGCCCTGGCATCACCCGACGTATTTTGGGCGTATCCCGAGCCGTCAAGCCCCCCGGAGCATTGCCAGGGGGCCCTTGCATCTCCCCCGGGGCGAAGGATTGCCCCTAAATCAGCGTTAGAATGTTTTCGTTGCCCGCCTTGAAGGCTGCTGTTGGGCTCTTTACAAGGTGTTCCCAAGGCCCGGAGGTAGGGGGCCGGCCCGCATGCAGTGCTGCGAGGGCAGGCGTGCGCCCTGCTGCGGAAGCCCCTGCAACGCTTCTCGAAGCGTAAAGCCGATGTCGCCTGTTGTCTGATGACTATTTTTTTCTTATAAAATGAGTTGATTGGGTCAATATTTCCCATTCCCCGCCCCTGTCAAGCCCCCTGTATTCTCCCCCAACCCCCCCTGTATTCCCCCTGGAGCGGGGGAACGCTCAACCCCCGATGCTACACTCTCTTCACGGCCGGCCATAGAGACTCGGTCGGTTGCGGCAGCGACGGCACTGCAACATTAAATCCCGGAATTCGATCGTGACCCGGAGAAGGTCTCCAATACCCGGAACAATATCGGTGACCTGTCCCGTAGGGCGATGATCATGAAAACGGAGGCGGATATGTCCGGTCTGTACAGGGCCTGCAATGACTATAACGGGTCCTGGCCTTGGAGAGATTTCATTGCCTGCGAGCATTGTGGCGAGTTGCACCTTTTGGATCTTGGTCCAGGGCGGGAGTGGGTAGAGTGAGCCGGGGCAATCGTGTGATTCAGGTGATGTTTTGCCTTGGGACGCCCTTTCTCCTCGCCGCCTGCTCCGGGAATCGTCCGGCGGTTCTTCCGGTGCCTCTTAAGGGGATGCCTCCGGAGGTTTTGCTACGGGAACGGCCTATTCCTCTGCCGGCAGGTGTTGCATTGCCCGGAGAGGTCGTGTTCCCCCCCGGCGGAGAGATGGAGAACCGCAGCGCCGCGGCAAAATCTTTGCCTCAGTAACGGGGCAGCGCCATTTTTTCCCGCGCAAGCCGGGAGTAGGACGGAGGGATACAGAGCGATCAGGAAGGAGAAAACAAGGTGATGGATTCGCTTTTGGAATTTTTGGATAAGGTATCTTCGTGGCTTCTTCTTCCGGCCACAGCGTATGGAGCCTTTGGAGCTTTTCTCAAGGCGCGGCGATCCGGCAAAACCATCCGCCAAACCATAACTGAAGTCCTTGGCGGCGTGGTTCTGGCTAACATTACCTTGCCGCTGGTTTCAGAATATGTCCCGCCAACATGGCATTGGACGGCCTTCTTTTTGGTCGGATGGGGCGGGCTGGCGCTTGTCGAACGGCTTTACGGAATGCTTGGCAAGCTGCTGGAAGTAAAGTTGCGGCGTTGCTTGGGAATTGATGGGAGGCAGTGATGGCGAGGCGTGGCATGACGAGCCGGCAGGCTATCTTTGTGACCGAATATCTGGTGGATCTGAATGCCACCCAGGCAGCTATTCGCGCCGGGTACAGCCCGAAAACAGCAGCTTGGACGGGGCCGCGGCTGCTTGCCAAAGCGCATGTGGCCGAAGCCGTAGAAAAAGCGATGGCCGCTCGGGCCCAGCGGACGGAGATAACTGCGGATCTGGTCGTTGCGGAGCTGGCTAAGATCGCCTTTGCTGATCCGCGCGACCTCATGGAATGGGGACCTGAAGGCGTGACGCTGAAAGAAAGCGCGCTTCTTACTGCTGACCAGGCTGCCGGTGTAGCTGAAGTGGCTGAAGGCAGCGGACGGACCGTGCGGCTCAAGAAGCACGATAAGGTTAAGGCTCTGGAACTGTTGGGGCGGCATATCGGTATGTTCAAAGAAAAAGTAGAGCTCTCCGGCGGGGTGGATGTGGATCTTTTGGAGGAGGCAAGGCGGCGTGTTACGGGTCGATAGCTTTGATCGTCATCTGGCCGAAGATATCGGCTCGTTTGCCCGTAATCCGTTGGGGTTTGTTCGCTATGCCTTTCGTTGGGGCACGGGAGAACTGCAAGGTTTTTCCGGGCCGGATACCTGGCAACGCGAAGTCCTGGAAGAAATCGGGGCGGCCTTATCCTCGGGAGCAGGCAAAGATGATGCCCCAGGCACAGCCATGCTGATAGTGCGCGAAGCCGTAGCCTCAGGGCACGGTGTGGGCAAATCTGCCCTGGTGGCCTGGATAGTTCTGTGGGCCATGTGCACGTGCGTGGACGCCAAGGGCGTGGTTACGGCCAACACCGAGGCGCAGTTGCGAACCAAAACGTGGGCCGAACTGGCCAAGTGGCACCGGCTGTGTCTTTGCGGGCATTGGTTCGAGTGTACGGCAACAGCCTTGATCAGCCGGGCTCCGGGCCATGAAAAGACCTGGCGTTGCGATATGGTCGCCTGGTCCGAGCGCAATACCGAGGCCTTTGCCGGTCTGCATAATAAAGGCCGCCGCGTGCTGCTGGTGTTTGATGAAGCCTCAGCCGTTCCCGACGTACTTTGGGAAGTGGCGGAAGGTGCGCAGACTGATGAAGATACTGAAATCATCTGGTGCGCCTTTGGCAACCCCACGCGCAATACAGGGCGCTTTCGTGAATGCTTTGGCCGTTTCCGGCATCGCTGGCATTGCCGTCAGGTGGATAGCCGCACGGCAGCCATGACCAATAAAGAACAGCTCAGCCAGTGGGTACAGGATTACGGCGAGGATTCAGACTTTGTACGGGTTCGGGTGCGGGGCGAGTTTCCCCGGGCCGGTGATGTGCAGTTTATTCCTTCAGACGTGGTGCATGCTGCCCGCGGCAGACAGGTATCCAAGGATCACTACGAGTTTGCGCCCAAAATACTGGGCGTGGATGTGGCGCGTTTCGGCTCTGATCAGAGCGTCATTTGCCGCAGGCAGGGCCTGATGGTCTTTGATCAACACAAATTACGGGGGGTGGATACGGTGACGCTTTCCGGGATCATTGCCGGCATATGCCGGGAGTGGCAGGCGGATCGCGTGTTTGTCGATGGGGTCGGCGTTGGCGCCGGAGTCGTGGACTGTCTTAACCGCGTTCATGACATTCCGGCTACGGATGCCGTTTCCAGTGCCGCCCCGTTCAACAAAGCCCGTTTCCTCAACCGGCGCGCGGAGATGTGGTCGGAAATGCGGGATTGGCTGGCCAAGGGCGGCGCGCTCCCCGATGACCCGGAGCTTGCGGAGCATTTGACGGGTTTGGAATACCAGATCAACGCCTCCGGCAAGCTGCAACTTGAAAGCAAAGACAGCCTGAAGAAACGCGGCCTGGCGTCGCCGGACTGCGCCGATGCCCTGGCCTTGACCTTTTATGCGCCTGTGGAGGCCGGGCCTGTGCGTTCCAGCCGGGCGCTCACGGAGTATGACGTAACCTCTTGGGGTGGGGCAGCCGAGGCAGATCGCGCCGGGTACAACCCGCTGGGGTGGGGGGCGTGATGGAACATTTCTGGCTGTGCGACGTTTCCGGGCACAACACCTTTGATCCTGAGGGGCCGCTCTCCCTTGGCGCTCTCTATGATGCCCTGGTCAAGCAAGGCTTGCTCGAGGTTTTCTTTTACGACGGCGCGCCGGACCGGGAAGAGTTTATCCGTATTTTTTCGGGTGAAGAGCGTTGGACCTATGCGGCCTTTGCTGTTGACGGCCGCCCGTTGGTATTGGCTGCCGTTCGCGGGATCACAGGCAAAAGCGGGATGTTCGACTTTTGCTACTTTTCGGCGGGGCTTCCCTGCAAGGAGCGGTTGGCCCGAGAATGTCTGCTCATGCTGCGGGAGGGCGGCATGCGCTCGCTGGTGGGGCTGACCCCGGCGCCGTACCGTCACGCCTTGCGCTTTGCCTCACGCGTCGGCTTTGCGCGGGCAGGCGTTGTCCCCGGAGCCTGTGTGTTCGCCTCTCGGGGCGGCCGGGTGGCTGATGGCGTTGTGACCATTATGGACCTGCAAACTTTGTAACCAAGCAACCAAGGAGGATCAGATGGGTGGAGGCGGCGGAAAAGGCGGCGGCGGGAGCTATACTCCCCCGCCCACGCCAAAAGTGCAACAGACCAAAAGCGTGACTGAGGCGGCCACAGCGGCCCGAGACGATCAGAAAAACCGGGCCCGCAAAGCGGCAGGCATTGCGGGAAGCGTCCATACATCGCTTCTTGCCAATACCACGCGGGATAACAAGCTGGGGTAAGGTATGGATCTGACCCGTTTGCAAGCACGGTGGCAGTCGTTGCGCTCCGAACGTTCCGGCTGGGAAAGCGCCTGGCGTGATCTGGCCCTGCACTTTCTGCCCATGGGCTGGCGGCATGATGCCGACAGCCAGGGCGGCAAGCGTCCGCTTATCCTCAACAACCGGCTGCTTAACAGCGTGGGGGTGTTGGATATGCGCGTGCTGGCCGCGGGGCTCCAAGGCGGTATGACCAGCCCGGTGCGGCCGTGGTTTCGCCTTGGGCCGGCCGGGGCGGACCAGGACGGGACAACGGCGCGCGGCAGCATGGGCGCATGGCTCGACGAGGTGACCCGACGCATGCAAATGCTGCTGCACCAAAGTAATTTCTACAACGCGGTGCATTCTCTCTATGCAGATCTCGGTACCTTCGGAACCGGCGTCATGCTGGAGACCATGGGGCCGGACGGGCTTCATTTTACCGTGCTCCGCGCCGGGGAATATTGTCTGGATGTCAACAGCCGGGGCGAGGTGGATACTCTGTTTCGCCGCATCAGCATGACCGCGCGGCAGATTATCCAAGAGTTCGGCCGGGAAAAGACGCCCGAGTATATTCTTGCCGCAGCGCAACGGGCTGTGGATACGGACCGCTATGACGTAATCCATGCCCTCTTCCCCCGTGAGGATGGGATGGGGAGCCGGTTCAAAAAAGCCGTGGTCTCGCTTCACTGGCTGGACGGATCGTTTGGGTCTGGAGGGCAGGGCAGGCCGCAGATCTTGCGCGAGAGCGGCTTTGCTTCCTTTCCGGCCTTTTGCCCGCGTTGGGATGTTTCCGGTCTGGACGTGTACGGCCGTTCCCCGGCCATGGATGTGTTGGCTGACTGCCGGATGCTGCAAGCCCAGACTGAAACCCTGCGCAAGATGCAGCATAAAATTGCTGACCCGCCCCTGGCCGTAGATGCTTCCTTGCGGCGTTCCGGCGTGGATTTGCGGCCCGGCGGACAAACCTTTGTCAGCCAAATGACCGGAGTCAATCCAACTACGGCCGTCGTGCCCATCCAGCAGCCGGCGCCGATCGCCCTGCAATATACTATGCAGGGCATCGCGGCCGTAGAGCAGCTCATCCATGACGGGCTGTATGCGGATCTTTTTAAAATGTTGATCTCCACGGACCGGAGGCAGATCACGGCCACGGAAATCGAGGCCCGGGAACAGGAAAAGCTGATTCTGATTGGTCCAGTGGTAGAACGGCTGCAAAAGGAACTGTACGCCCCGTTGATTGAGCGGACGTTTTTACTGATGCGGGACTGGGATCTTTTGCCGCCCTTGGCCGGGGAAATGGCCGGAGCGCCGGTGGAGATCGAATTTATTTCGGTCTTGGCTCAGGCGCAGCGGCTGGTCAGCACCTCAAGCCTGGATCAGACTGTATCGTTTATACTCAGCGTAGCCCGGGCCAACCCCGAGATTCTGGATACTCTGGATTTTGATGCCGTGGCCACGACCTACGCCGAGAGTTTAGGCACACCACGCGGGGTGGTGCGGGATGAAGAGGCCCGGCAGGCCCTGCGTCAGCAAAGGGCTCAGGCGCAGGCCGCAGAACAGCAGCAGGCAGCGGCGGCCCAGGCCGCGCAGAATGTGCAGGGTGTGGCCGGGGCCGCTCGTGATCTGGGCCAGGCCGTGACCGGTCCGGACGGGCAGACCGCCCTTCAGGCCCTGGTGGGCGGTTTAGGAGGGTTGTAATGGCTCATAGTGTGGGGGAACCGTTGCCGATACGGGTGATGCGGGAGCTTACCCGTGACGGCGAAGGCATAGAGTTCTTACGCTGGCTGATCGCCGAGAGCGAGGCCTTGAAAGTTGAATTTCCGGCAGATCATGTTCGGGCCGCCTACCGCGAAGGCAAGCGGGAGCTTGGTATTAAACTCGTCACGCTGGCTCGGGAGGCCGGCGTGGTCGGCAAACTTTTTGGAGAGGTGGATAATGGTAGATGACGGAACGGACGGTCCCGACACGGGGCAGGCGGTGAAAGAGGGGGAAGCGCTCCCGATGGGCGCGGACCTGCCGCAAGAGGGAGAAGAGGCTGCGGAAGAAACCAGACCTGAGGATGCGCCGAAGAGGGGCGAGGAAAAAGGCGGCGGTAAGGCTGAAGCAACCCTGCTGACCGATGCTGACGATGCCCCGGAGGGCGAGGGGAAGGAGGCAGCTCAAAAAGCCTCTGATAAAGCTCTGAAGCCTTATCGACTGGACCTTGCGGAACAATACGCCGCGGATAAGCCCGATATTGAGGCCTATGCCGCACATTGCCTAGAGCTGGGTATGAGCCGCGAGCAGGCCCAGGCCAGCCTGGATTTTTCGGTGAAGCTACATGAGCGGCGGCAGGCTGAATTTTTGGAGCAGCGCAGAACCTGGCAGCAGGAAATTAAGGCTGATGCGGAGTTCGGCGGGCGGAATTTTACGGCCTCCTGCGTGGCCGCCAAGCAGGCCTTAGCTGCCTTTGACGAGGAGGGCGAGGTACGCCGGATGCTGCAGGCCACGGGGTATGGCGATAACCCTGCGGTGGTTCGCTGTTTTGCCCGCATCGGGCGGGCCATGGCTGAAGATAGATTGGCAACAGGCATATCTGTGTCTCAAAAAGCGCCGTTGGAAGAACGGCTGTACAGGTAGGAGGAAGATCATGGCGTATGCAAAAGGTCTTGTGGCCACGTTGGCGGAACTGGAGAAATTTTACGAGGGGGATAAGGCCGGGGATATCCTGGAGTTGATGAACCAGACCAACGACATTCTCTCGGATGTCAAGTTCATGGAATCCAACCAAAGTGACGGGCATCTGACCCGCATCCGCACCGGGCTTCCGGAAGTCTACTGGCGGCGGCTTTACCGTGGTACCCCGCCGAGCAAGAGCCAGTGGACCCAGGTCAAGGAGGGCTGTTCCATGCTGGAGGCCCGCAACGAAATGGACGTCAAGGAAATGGAGTTGTACGGAGACCGAGCCAAATCTTTCCGCCTTTCCGAGGATAAGGCCTTCATGGAATCCATGCGCCAGAAGGCGGCCCGTACTTTGTTCTACGGCGATAACGACAAGCTCCCCGATGAGTTCAACGGATTGTTGAAACGCTACCCTTCCACAAGCTCGCCCAATGTGGTTAACGCGGGCGGCGCGGCAAAGGGCGGCTGCACCAGCATGTGGTTGATCTCTTGGGGAGATAACACCATCCACGGCCTGTATCCTAAAGGCAGCACAGGAGGCCTGCACAGCAAGGATCTTGGCGAATATATGACTACCGACGACGAGGGGCGCAAGTTCCAGTGCGTGGGGAGCCTGTATACCTGGAACCTGGGCCTGGCCCTGCGTGACTGGCGTAGCGTTGTCCGCATTGCCAACATCCCGGTGGCCGATCTGACCAAGCGCAAGGGAGAGACAGGCTTTATCGATTTGCAGGCCCTGACTATCCGGGCCAAGAACATGATGCCCGAGACCATGCGCGGCCGCGCCGTCTGGTATGTGAACCAGGATGTGCTCACGGCAGTGGAGCTGCAAAGTTCCGATGCGGGCAACATCAACCTGGTGTACGGCGAGTATTTCAATTCCAAGGCCGTGCCCAACCTGCACGGCCGTCCCATGCGGCAATGTGACGTTATTCTTTCTACCGAAGACCCCGCGCCGGCGAAATAAAGGAGGAAATATGCTGCTTGACGACAACCTGGTGTTTTTGGATTCGGCCACTCCCCAGACGGGGTTTTCCAAGGCCGTTCCCCTCAATGCCTTTTGGAAGCCCGACCGTGAAGATCCTATACCGATTTGCCTGAAAATCGTTGACGGCGATCTGACCGGCGTGACGGCGCTGACCGTGCAGTTGCAACAGGGCTGCGCGGCGGAAGGACCCTGGGAAAACGTGCCCCCGGCGAAAATCGTTATTGATGACTCGAAAGCCCTGGTGCAGGGCAAAAGTCTTGGCTGGCGATTCCTGCCCCCGGCCGCCAAGAACTGGCTGCGGCTCTCCCTGACCGTGACCGGCACGGCCACGGGCACGGGCAAGATCTTTGCCGCGGTGGTTCGCGAAGATGAAGTGCCCTGGGAAAACGGCATGTACATTGATGGTGGCGTGGTTAAGGGGTAGCCATGCCGGGCAAGCTGGAAATCTGGAATATGGCACTCGGTTTCATCGGCACGCGGACTGTGGCCGGCGAGAATGAGCGAACCGAGGCGGCTATTCAGTGCGGCTTGTTTTGGGATACGGCCAGGCGAACCGCCTTGCGCGATTATCCGTGGAATTTCGCGTGGAGTCGGGGGCGTCTGGCCGAAATTCCCCTGCCGGATGTCTGGGCCGGGGTGTGGCGGCATGCCTACGCTCTGCCGGATAGCTGCCTTAAGCTCTTACGGGTGACGGGCGAGCGTGGCGGCAGGAGGGAGGCCTTTGTAATCGTGCACGGCGATGGCCGGGAGATGCTCCTTGCCGACCGCGGCAACGCCCTGGCCGAGTATATCGTGGACGTGACCGAAACCAGCCGGTGGGACGACGCCTTTTGCGCCGCCATGGCCCGAAAGCTTGCCTGCCTGATCTGCGTGCCTCTACTCAAAAACAACCCCGGCAAGGTGCAGGAACTGGAAAGCCTGTACCGGGCATCCCTGCCCCCGGCCGAACTGGCCGATGCCGGCGAGCGCCATGAAAGGCCCGAGCCGGATAGCTGGCTTATGGCTAGGGCAGGGATGGTGTGAGGTAAGTCATGACCCTTGATAGTACAACCAGCAAGGCGGTTTTCCGGGGTAACGGCGCGGTCACGGTATTTCCCTTTTCCTTTCGGGTCTGGGATGCAGCGGAGGTGACCGTTCAGGTGATCGATGCTTCCGGCAGGGTCAGCGACGTGACGGCGCAGTGTACCGTAACCCTCTCCGCAAAGGGGGGCACGGTGACGTACGCGCCGGGCGGTCTTCCCCTTCCGGAAGGCAGTACGCTTGCGATCCTGCGGAACATGCCCTTTTTGCAACATGTGCGGCTGGTGAACGGCACGCGTTTTGATCCGGCGGTTATCGAGGATGCCCTGGATCAGGCTACGGCCGAGCGGCAGCAACTGCGGGAAGCAGTTTCCCGAGCTGTCCGGATGCCTGCTTCGAGCGAGCTGACCCCCGAGGAGTATGGCCGGGAGCTTCTGGACGCCAAAGACGATGCCGCGGCCTCGGCTGCTGCCGCGGCCAAGAGCGCGGCCGAGGCCAAAGGCCACGCGGCCAGGACGGCGGAAATTAAAGCGGCGGCCCTTCGGGAGGTGCGGGAGGAGGGCGATGTTCAGATTGCCCGTTTGGATGATCTTGCGAACAACCACATCCTGACCTTTGAACGTGAAGTGGAGCGTGCCCACGCGGAAGCGGATCGGGCGGAAGACGAGGCGAACAGGGCCAAGGCCGAGGCCGACCGGGCTGCGCTGACCATGACCCTTGGAGAAGGCATCACCAACCTGGAACGCACCTATTCGTTCCCTCAGGGCGTGAAAGCCGGGCAGACCATTACCCTGGAGGGGCTGCTGTATTATGTGGGGCGTAATGCCCTGCGGCTTAACTGGGAAGGGGTGGAGCTTTTCCGGGGGGTACAGTTTGAGGAAATCGGTCAGGATGGAAAGCAGTCTGATAAAGTCAAGCTGTTGATAGCTATCCCGGCAAACAACCGTCTTAATGTTTGGTCTGTAGCCTCCAACGTGGCCAGGGGCGTCAAAGAGGCCGAGAACGCTGCCCGGCATGAGGCGGAGAGGGCCAAGGTCGAAGCTGATAGATCAGGCATGGAAGCCGACAGGGCAGAGGCTGAGGCCGATAGGGCGGCTTCAGAAGCAGACCGCGCCGAGGCCGCCGCAAACGAAGCAACCCGCCAGGCGGGCATTGCCGGAAACGCCGCCGGGGAGGCCACTGAGCAGGCCGACCGCGCCGAAGAGGCGGCCACAGACGCCGAAAACGCAGCGCAAAAGGCCCAGGCCTTAGCTTGTCTGACCGGCCGAGGCGGCATTTTCACCCTGCAATCTGCGGCTGATCTGCCCGATGCGCCCACGGGCTTCTACATTATCAACCCGGCCTTGGCGGTTCCCGCTCTCTACGCCTTACCCTTGACCAGCGTAGAGGCCTTGGAGAATGCCCCGCAGGCTGATTGCTTCTTCATCCTGGCCGGGGAACTGGAGTGCCCGCCCTGTCCGCCCGGAGGCGGCGAGGGGCCGGGCGGCTCCGAAGAAAACCCCGGCGGCGATGACAATACCCCTTCCTACCTGCAACCGTGCGGCAAGCGGCGCAAGCTTCTTGCTTTAGTGTAACCCATCCCTTTTATTCATAGGAGGCGATTATGGCTTTGGAAGTTGTTAACACCCCTTTGTTGCAAAATATTAACGGTGTCACGCGGCAAATCAACTTCGAGACTTCGGCGGCTCAAGTCAAAACCGCTGACGGCTTCACGGTGGAATCCCGGTTAACGAGCCTTGCTTCCTCCGTCTCCGGACAGAGCCGGATGTTTGTCGTGGAGGATATTGCCGGGCGAGATGCCATTGAGGCCCCCGAAGTCGGCTATCAGGCCTGGGTCAAGGATGCCACGGCTGACCCCACGGTAAGCAGCGGCGCGGCCAAGTACATCTACGAAGACGAGGAGACCGGCTGGGTCAAAACAGCCGAGGCCGAGAGTTTGGATATTGTCCTCTCCTGGGCGGATATCCAGGACAAACCTGCTTCAACTGCGGCGGATATCGATGATGCGGTGGCCAAGCGCCACGAGCATGCCAACAAGGCTGAGGTGCTGGATAAGCTAAGCGTTGCTGGCGGGAATCTGACCTTTGACGGCAAGGCTATCGCGACGGAGGCTGGAAAATATGGGGCCTATGTGACCGTTGGTCCGGATGACCCCAGTTTTGAGGCTGCCGTGGCCGCCCTGGGGCTTGCTGACGGAGCGTTTTTCACCGTGATTTCCGGGACGGAGGCCTGAGATGGCCGCGGGGGGCACAATTACCAAACACGATATTGTCAATCTTGATTCTTTGGAGTCGGTGACCAAGGCCATTGAGGCCTTGGCCCCTTCTCCCGGCATCGAAGCGCGGGTCAAGGCTTTGGAGGATGCCCGAGATGACCCGCCCCCAAATCACGCCGCAAGCCACGAGAAGGGGGGAAATGATCCTGTTGTGGCTCCCTCCGCGCTTAAGTGGCACTCGCCGGTTTCGTGCAAGGTGAACCTGGGGAGCACGGATGCGGTCAACGTTGACGGCTCCACAGCCATTAAACCCGGTGTGGGTGGGATACTCCCCATCGCCAATGGCGGCACCGGTGCAACTACAGCGGCGGCTGCGCGGGCGGCTTTGGGGATTTCAAATACCGCGGGCGCGCCTATGCCAACATCAGAGACCGGCCTGGGAAGGTGGAGATTATACACATCATCAGAGTCTGGAGATGCTGTACTTCCGGCAGGAGGAACGTGGGCGTACTTTCTTACAGGATATAATACCCATGACTATTATGCTGGCGGACATAATACCGCCGGTGTTGCTGCTGGAGGATCAACAGTAGCAACAGGGGCAGAGCGTGTTATTTACACTGGTCTGGTATGGAAAATATTATGAATCAATTGTTCTTTACCGTGGGAGAAACATGGAGAAAATCACGATAGACGAGAAATCATTGTTTGTGGAAGACGCGACAAACGGCATTCCAACAGAGCCGGAATCCATAGATTGGGCAGCGGGAGTCCAGACCCGCCCGGACGGCAGCTTTGTGGTGACCAAAAACGGGTTCCCTTACCATATCCCGGCGAATACAGAGGAGTTTGCCGCGGAATTTGCTCAAGCAAGCGCTTTTGCCCTGGACCATTCTGATTTAGTGGCGCCGGAGCCACAACCAGAATTCCTTCCGCTGCCCCTGGAAGAACTACGGGCGAAGAAACTCCGGGATATTCAAAGGGCGTTTGCTGCAACTGAAACCGAAGGACATGTGCTTTCTTCCCTGGGCTTTGAAATCAACGCCAACGAACGAGCCAATAGGGATATTGCCGGGCTGATCATCATGATGACTGCGACCGGACAGGAACAGACGCTTTTTTGCGACTACAACAATATCATGCAACCGGTCAGCCTGGAGAATTTGCGGACCCTACAGCTGGAGGTCATCGGCTACGGTCAGGAACTCTATGCAAAAAAGTGGGCTTTGCGTGACAGAGCCATGGCCGCAACAACGCCGGAGGAACTCGCCGCGCTCCGCTGGGATGGTGTAACCGACGTGATAAAGGGAATTTGAGTATGGATAAACTCTATCAAATACGGAATGGTAAAGCGGAACCAGTCAATTTTAGTTGGGTTCCTGGTACGGGGCCTGGAGGCTCCGGAATATCGGATGCCGTGGGGGCTATACGACTGTATAATAGGAATAATATCCCTGATAACGCGCGAGTACATGCGACTAATCGAATGTACAGTAAAGCTGAGTATCCCGAACTATATGCTGTTATCGGAGATAAGTACCCTGAATATATTGAAAATAAGACATTTAAGAATCCTGTTGTTGAGGATGGAAATGTCCCCGAGCCATGGAAGATTACCGCAAGCAGGTTTATAGAAGGCAGTGAACCATGGCGTATATGGGGAGCAGGGAATACATCGACAACAAAAACTGACGGTTGGATCGTACCATCTGACTCCGGTCAAAACTGGCTCAATATAGATTTTGGAGGGCAGGCATTCTATATAACGCAAATTGGATTTGCTTCGGCTGACAGCACAATGAATGCCACAGTGACGTTTACCTACGATGACGGTACGAAAGAGGTGGCTTTTACTATTGGTTCTCCAGGGTATGGGTCTAGTTCTGGGTATAAGGTATTGTTCAATAAAGTATCGGCCAAGCCAGTTATTAGCGTTCGTTGGGTATTTGCCGCAATGAGCCGGAAACTCTCCGTCGGACGTCTAAAATTTAGTTTTGCTACCCTGGGCAATCCAACTGATTATTTTGGCGTTCCTGGTGCCCCGCTACTTACCGCAGAAGAATCCTCCTTACAACCAGACCAAATTACATGTATTATTGTAAAACCTGGGTCCACTCCCGAAGTGGCTACAACTTTTCATACTGCTGACGATGAAATAAACGGCAGTATGAAATAAAGGGAATCCCATGCGAATCGCCTACCGCAACTTCACCGGTGGGGAGATGGCTGACACGCTTTCGGCGCGGTATGATCTGGATCGGTATCAGAAAGCCGCCCAACGGATGGAAAACTTTCTGCCCAACCTCCACGGTGATGCTGTGCGCCGTCCGGGGCTGCGATTTCTCGCCGCCCTGGACGGCCCGGCCGTGCTGCTGCCCTTCAGCTTTAATACGGATGAAAACCAGAATTTCTTGTTGATCCTCTCAAATAATGTTCTCCGCGTTGCAGACGGACAGGGCAGGATATCCGCAACGCTGAGCACGCCCTACAGGATGGCCGATCTCTACGCAGTTTCGCACCGTCAGGTGGGCGACGTGGTGTATCTGGCGCACAGGAACTATGCCCTGGCAAAGGTGGTGCGTTCCGGAACGCCCGGGGCCTATCTATGGCACTATGAGGCGGTACAGCTCAATGCCTCGCTTGAGCCCCCCCAAGCCCCCACGGTGACATTTACCCGCAACAATGCCGAAGATACGGCCGACCTGGGGTACACCCTACGCTATAAAATAGCCGCGGTTGACGCCAAGGGCAAAGCATCCTTGCCCTCTCCCGCGGGAGAGGGCGAGGGCAAGCACCCCGCTGATTGGGTGGTGGGGAACCGGGTAGAAATTTCTTGGCCCGCCGTGGAAGGGGCCACGGAGTACAATATCTACCGGGAAGAAGCCGGATACTACGGCTTTATTGGCATTGCCACGGATACCGTTTTTATGGACAACAACTATGAGGCCGATACCTCCGATACCCCGCAGGAGGATTGGAACCCTTTTGCTGACGGCAACCATCCCGCAACCGTGGCCTTTCACCAGCAGCGGCTTATCCTAGGCGGAACCAAAGACGCGCCGCAAAGCTTTTATATGAGCCGGACCGGGGATTTTGAGAATTTCCGCAAGTCGCGGCCGCTGATGGATGATGACCCGGTGGAATACGCCTTGGCCTCGGGCAGCATTGACGCTATCCGCTGGCTGGAAAGCTTTGGTGATCTGCTCATTGGCACGGCGGGGGCTGAATACAAAGCCACCGGCGAAGGCGGCGTTATCACGGCAAAATCCGTTAACATCACCAGTCAATCGTATTGGGGCAGCGCCGGTCTTGCCCCGATCATCGTGGGCAATTCCGTGCTCCATGTGCAGCGGCACGGAGCCCATGTGCGGGATCTTTTCTACAGCCTGGAAAGAGACGGCTACGCGGGCAACGATCTTTCTATCTTGGCGGCGCATCTTTTTGATGGGCATACACTGAAACAGTGGGCTTACCAGCAATCGCCGGGCAGCCGGGTTTGGATCGTGCGTGATGACGGGGTGTTGCTCTGCCTTTCCTATATGAAGGAACACGATATTTCCGGATTTACCCGCCATGTGACGGAGGGGGAGTTCCTTTCCGTCACGGCCTTGAGCGGCGATAATGAAGATGCGGTTTTTTTCGTGGTGCGTCGGGGCAACTCCTACACTCTGGAACGTTTGGAAACCGAGTTCGGCAGGAATGTCCCCATTGCCGACGCCTTCTTTGTGGATTGCGGGGTAACGAGACGCTACCCCACGCCCTCCCAAGAGGTGGACGGGCTGGGGCATCTTGAAGGGCGTGCGGTAGTTGCCTTGTTGGATGGCTCCCCGGCTGAGGGCTTTACAGTGAAGGGCGGGAAAATATCCCTGCCCTATCCGGCGCGGGTGGCCCATGTGGGCTTGCCCTATGCGTCGATTCTTTCGCCCTTCCCCCTGGAGGCGGATATGCAGACCGGGAGCACTCTGGGCAAGAAGCGGGCTTATGGGAAATGCCTGGTGCGGTTGTTTCGTTCCTCCGGCGGATTGGTCGGGCAATCCGAAAACCTGGAGGAGATGACGGAAATTCCCTTTCTGCCTGCTGTATACGGAGAAGCGGTGGAGCCCTTCAGCGGGGATGTGGAGGTATACCCTGCTATGGAGCAGGCTGCCGACGCCAGTTTGTGGATTGCTCAAACAAAGCCCCTACCCTTTCAGGTAGTGGCACTCGTTTGTGATGTCGATTTTGGGGAGGCGTGAGTATGGAATTTCAACGCGAACGGTTGTTTCCGGGGCTTTTCGAGGAAATGCGGGTTCTTCTTGAGCGGCATTGGGATGAGATTGCCCTGAAGGAGGTCAGCGGCCCGCTGGATATTTTTGAGGAAGCCTACCGGGGCTTAGAGGAAAACGGCTCGCTTCTGTTGGTAACGGCCCGGGAAAACGGCCTCCTCGTGGGCTACGCGGCCTATTTGCTGTCTCCTAACCTGCACTACCGCAGCCGCATGGTGGCCGAGTCGGATGTTTTTTATCTGGTTCCGGAATGCCGCAAGGGCTTTGCCGGTCTGCGGCTGCTCAAGGCGGCCGAAGCCGAATGCCTCAAGGCCGGAGCAACGACTATTCAAAACAAAGTCAAGGCGGATCACGATTGCGGCAGGCTTTTTGAGCGTTTGGGCTATATCCTGGCGGAAAAACTGTACGTGAAGGCGGTGCAATAATGGCTTTCAGCGCAGGAGTGGCAACGCTGATCTCAGCCGGGGTGGGCGCGTATTCGGCGGTCCAACAGGGCGCTACGGCGGCCGCACAGGCAGAGACGCAAGCAGCAATCGCCCGGCAGAATCAGCAACTCGCCCTGGATCAGGCCGGAGCTCAACGGCGGGAAGGCTACGACGCCATGACTCGGAAACGTCAGGAGGTGGCCGAAATTGTTGCCCGGCAACGGGCCGTAGGCGGGGCTTCAGGAGCGCGGGTGGATACCGGGGGGCTCCTGGATCTGAACATGGATGCCAGGGAAAGGGGCGAGGTGGATGCACAGGCGCTTTTTCAGGTCGGACATGACAACGCCTGGAACACCGAGATACAGGCCTGGAACTACGCCAACCAGGCTGCCGCTTACAGCAACCAGGCTAAGAACGCCCGCAACAACCGTTGGTGGAATGCGGGAACGACACTCATTGGCGGGGTGGCTGCGGCAGGTTCCATGTTCGGGCAGGCCGGGGATCTGGTAAAATCGGCCAGAAAGACGGGTACGGATTTGCCCTGGTATGGGGGGTTTTACTGATGTTGCGGATACCTGAAAAAAATATCGGCCTTGGTATGCCCGAGTACCATCAGCAGGGCGGCTTTACCCCCGGAACCGGGCTCTCGGCCCGAGCTGAT
>CATJOY010000054.1 GCA_949741925.1 uncultured Desulfovibrionaceae bacterium | reverse complement strand
ACTTTTGAAAAAGTTTCCCTCCCCCGCCCCCCGGCCGTCATCATCTGAGCACGCCTTGGCGGAACAGTTCCTCAAAGTAGGCGATGGTCCGAACAAGGCCGTTTTTCAGCGGCGTTGTCGGTTCCCAATTGTAATGGCTACGGGCCAAGCTGATATCGGGGCGGCGTTGCCGCGGGTCATCCTGGGGCAGGGGCTGATGGACCAGAGGCGAGGCGGAGCCGGTCAGATCCAGGATCTGCTCGGCCAGTTCGCGCATGGTAAACTCAACGGGATTGCCCATGTTCATGGGGCCGGTAAAGTCGGATGCATCATCCATGAAGCGGAGCATCAGCTCAATGAGGTCATCTACATAGCAGAAAGAGCGGGTTTGTTCGCCATCGCCGTACAAGGTGATGGGTTGGCCTCGAAGGGCTTGGAGAATAAAATTAGAAACCACCCGACCGTCGTTGGGGTGCATGCGCGGCCCGTAGGTATTAAAAATGCGTCCCACCTTGATGTTGAGCCCTCCCTGACGGTGGTAGGCGAACATCAGAGCCTCGGCGCAGCGTTTGCCTTCGTCGTAGCAGGACCGGGGGCCGATGGGGTTGACCCGGCCCCAGTACCCTTCCTCCTGAGGATGTATTTCGGGATCGCCGTACACTTCGGAGGTGGAGGCTTGAAAGATAGGAATGCCCAAACGCTTGGCCAGGCCGAGCATGTTGATGGCCCCGTGGACGCAGGTTTTGATGGTCTGCACAGGATCCTGCTGATAATGGACGGGCGAGGCCGGACAGGCCAAATTAAAAATGGCGTCCACCTCCACAACCAAGGGGAAAGTGATATCATGACGCATCAGCTCGAAATTTGCCTGGCCGAACAAATGGCTGATGGAATCGCGCGAACCAGTAAAAAAGTTATCGACACAGAGCACATCCGCGCCGCGAGCCACCAGGCGCTCACACAGATGGGAGCCGAGAAACCCGGCGCCGCCGGTTACCAAATAACGTTTCCGTAAATGCATTGAATATCCTTATTGACCGAAGAGCCCCGGCAAGGGGCGACCTCACGAAAACAGCGAAAGCTGTGTTTCATCCAATCTCTGTTTGGGCACCAGGGCCGAACGGGTGAGCAGTTCCGCCGGAATCGTGTGCAAAAAGCGGGATTCTTTGAGCCGGATTTCCTTGCCGAAAACCATCCGGCGCATGGCGTGGGTAATAAATAAGCTCTGCCGGGCCCTGGTCAGGCCAACATAAAACAGCCTGCGTTCTTCCTCTGGATCAGGAGGGAGAAGATCCTTATCAGAACTCCCGGTCAGCATGCCCATACCCGCGAAAGGCAGCAAACCATCTTCCACGCCCGCAAGGAATACGGCCCTGAATTCCAACCCCTTGGCCGCGTGCAGGCTCATTATTTGGACCTGCTCGCTGCGGGAACGCACGAGTTCAAGATCTGTTTGCAAATGAACCCAGTTGATCAGCCCCGCCCAACCACCATAGCGCTCGTAGGCTTTGGAAAGGGCCTTAAAGGCGGCGGAGCGCCAGAACAGCATATCAAAGGGCGGAGTAGCCGCCAAGTAAGAGGAAAGACCAAGAGGCCCCCGGGCAAAAACTTTATCCGGACAGAGGGGCTCTTCGCCATCAAGCCCA
Source organism: uncultured Desulfovibrionaceae bacterium (assembly GCA_949741925.1). Taxonomy (GTDB): domain Bacteria; phylum Desulfobacterota; class Desulfovibrionia; order Desulfovibrionales; family Desulfovibrionaceae; genus JAJDHY01. The sequence continues at coordinate 93,239 of CATJOY010000054.1, read as the reverse complement.
TCCGCAATGCCCAGCATGCGGCCTGCGGCCCGGAGCAGCAGAGCTACCCGCGCATCGGCCCAAAAGGCTTCGCTTTCCGGAGCGGAAACCGGAATGCCATAGCGGGCCAAGGCCTTTTTCAAGGGCTGCGCCAAGCTGCGCAGCCGAACCAGGATGGCGATATCACCGGGGGCAAGTTCCCCGGCCCCCAGCAGGCTGCGTGAACGGGCGACCTCGGCGTCGGCCAGGCTATGGCTGCCCATGCCGATCAAGGCGCTGACCTGACCGGCGATCCAGGCGGCCTCGCCTTCGGCGTTCGGCGCGTCAAAAAGGTGAATCCGGCCTGGAACATCGTGAGCCGGGATAAGTTCGCCGCAGGCGGAGGCCTCCCCAAGAACAGCCGAGGCCGCCTGGAGAATGATGCCCGGGGAACGGTAGTTCTCGCGCAACACAACGGTATGTAAATCAGGCCAGGCCTCAGCCAGATATTCCCGGATGCCGCCGAGAGCTCCCCGGAAGCCGTAGATAGATTGATCCGGGTCGCCAATGCCGAAAAAGCCCTTGCCATCGGGGGGCAAAAGTGTACGGATCAGGGCCAGTTGCAGGGGGGAGAGATCCTGTATCTCATCCACCAAAACCTGAGTCCAGGGGGAGGTGTAGAGCCCGCTTTGGGCCTGTTCCAGCCAGAATTCCAAGAGATCGGTGTAATCTGCCAGGTTCCAGCCTGTTTTCTGTTGGGCGTAGCGATCCTGAAAAGCCTGCAAGGCTTCGGGCACACTCTCGCGCCGCTCCCGGGCCAGGGCAAGTCTCTCCCAGGCCTCGCGGATCAACTGCGGCGCCTCTTGCCCGTTGGCCTCTTCAAAGACCCGCCGGGCGGCTTCTTCGCTCAGCAGGGTCGGCGCTTCATCATGGGTCTTGTGCCACAGTTCAAAGGCCAGGGCGTGCAGGGTATCCGTGCGCGGAGAAGCGGCGATCCCCTCCAGAGCCAGGGCCAGGCGGGCATCCATTTCAGCGGCCGCCTTGCGGGTGAAGGTGACGGCCAGAATGTTCCGGGGGCTCTCGCCTTTGCGGATCAGCTCTTCGACCCGCAAAACCAGAGTCCGCGTTTTGCCCGTGCCGGGCCCCGCCAGAACCAGGAGCGGCCCCGGCCCGGCTTCTATGGCGGCGCGCTGTTCGGGATTAGGCCGAAGCTGAGCGCCCGCATCGGCATCATCGGCTCCGGCATCACAAAACGCTTCAGAAACGCCGGCAGCCCTGGCATCTTCCAGGCGTTTGCGCAGCAGTTCCCCGGCCGCGGAGGAGCGTTGCAGCATCCGGCGCTCGGGCTCCGGCCCGGCCTGGTCTTCCGTGCCCGCCGCAACCAGGCTGACCTGGGAGGGCCTGACCTTTCCCGGGGCCAACGAGGTGCCGCAGACCATCTCGCGCTGTTCCTGTTCGGTGAAAACCCGAACCACGCCGTATTCGCCGTCAAAGCCGCCCAAGCGGAACACCTCGCCGCGCCGCATTCGGGCAACCCCCTCAGCGAGCGGGGGCAGGAAGCGCTCCAGCTCATCTTCGGGCAGGGAATGCAGAATCTCCAGTTCCGAACCAAGCCTGGCAATGGCTTTGGCGTGCAGGAGGCCGACCTTTTTACTCTTGGCTCCGACCCCCAGGATTTCCCCCAAAAGTTCGGGTAAAGGAATAAGGTGCAGCGAGGTTTCTCCCTCCGGCCGCGCGGCCTCCTTTCTATCGGCCAGCTCCACCACCCGATGCAGGACGCCCACGGTAACGGGCTTGCCGCAGACAGGACACAGGCCGTTGAGCTGCCTGGTCTCCTCGGGCTCCATGGAGATATCGCACTTTCTATGCCCATCCAGATGGTATTTGCCCTCTTCGGGAAAAAATTCCAGGGTGCCCAAAAACCGCGTGTTTTCAGCGCGGTTTTTCATAGCCTCCACAATGCCCTGGTAGCTCATCTCGCCCGTAAAAAGATTGGCCTCCCGGCCCAAATTCTCGCCGGAGTGGGCATCGGAATTAGAAATCAGACGGTAGGCATCCAAATGACTCCAGAGGCGGTTCATCTCCGGATCAGAGGAAAGCCCTGTCTCCAAGGCGAAAACTTCCGAAGCCAGATCCCCGTAACATTCTTCCAGGCTGTCAAAACCGGATTTGGAACCGAACAGGGAGAACCACGGAGTCCAGATGTGCGCGGGAATAAGAAACGCATTGGGCGCGGCTTCCAGAACCATTTCCAAAAGGTCGCGGGAATCCAACCCCAGAATGGGCCGTCCGTCGGATTCCAGGTTGCCGACCCGGGAAAGGCGCTCGCAAAACGCTTCGGCCGCCTCAAAATCCGGCATAAAAACCAGGTTATGGATCTTGCGGACCTTGCCGCCGCGTTTGTAAATAGAACTGATTTCCCCTTGGAGCATGAACCGGACCTGCGATGCGCTCTCCGGGAGGGTATATTCCGGAAGCTCCCGGGATATATCCAGCCCCTCGCGCAGCCTGTAAAGGCCACTCGGCTCATCATAGACCAGGGTTTCCTTGAGTTCTTCACGCCAACGGGCATGGGTGAAATCGCCGCTGCCGAGGACATCCAACCCTTTGACGGCCGCCCAGGCTATCAGGTTAAGAGGGGTGAGTTTGCGGCTCGTGGCCCGGGAATACCGTGAATGAATGTGCAGATCAGCCCGAAATGCTCGCATGGCGTCTCACTAAGGCAGTTAGATTGTGAGAGGCTCCCGCAGGCGTAATGAGGCAAGGCGGTCTTGAGGGCAGATCCTCTGCTTCACCCCTGAGGGGCGCGCTCGCTTCCTCATTAGGCCACCGGTTTTTCCTGAAACAGGAGGGCCTTAGCCGCCGGAGCGCCCAAGGCTTTTCAAAAGCGCAACGCTCTCAGGGCATACAACAGGGCGGGCGCTTCCCGCCACATAGTCGTAGCATGTACTTTTTCTGTAGCAAAAGCAAACGGCTTTGGCAAAATGCCCGCTGCTTTACCCCGCATTGAAAAATACCATTAACTATTTAATTTTATTGGATAATCATCGATTTTCTTGACGGTATACAAGAAACTTGCTAGAATTTTTATTATCCTTATTATTCGCTCGTCATTCCTAACATAGCGGCACGGCCCGAACGGCCGTTGCCTTGGAGGTGCATCGTGAAAACCATTTGTCTCCTGGCGACCGCCCTGGTTCTGCTGTTCGCTCCCGCGGCTCAAGCCGCCTCGGCCCCCAAAAAAACAGCCGCCTTCAGCCTGAGCCAGGTACTCAATCAGTGCGACGCCATGAAAGAAATCCGGGCGGATCTGGAAAAACGTTTTGCCCCGGAACAAAAGGCCCTGAGCCAGGAAGAACAGGCCCTGGTCAAGGAACTCCAGGATAAAAAAATCAGCCAAGAAGACGCAAACCGCAAGCGCGAAGAGCTGGCCCGTAAGATTATGGATTTCCGGCAGCGCAGCCAAGCGGCCCAAATGGAGGCCGATAAGCGGATTCGGGAAATGCTTGTGGCCTCGGGCAAGGCCCTGGCCCGGAAAAACGGCTACGGCATCATTCTGAACGCGGACGAGGCCCTGTTTATCGATCCCTCCTGGGATATTACCCGGGCCGTGCTCTCGGAATTCAACGCCCAGTGGAAAAACCGCAAAAAGTAGCCGGTGTGGCTCTGTTCCGAAAACCGCCGGAGCCTGCCCGGAACGCCCTGGAGATATGCCCCGAACGCGGGGCGTATCTCCATCTGGCGGGCATTGCCAAGTGTTTCGGTTCCCGGGCCGTGCTCTCGGATATTTCCCTCACAGCGAAAAAAGGGGAAATGCTCTGTATCCTGGGGCCTTCAGGCTGCGGGAAAACAACCTTACTGCGCATCATCGCGGGCCTGGAAGCCCCTGACCGCGGCGCGCTATGGCTTGCCGGACGGGATATCAGCGATATTCCGCCCGAAGCTCGGGGCTTTGGCTTTGTTTTCCAAAACTACGCCCTTTTTCCCAATCTAACCCTAGCTGAAAACGTTGCCTACGGCCTGCACGGCCGGGGGAAAGAGGAACGCCGCCGCAAGGTGGCGGAACTGCTTGCCCTGGTACACCTGGCCGACTATGCCGGGCATTATCCCGGTCGCCTCTCCGGCGGGCAGCAGCAACGCGCCGCCCTGGCCCGGGCCCTGGCTCCAGACCCCGCCCTCCTTTTACTGGATGAGCCCCTTTCGGCCCTCGATGCTCAGGTACGCGGGCGGCTTCGTAAAGATTTGCGCCGTATTCAGAAAGCCTTGGGCATCAGCGCCGTGCTGGTAACCCACGATCAGCAGGAAGCCCTTGCCCTGGCCGACCGCATTGTCGTCATGAACCAGGGCCGCATCGAACAGCTCGATACTCCCGAGGCCCTTTACCACAGCCCGAAAACCCGTTTTGTTGCCGAATTCATCGGCTCTATGAATGTGCTCTCCCCACTGCCCGGCGCGCTTTTGGCCATGGCCGGCGCCGAAGGCCGCCCTATCGGCATCCGCTATGAGGATGTTATAGTCGATGAAATCACCGAGGCCCGCCTCAAAGATCCCTGCTGCTTTGTAGCCCGCATTGAAAGCAACCGGCTCTTTGGTCCTTTCCGGCGGCTGGAACTGCTGCTCAATGACCAGACGACCCGAATCTTTGCCGATATTCCCGCAACACGGCAGTTTAAGGGGCTCTCCCCGGAGCAGGCCACGCGGGGATTGGTCGCCGTGACCTTGCCCCAAAACCGCTGGCGGCGTTGGAATGACGCATGAGCAGCCCTAGCCGGCCTTGGGGAGCCTTCCGCGCCGCCTCGTTTACGGGCAAGCCGTTACGCATTAAGGACCCCGGCCGCCCTGCTGCCGCCGCGCTGCTGCTTCTTCTGCTGCTGTTCCTGGCCTTCGCTCTGCTGATCCCGCTGCTTTGCCTGCTCGCCAAAAGCCTTTGCAACGCGCAGGGCGCCTTTGTGGGGCTGGATGCCTTTCGGACCTGCTTCCGAGAACCGGGCCTGACGGAGGCCCTCGGCAACACCCTGCTCATGGGCTTGGCGACCACTGCCGTTACCCTGCCCCCGGCCTTCATCCTGGCCTATGGCATCACCCGAACCCGAATGCTCGGGGCAACCTTGGCTTCCGGCCTTTCGCTCCTGCCGCTTTTCGCCCCTTCTCTTTTCCCGGCCCTAGGCCTCATCTACCTTTTCGGACGCCAAGGCCTGGCCCGGCCTTTCATGGGCGATATCGATCTTTACGGTCCGCTGGGCATCATTATGGGCAGCGCGGTCATCTGCCTGCCCCATGCAACGCTTCTTCTGACCGCGGGCCTCCGCAGCGCTGATCCCTCGCTGCATGAGGCGGCCCGCACCTTAAGCGCGGGGAGCTTTCGCCGCTTTTTGACCATCACCCTGCCCCAAACCCGCTACGGCCTGATCAGCGCCGCCCTGACCTGCTTCATTCTGACCATCACCGATTTCGGTGTGCCGCAAGTTCTGGGCGGCAACCACGCCATGCTGGCAACGGAAATTTACAAGCAGGTGCTCGGCCAGCAAAATTTTTCCCTAGGCGCGGCTATCAGCATCCTGTTGCTGTTCCCCGCCCTTATCGCCTTTGGCATCGACCGCCGGGCCCGCAAAAAACAAGCCCTGCTCCACGCCTCGGGCATGGCCTTACCGCTTCGCTCCCGCCCCGGACGCGATCTTGCCTTTACTCTGCTGGCCTGGCTGATCCTGGGCTTTCTCTTGTTCCTCTTCGGCCTGGTGGTCTGGGGATCGTTTATCAGCTTCTGGCCCTATGATTTCAGCCTGACGTTGGCCAACTACGATTTCTCGCTCTTGGGCGGAGATTACAGCCCCTTGGGCAACTCGCTCCTGTTGGCCGGAAGCGCGGCCCTCCTCGGGCCGACTCTGGCTTTTAGCGGAGCCTACCTCAGCCGGCGGCGCGGCCTTCCCTCTTTTCTCGGCGCGGCATACACCCTGCTGGCGCTCATCCCCCTGAGCATCCCCGGCACCGTGCTCGGCCTTGCCTATATCTTCGCCTTCAACCGGCCCGGCGCCTTGTTCGCTTGCCTCTATGGTTCCCTCCCGCTGCTGCTCATCAATACCCTCATCCACTTCTATACGGTAGGTCAGCTCGCCGCGGTGACCACCCTGCAACACATCAACCCGGATTTTGAAACTGTGGGCCGAACCCTGGCCGTACCCCGCCGACGCACCTTGTTTCGCGTCATCCTGCCCCTCAGCCGGGAAAGCCTTCTGGAAATCTCCTTCTATTTCTTTGTCAACAGCCTGACCACCATCTCCGCCCTGGTGTTTCTCTACACTCCGGAAAGCATGCCCGCCTCGATCTTCATGCTCCAGATCAGCGATACCGGCAACGCGGCCGCGGCTTCCGCCGTGGGTTCCTGCATCCTGGCCCTGGCTCTGGCCGGAAGGCTGGGCTATTCTCTGCTACGACGCGGCTTCGCGCGTACCCGGCCCCCCCAGTGATTTGATAAACTCAAGAGCTTCCGCGGAGGAACCTCTTTTTATCAGGAGACCATCATTGCCCCCACATGCGAAGCGCCACACCGCCGCTTTTTTGCTTGCCTAACGCATTCTTGCAAAGGTATGAAGCCATGTTGCGCGAAAACCGCGTTGCTGTCCTGCATACTTTTTCCCAAGGAGAACGGAGTGCTATGCCTACCCGTATTGTGAAAAAAGAATCCCTCATCCCCGGCCAGACCAGCAAACTGGTCTTGGACGCACCCCATATCGCGGCCAAGGCCAAACCCGGAAACTTCGTCATCCTGCGTATCTGCGAAAAAGGAGAACGCGTTCCCCTGACCATCGCGGATACCGATCCGCACAACGGAACCATCACCATCGTGTATTTGGTGCTGGGAAAATCCACAGCGCTGCTGGAGCAGTTGCGCGAGGGCGATGGAATTCTGGATGTCTGCGGCCCGCTGGGTCGGGAAACCCATATCGAAAAAAAGGGCACGGTCATTTGCGTTGGCGGCGGCACCGGCATCGCGGCCATGCACCATATCGCCAAAGGGCACCATCGGGCGGGCAACCACGTTGTGGCCATCATCGGCGCGCGCAATAAAGACTTGCTCCTCTTTGAAAAAGAGCTTTCCTCCTTCTGCCCCGAAGTGCTCGTTTCCACCGACGACGGCAGCGCCGGAGTGAAAGGCCTGGTTACCGATATCCTCAAGGAGCGCCTTGAAAACGATGCCGCCGTTAAGGAAGTTGTGGCCGTCGGCCCGGTGCCCATGATGGAGGCCGTTGCCAGAACAACCAAGCCCTTTGGCGTGCCTACCGTGGTCAGCCTCAACTCCATCATGGTCGATGGCATCGGCATGTGCGGAGCCTGCCGCGTCACCGTGGGGGGCGAAACCAAATTTACCTGTGTGGACGGCCCCGAATTCGATGGTCAGCTTGTGGATTTCAAAGAGCTTCGCCAGCGTCTCGCCGCCTTCAGGAACCAGGAACATATCTCCAACGAAGAACATAAGTGCAGGTGCCACAATGTCTGAGACAGCCAAACCCAAAAAAGGCCTCGGCACAAGGGTTGCGATGCCTTGTCAACCCGCCGGGGAGCGTATCCATAATTTTTCCGAAGTTGCTCTTGGCTACACTCGCGAGCAGGCCCTTGAAGAGGCCCGCCGTTGTTTACAGTGCAAAAATCCCAAATGCGTTTCCGGCTGCCCCGTGGAAGTTCCCATCAAAGATTTTATCAAGGCTGTGGCTGAAGAACGCTTTGATGAAGCGTATACCACTATCAAACGCAGCAACGCCCTGCCGGCTATCTGCGGACGGGTGTGCCCCCAAGAAGATCAATGCGAAGGCCGCTGCATCCTCAACGCCAAAAAGCAGCCCATTGCCATCGGCCGCCTGGAACGCTTTGTGGCCGATACCTACCTTGCCTCCGATGCCTGCGCCCAGCTCACCGGTCAGGAAGCCTGCGTCTTCCCCGATGGCACCCACAAGGTTGCCTGCATCGGTTCCGGCCCCTCATCCCTGACTGTGGCCGGCGATTTGGCCGCCAAAGGCATTTCTGTTACGGTTTTTGAAGGTCTGCACGTTGTCGGCGGCGTTTTGGTCTACGGCATTCCCGAATTCCGTCTGCCCAAGACCCTGGTTGTGGAAAAGGAATTGACCGCCTTGCGCCAGTTGGGTGTTACCTTTGTGACCAACTGGGTCGGCGGCAAGACCTTCTCTATCCAGGATCTTCTGGATCAAGGCTTTGAGGCCGTGTTCATCGGCGTGGGCGCGGGCCTTCCCCGCTTCCTGAACGTGCCCGGAGAAAACCTCATCGGCGTTTTTTCGGCCAACGAATACCTGACCCGAGCCAACCTCGGCCGGGCCTACGATTTCCCCAACTACGATACCCCGACCTACAACGGCAAAAACGTCACAGTTTACGGCGCGGGCAACGTTGCCATGGATGCCGCCCGTACCGCTTTGCGCCTGGGCGCTGAATCCGTCAGCATCGTCTATCGGCGCACCCGCGATGAAATGCCCTGCCGGCACGAAGAGCTGGAACACGCTGAAGAAGAAGGCGTGCAACTGCTTATGCTCAGCTCCCCCGTGGCCTTCCACGGCGACGAAAACGGCGTTCTCAAAAGTGTGACCCTGCAACGCATGGCCCTCGGCGATCCTGATGATTCCGGCCGCCGCAGCCCCAAGCCCATCCCCGGCGATACCTACGAATTAGCCACCGATCTCGCCATTGTAGCCGTGGGCACCCGGGCCAATCCCATTCTTATGGAGGCAACCCCCGAACTCAAACTCAATAAATGGGGGTACATCGAAGTTGACGAAAACGGCGAAACCTCCATTCCGGGCGTCTTCGCCGGCGGTGATATCGTTACCGGCGCCGCTACCGTTATCCTGGCCATGGGCGCGGGCAGAACCGCGGCCAAGGAAATTGCCAGAAGGCTTTTGCAGTAACAAAAACCCGGCGGAAAAGGGGAGGCGCTTTTTTAAAAAAAGCGCCTCCCCTTCCCCGGTCCCCTTTCCCCTCCGTAAAAACGCTCTCCCATCGAGCGTCCGAAGGCGTTCAGTTATTACACAGCGTCGGGCTTCTCGCCACCCTTCGGTTTGCTCTCTTCCCGAACCCGGCTGAGTCTGAAAAGAACATCTCCATCCGGGCAGTATATTTCAATAAAAGGCCCTTTTCGCTCGAAAAAGGTCTTTTCCGAAAACCGCAGGGCCATAATGTAGGGATAGAGGGTATGCAGGGCGCGGGCACAAATCCCGGCCGGGGTATGGATATGCAGGAGATGTTCTTCCCCCAATCGGGTACGGGCTCTGCCTTTGCAGGCTCCTTTGCCGCCGTTGATGCTGATGGCTTCGATACGTACCGGATAATCCGCCATAAAAAACCTCCTTGCGCGGCCGATAGCCCCCGGGATGCGCCGGGCCTTGCCTCATCCGCAAACGTCTATAGGGTTGTTCCTTGCCTAACGGAGCGCTCTGTTCTTGATAGCCTCGTGATGTGAAAGAGCTGCGGCACCTTCGCCAGAGCCATAAAGGGCCATAAAGAGAAGCCTAACGGCCCCGTTTGAACATCTTTTCCAGATCCTGCGCGCTGAAGGTCACGGCCGTCGGCCGCCCGTGGGGGCAAAAGCCCGCATTGGGCGTTTCCAGCCATTGGGTGATCAGGGATGCGGCTTCATCCGGCGTGAGGGCATCTCCAGCCTTAATGGCTGAACGGCAGGCCATGAGATGCCAAAGGCTTTCAAAGCCGCCCTTCCTGCCGGTCATGGCCTCGCGCAGAAAGGCGGCGGCTTGGGCGCGGCTGAGCAGTGGAGGAATACCGCTGATCTGAAGGGTGGTTCCGGTATTTTCCAGGCTAAAGCCGAGGGAGGCCAGGTCTCCCCAGATGGCGGTCAGCTCCTCCCGCTCGCCGGGATGCAAAGGCAGTTCCAACGGCACGGCCAAAAGCTGGCTCTGCCCGGCGGAGCCTTCCTTTTCAATGCGCGCCAAAAGAACCCGTTCATGGGCCGCGTGCTGGTCGATGAGCATCAGTTTGCCGCCGCGCAATACGATCAGGTACGTATTCTCCACCTGCCCGAGATACGTAAAGGCATGAACCCGATCCTTCAGCGGCCGGGCGGTTCCGGCCTGGGCGCCGTAGGCCGCCGGCACTTCTTCCCGTAGCTGCGGCGTGAACGCCCGGTCATGGTACACCGGCGGGCATGACGACAATGCAGAAAAGACATTTGGCTCTGTGCCGCCCGCGGCCCGCGCCGCCCCACGGGCGTCGTCAGTGCCGTCGGGCTCCGGGAACACCAGGGTTTCTTGTTCTTCTTTACCTTCCCGGCGGGGAAGAAGCGGAGGCGCATCCAGCACCCCCCAAAAACCTTTCGGCCGGGGGCTCCATTCCGTCTCGACCTTTTCTTCCGCCGGGTCCTGCGCTCCCGGGGCGGAACCGCCAAACAACGAGCTGACATCCTGCTCCGGAGCGGTTGCCTCCAGGGGCCCAATCCCTTCGAGGGCCTGGGCCACAGCTCGGCGGACAAAGGAAAAAACAGCGCTTTCCTCCCGGAAACGGACTTCGCTTTTGGCCGGATGCACGTTGACATCGACCTCCCCGGGATCAAGCTCCAAAAAGAGCACCGCTTGAGGATATTCCCGGCCGATGATCTTTCCCCGGTACGCCTCGCGCACGGCGGCCAGGAGGGTTTTAGCGTTGACGGGCCGCCCGTTGACGTAAAAAAACAAACGTTCACCCCGGGCCTGGGCAGTGGCCGGGCTGGCGGTCAGCCCGGAGAGGCGCATGGAGGTTGCTGCCGCCTCCACCGGAATAAGCCCCTCTACCACCCGGGGCGGCCAGATCCGGGCGAGACGCCGGGCCAGATCTTCACGAGCGTTAAAGCGCAAAACCTCCCGCCCCCCGGCGTTCAGGCTGAAGGAAACCTCCGGCCGGGCCAAAGCCAGCCGAATCAGGGTCTCTTTGCAGCGTTGCTGCTCGGCGCTCGGCTGTTTTAGAAACTTTAGACGGGCCGGGACATTGGCAAAGAGATCGCGCACCTCTACCAGGGTTCCCTGATGAAGCGAAGCCGCCCCCCGATCTGTTACCTCGCCGCCGCTGACTTCAATAAAACCGGCCTGGCCGCCTGCGCCGGAAGCCTGATCCAGGCTGACCACGCGAAGCCGAGAAACTGAAGCAATGCTTGGCAGGGCCTCTCCGCGAAAACCGTAACTGGCAACGTGAAAAAGTTCCTCAAAACTCGAAACCTTGCTGGTGGCGTGGCGGGTGACGGCCAACTCCAGCTCCTCTGAGGGGATGCCCCGGCCGTTATCCTGCACGCTCAAGAAACTCTGCCCCCCGTTTTCCAGACGCACTCCGATTTCCGTGGCCCCGGCATCCAAGCTGTTCTCCACCAATTCCTTGAGCACGCTGGCCGGACGCTCCACCACTTCTCCGGCGGCTATCTGGTTGCGCAGGGCCTGAGGAAGAAGTCTGATCGGTTTGCGGCATTGGGGTTGCTCATTCATAGGGTCTGCTCGCGGGGAAAACGGTTACTACGGGAGAATCCGGCGGCCAAAGCGCTTACAAACCATCCGCCCGGCCCATTCTCAAGGAACCCCGGCCTGAATCCGGCCGGAGCGCGGGGACGCCGCGCGGACCATGTGTTCTGTATAGCACAACGGCGCGTATTGACAACGTGGCGAATAGAGGGTGTACCCGGGAGAGCTATCCGCAGCCGTCGCCGGTCTTTCGCCCGTTGTTTACCCGCTCTGAGGCAACCTGCCATAAATAAGGAACGTTCCGTTATGAGAATACCCGTGTACATCTGGTTTCCTTCCTTCTGCACCCTGGGCCTCGGTTTTATGCAAATGAATATTCCTCCGCTCTCCCGGCAGGTTATGGCGCTGCTCGACGTGGATTTCGGTGGGCTGGCAACCTTGCTGAGTTCTATGTTTTGGACCCACGCCCTCGCGCAAATCCCCGCAGGCATCTTTCTGGATAAACTCGGGGCTCAACGCTCCCTGTACCTTTCCTTTGCTCTTTCGCTCCTCGGCACGCTCAGCCCGCTGCTCGCCCCGGAGAGCCTTTTTTTAGCCATCCTGATGCGCATGGTGCTGGGGGTCTCTACGGCCTTCCTTTTTCTCGGCGCGGTCAAAGTGCTTCAAGTTCTCGCCCCGCCGGACCGGGTTCCCCGCGCCCAAGGCATCCAAGGAGCCTGTTTCTGCATCGGGACGATGCTGCCCTATGCCATCCTCCCCCGGCTTGGGGAACAGGCCTGGTTCTGGGCCTACTGTATTCCGGCCGGGCTCTCTCTCCTGGCGCTCATTTCCATGCGTTGCCTGCCCCAAGCTCCCTTTGCCCCATCTGCGCGCCCCGCGCCGCAGGCAAGGCTGGCTGGTTGCGCGCAAATGCTGGCCACCACCCGAAAAATCATCGCCTTCAAACCCCTTTGGGCATTAGGAGCGTTTCACGGCATCGCCTACGCCGCTATGAACAACATGGGCAACTGGCTGCCCAGCATTCTGGCGGATCAGGAAGGCAGCGGCAACGCGGATTCCTGGGCCCTGGCTACAGGAGCGCTGCTGTTCATGGCAGTCTTTGCGCGGGCCTTCGGTGGGGAACTTCTGCGTTGGCTCAGTCGGATCCAGATGGTCAGCGCGGCAATCTTCGGCATCGCGGTCAGCTTCCTGCTGATGGGCATCAGTTCCCTGCCCTTGCTTTCCTTCAGCCTGGGGAGTATCCTGGTTCTCTTCAGCGGCATTACCTACGGCAGCCTCTTCAGCCTGACCGGCACGCTGGTAGAGCCTTCCTCCACAGGCACAGCCATCGGCGTCATGAACCTGACAGCCAATATCGCCAACATTGGTATCATCCTCATTTTGGGCAATGGACGTGAGCTTACCGGAAGCTTTTCGACAAGCTTTTTTATTATCAGTTTGGGGAGCTTCGCGGTCTGGTTTTGGGGCAGTCGTCTGTTACAAAGATCTTGTCCCATAGGGAGATAAAGACAAAACGCCGGGCCGGGGACAAGACGACGCGCTCCGATAAGCAATTGTTCCCAAAGACGGCCACATAGTTTCTCGGCAGGCCCTGGAGAACCGAGAGACCATGGGAGCCGGACGGGGTTCAAGGTGAAATCCAAAGGCCAAGGAACCTGCTCCTCTTCTGCGAACCTATTTCCTCATGGGGTGCGGGGAGCCATCCCCCGGCCGCCGGAGGCATCCGGAACGGAGCGCTCGGACGGAGTAATTAGGGGGACCAAATCGATGACCACGATCTCCGGCGGCATCAGGATTCTGACGGGCAATTTGGAAAAGCCGGTTCCGGTAGTGACAAAGAGCAAGCTGGTCCCGCCCTCCGCGGCATAGCTGTTCAGGCCTTCCCTCGTGCCGAAGGCCGCCAGCATCAACGGCTTCAGAAAAATAATCTGGCCGCCGTGGCTGTGCCCGGAAAGTTGCAAGTCGACCGTGCCAAGGGCTTCGGGCCGCATAACAGGCCTATGGTCAAGAAGAACGGTAAACCGTTCCTTGTCAAGACCGCGCAGCAGCGCGGGCAATTCACTCTCCAGGCCTTTTTGACGCATCACCCGGGGATCGTCCACGCCAAGAATCGTCAGCGGACCGGCCGAGACCCGGCCCGGGGAAAGGACGGTAATGCCCGCCCCCTGCAAAAAGGCCACCGCTCGGGCATGATCGCCAAAGGCATCGTGGTTGCCGAGTACGGCATAAACCCCCAGGGGGGCGCGCAGCCGGGCCAGTTCCGCGCTATCCGCCGCAGTACCCTGCAGGGCGTCATCCAGAATATCGCCGCCCAGTAAAATGACATCCGGCCGTTGGGCCAGGATGGTCCCTACAGTGTTCCGCAGCATGGCAAGCCCTGTTTGGGGCCCGATGTGCAAATCTGAGGCAAAGACCAGGCGGAGCCTCTCCATATTCGGCGGTAGTTTGGCGGTGGCAAGTTCCAGGCTGGTCACTTTCAGGCTTCGAGCTTCATGGAGACCATAGGCAAAGAGACAAGCGCAGAAAAGGATCACCGCCACCCGGACCCGCGAACGGCGCGGCCGGGGGAGCGGCTTCCCCGGCCGGAGCTTTCCTAAAGCCCACAGGGCCAGGCGAATGCCGTCCAGAGAGAGGAAGACCATCAGGCCAAAAAAGGCCGGAGCCAGCCAGACCGTGCCCAGGCGGCCTAACACGAGCTGCGCTTTGCCGGGGGGCAGCATCATGAAAACAACCGGGAAAAAGCCCATCAGCAAAAACCAGGGCAAGGTCAGGAAAACCCAACGGCGTCTCCCGGAAACGCGATACAGAGACCAAAAGAGATACCCGTTGCTGAGGGTATAAAAGAGCAGAGTTCGATACAGAAAACCCAGAAGCAGCATATACCCCTCTCCCGCCGTTGCCGGCGCGTCTACAGAAAAAGCGCCGGCAGGAAAAGCGCGGCGGCCGTTGCCAGGATGTTAGAAGGCCGAAGGCTCAGGGACCGGCTCGCCCTCCCCCGGCGGCGCGGGCAGGTCATCCGCCCATAATCCCCGTCCGGCAGCCCGGGCCTCCTCCTCCATCAACAGCCACGAGGCGCAAAAGGCCTGGGTACAGGAGCGCAGGGAAACTCGGGCCAGCCCCCGGCGCACGAGTTCTTCATTCAGCATCAAGCCATCCGGCAAAAGAATCAAGACAGTACCATGGTCTCTCTGATCCTGAGCCGGGCTGAGCACCTCTACCTCCCGCAACAGAGCGGCATCTTCGATAAAAGCGACCGCTTCCCTACGCCGGCTGCCCGCAGGCGCATCAATGCCATAGAGGCGGAGCGTCTCCAGGCGGCCCGCGCGCGCGAGCACCTGCACGGTATCGCCATCCACCACCCTAATCACCTTGCCCTTGAAAAACATATACCCGAGCAGGAGGAGCAAAACCAGCAGGCTCAAGGTTGTCAGGCCGCGGGTCCGGAAGCGGGGCACCCCCTGGGGGGCCAACCGTCTTTGCCGCCATTCATGCATACGTTCCGCCATATCGGCTACCTATTCCTTCACTTCCCTTCTTGTAAAGCAATAAAAAAAATAATGTCTTCAGGGCGCATAACCTTCCGCGCCGAAGCGGTCGGCGGCATTCCGGCAGCTTGAGGGAAGGAGAAAAAAAGGGTATGGAGTGGGAACCATCGGATCGTTCGGGGGTCCGTTATCGCAGCCATATAACCGGCCTGCTCGGCACATCGCGGCAGGCACAGCCAAAAGGAAATGCTATGTCTAAAGTAAAAATCGGCATCAACGGGTTCGGACGCATAGGTCGTCTTGTTTTCCGCGCTGCCCAAGGTCGCGCGGATGTCGAAGTTGTGGGCGTGAACGATCTGTTCAACGCCGAATATCTGGCCTACATGCTCAAATATGATACCATCCACGGCCAGTTCAAAGGCGATATTCAGGTAGAAGGCGAAAACCTTATTGTTAACGGCAAAAAAATTCGGGTTACCGGCGAAAAAGATCCCGCCGCTCTCAAATGGGATGCCGTAGGCGCTGACTATATTGTGGAATCCACCGGTATTTTCCTGACTAAGGAAAAAGCCGAAGCCCACCTTAAAGCCGGCGCGAAAAAGGTTGTTATGTCCGCGCCTTCCAAGGATGATACCCCCATGTTCGTCATGGGCGTCAACCACAAGACCATCACCCCGGATGTGAACATTCTCTCCAACGCCAGCTGCACCACCAACTGCCTGGCCCCCCTGGCCAAAGTCGTGCACGATACGTTCGGCATTGCCGAAGGCCTGATGACAACTGTGCACTCCACCACCGCCACCCAGAAAACCGTTGACGGCCCCTCGATGAAAGACTGGCGCGGCGGCCGCGCGGCAACCTACAACATCATCCCCTCGTCTACCGGCGCGGCCAAAGCCGTGGGCAAGGTTATCCCCGCCCTCAACGGCAAGCTGACGGGCATGGCCTTCCGCGTGCCCACCCTTGATGTTTCCGTTGTGGATCTGACCTGCCGCCTGGAAAAGCCCACAGATTACGAAAGCATCTGCGCCGCCATGAAAAAGGCCTCCGAAGGCGAACTCAAGGGCATTCTCGGCTACACCGAAGATGATGTGGTCTCCTCCGATTTCATCGGCGATTCCCGGACCTCCATCTTTGATAAAAAAGCCGGCATCATGCTCAGCCCCACCTTTGTCAAACTGATCTCCTGGTATGACAACGAATGGGGCTATTCCACCAAGTGCGTGGAAATCATCGAACACATCGCTTCGCTCTAAGAGGCCCGGATTTCAGGCCGTCTTTGCCCCCCGGCGGGTTCGCCGGGGGGCTTTTTGAATAATGGCGCACGTTTTTAATGAGAAAAGCATAGGGAGGGCTGTTCGCTAAGAGAGGCTGCAGAATTGAGTATTCGTTTCAAAAATGATAGGCAACAGGAGAAAGCCCCCACCCACTGAGAAAGCCTATGAGCTATCCCCCCTATACTATCACAAGCGCCGCCCTGAAGCTCGTGGCAGCAATCAGCGAACAGCTTGCAATGCTTTCCGCAACCGGCAATGTGCCCGCCAAAAGCCTCTCACCGCAACTACGGCGTGAAAACCGCATCCGTACCATCCATGCCTCGCTCGCCATCGAAAACAATACGCTCAGCCTGGAGCAAGTAACGGCCATCATAGATGGTAAGCCGGTTCTTGGTCCTCCCCGAGATATCCAGGAAGTACGAGGGGCCGTCGCAGCGTATGAAATGCTGGAGACGTGGAAACCGTATAGCTTGAAAGACCTGCTTACTGCTCATGCTACGCTCATGCATGACCTTGCGGATACCCCCGGCAGGTTGCGCACCGGCAGCGTGGGCGTGTTCCAGGGCAGCAAGGGTATCCATATGGCCCCACCCGCCAGGCTGGTACACGAGCATCTGGAAAACCTGCTTCAATGGCTGCACCATACTAACGAACACCCGCTTATTACGAGCTGTGTATTCCATTACGAGTTTGAGTTCATCCACCCCTTTGATGACGGCAACGGACGGATAGGGCGGCTCTGGCAAACGCTTATCCTCAGCAAATGGCGGCCGGTCCTGGCCTACATGCCGGTAGAAACCATCGTCCGCAACCGGCAGAAGGAATATTACGCCAGCCTGGGCCAAGCGGACGCACAGGGCGAGGCCACCGCGTTCGTGGAATTCATGCTCCGGGCCTTGCACGACACCTTGGCGACTACCAAAACCGACCAAGTAACCGACCAAGTAACCGACCAAGTAAAACGTCTTCTGGAAGTGGCGGCACAAGGTGAAAAAACAGCTATCGCACTGATGCGGGCCCTTGATTTGCGCCATGCTCCGACGTTCCGCAAGAATTACCTTACCCCCGCCCTGCAAGCCGGGCTTATCGAAAGAACCCGGCCGGATTCGCCGCGCAGCCCCGGGCAACGGTACAGGATGACGGAAAAGGGGAAAAAGGCCCTACAAAAATAACGCCCTTGGCAATCCCTGCTACCAAGGGCGTTATTCGTTGTTTTTCAGCAATCAGGCAGCGCTCAAGCTCCGGCTGATAATGAGGTACGGAGCCCCCTTCTCTTGCAGGCAATGGGCAGCGCCGTGGGTTTACATCCCCCCTGCTACTGAATTTCCCGAATATTCCTGAATTCAACTTCGGGATAGCGTTCCTCGGCTGATTCGAGCTTCCAAGGGTTGGGCGGGAGGTAGGCAAGGGCGCCTTCGGCATCCAAAGCCAGGTCGCTCCGGTAATACTCTTTAAAATCCTCAAACGTGGCCTTGTCGTTTGAAGCAACCCAACGGGCTGTGGCGATGGAAACAGGCTCGTAGGAGGCTTTAACGTTGTATTCATCGGCCAGGCGAGAGATGATAACATCAAACTGAAGAACGCCCACCGCGCCAAGGATATAATCATTGTTGACCAGAGGACGAAAGAGCTGCACAGCGCCTTCTTCGGCAAGCTGTTCAAGGCCTTTTTGCAGTTGTTTGCTTTTGAGCGGATCGCGCAGACGCACGCGGCGGAAGTGCTCGGGGGCAAAGCTGGGGATGCCGATGAATTGAAGCTCCTCTTTGCCCTGGGTGAAGGTATCCCCAATTTTGATAGTGCCGTGGTTAGGCAACCCAATGATATCCCCGGGCCAAGCTTCTTCAACGCCGCTGCGATCTTGGGCCATAAACATGGTGGCGGCGTTAACGGCGATTTCCTTGCCGGTGCGGTGGTGAAAAAGCTTCATCCCCCGGGTGAAGCGGCCGGAACAAACACGCAAAAAGGCGATCCTATCGCGGTGGGCCTTATCCATGTTGGCTTGGATTTTGAAAACCACGCCGCTAAAGGGTTCTTCATCGGGCATGACCAAGCGGGTTTTGGTGCGCCGGGGCTGGGGCGAGGGGGCCAACGCAACAAAATTATCCAAGAGTTCGCGCACGCCAAAGTTGTTGATGGCGCTGCCGAAAAAAACCGGGGTCTGTTTTCCGGCAAGGTATGCTTCCCGGCTGAAGGGCGTTCCGGCTTCCTCAAGCAAGGCAAGATCGGCCCGGAGAGCCGACGCCTGATCGCCCAAAAGCGCGTCAAGGCGCGGGTCTTCAAGGGAGGTGATGCGCACCTGATCTTCCTGAACCCTGCCGCCATGAGTCGGGGAAAAAAGCCGGAGTTCGCCTTGGGCAATGTTATACGCGCCTTTAAAATCCTTGCCCATGCCGATGGGCCAGGAGAGCGGCACGCACTCGATGTTGAGGTGCTCTTCGATATCGGCCATCAGCTCAAGGGGGCTTAGGGCTTCGCGGTCCAGCTTATTGATAAAGGTTATGATGGGCGTATTGCGCAGCCGGCAAACGTCCATCAGCTTTTTGGTCTGGGCCTCCACGCCCTTGGCCGCGTCGATGACCAGCAGGGCCGAATCCACGGCGGTGAGAACCCGGTAGGTATCCTCGGAAAAATCCTGGTGGCCGGGGGTATCGAGGAGATTGATTTCATAGTCTTGGTAGCGGAACTTCATAACTGAGGTCGTTACGGAGATACCGCGTTCACGTTCCATAGCCATCCAATCAGAGGTGGCGTGTCGGGCGGCCTTTTTGGCTTTGACCGCCCCGGCCATTTGAATAGCCCCGCCGAAAAGCAATAGCTTTTCAGTGAGGGTGGTCTTGCCCGCGTCCGGGTGGCTGATGATGCCGAAGGTGCGGTGACGGGCTATTTCCTTGCGCAAGGTGTTTTGAAAACTCATGCCTGTTCCTTGTTATCTACACTGCTGGTACGGGGAAACGCCTGAGCCTTCCCGGCCCCTTCCCCTACAGGGCACAAAAACGAAGGTTCTATGCCCCCGTTGCTCTCTCGGGAAATGGTCCGCCTGGCGGATCCGGGCGCCGCGCCGGCCGGAGGCATACCCAACCAGGCGCTACAGCGCGTCAGAAGAACCATTTGTAAGATCCTCCTCCGGAAGGAGACCGGCTTCCTCAAGGCGCTGCTTGCGGGCGGCTTCTTGCTTGCGCTCGCGGGTTCCCATGGGCTTCAGGGCCTCAAAGGCTTCACTGCGCTGCTGCTTGCGGGCAAAGATGAGAAAGCCGGTGTGGGCAATCATCCGATCTTCGGGCCGCAGGCGGTCGGCCAAGGCTTTCCAGCGCCGGACCAGAACTTCCTCAACCTCAATATCATCAAAGGGCCGGGTTTCCATGGCCAGCAAAAGCTTGGCGATCTGGTCCACGGTGGGCACGAAAAAAACCGTGCCCGCGCCGGGCTTAACAGCGGCCAGCGCCTGATCAAGATATTCCCAAGGCGTGCGCACATCCAAGAAAAGGCCGTCGGCGTCGGTCTGATCAAAGCCTTCGGCAATATCCCTATTATATTGCGTGACATTGTGCCCCAACCCGGCCCAGGCCAGGTTTTTGGCGCACAGCGCGTAAAATTCCGGCCGGGCTTCATATGTATAGACATGGCCGCGCTCGCCGGAAAACCACGAAAGAGCCAGGGTCAAAGATCCTGAGCCTGAACCGGCTTCAATGATGCGGCTGCCGTTGCCAACGCCCAGCCGGAGGCATATATAGCCGATATCCTTAGGGTAAAGAACTTGCGTCTGCCGTTTAACCCCGCGGATCAAATCGTAAAGGCCCGGCTTGAGGATGCGGAACGGCACGCCCTGCCGGGAGACGACTTCCGAGCCGAACGAGGCCGCAGCAATGGTTGCGGCATCCAGTACCCCGTGGGTACCGTGGATATCTTCCCCTTGGCGGAGGCGGCGTAGGGAGCGCTTGCCTTTGGGGCTGACCAAAATAAAAAGTTCGCCGTAAGCGGGCATATGATCTCCTTCGTGCACGCCGCAAAAACGGTTGCGGTACATCGGGCCGCCAGACGCGGCATTGCTTATGGAAGTCCGGCCGAAAAACAGGCTCCGGCCTGCCGAACCCGCCCGCGGGAAAAAGCGCAGCAGGCCCTAAGGGGACGATGCAAGGGGTACAGTCCGAAAGGCGCATCTGTCAAGGAGGCGGATGGGGCATCAGGCAAAAGCCTCGTGCCGCCCGCTCCGGGAGCGACAATGGAGGCGGCAATTCCGAAAGTATGCCCGGAGGAATGGACTCGGCCCGCTCCCGCCACGGCGGCCGAACCGAGCAAACCAGGGACGATCCGGGCCAATCCGGACAGATCCGGGCCCGGCCTCCGGCCTTTGCGTATCCTCCCTGATTGCTTGCCAGGTCACTATTTTGTTGCATTTTCAGCTAAAAACCGGTTTTATGGCGATGTCGGGCATAACACGGGCCGATTCGGGGCTTTCCCCCTTCCCGCGCTCCGAGCCGCGATTTTCCCCCTTGCACGGGAACCGGCCTGTGGCGCCGCATGACGCGCTCCCGTCTGCCGTACCGCAGCTCCATGCTCCCAGCCGGAGCGGCCGCGGCGGTCCGTGCAGCAACGGCCATGCCCCGGCCAAAAATTTTGATCACGCGCGATAGTCGCGCGCGACGGATACTGTATACCCCGGGTTTGTGCCGCAGCGCTTCAGCGTTTGTGCGGGCACGCCCGCAGACAATTTTTTGAGGATTTCATGAATCAGGAACATGAGCCCGGCGCCCCGGACCGGACGGAAGCAACACAGGAAACCGCCTCTACCCCAAACACCGCCGGGAAGCCGGCAGCAAAACCGGCCCGCAAGGCAGCCGCGGCAAAAAGCCCGGCCGGAAGGACCAAAGCGACCAAGGCAGCCGCCCCAAAAGCCGTAACGGATGCCGAACCGGCCAAAGCTGCCCGAAAGAGCGCGAAGCCCGCGGCGAAAACAGCCGCAAAAACAACCGGCAAAGGCAAAACCCCGGCTCCGACTCAAGCTTCCCCCTCCGAAGCCGACGCGCCCGCCGCCAACGCTGCTGCAACAGTACCCACGCCCGAAGCGGCAGGGAGCGCCCCTCAAGATGCCCAGGCCGCGCTCCCCGATAGTGAGCCGGCTCTCCCCCCGCTGAACGCCCCTGCGCGCGGAACGAAACAATCCGGCAAAACCAAGGCTGCCGCCTCCCGGGCCCGGACCTCCTCCAAAAAGGCCCCGGTTGCCGAACCCGCTGCCCTCCCTGCCGCGCCTGCCGCTGACGACCCAGGCAGTGTTCCGGAACCTCCGGCCAAGGCGGCAAAGGCCAAAAGACCGGCTCGAATCGCGCCCCGGCAGATTGGGCGCGCCAAAACGCCCCCCCGCTCCATTGCCGAGGCCGACGCCATGCTGGCCGAGGAAAGGGCGGCCCGCAAAGCCCTTAAGACCAACCCGCCGCTTTCGGAAGAAGAAACGCCCCCCTCCAGCGGAGAAGCGCAACCCGCCCGGCCTGCCGGAACCGCTGCCTCCCAACGCGGAAAAGCGCCTTCGCAACGCGCCGCCGCGGCTACAGAACCCGCCATGCCTCTCGAGCAAGAACCGACGCCGGGGCACGAGAAGAGCCCGGAAAAACAGGCCGTCACGGCTGAACCGCCCGCCCCGCGCCAACAGCCTGCCGGAGAATCTCCCGACGCTGCCGGGGAGATGGATGAAGCGCCTGCGGAAGTGCCTGCGGAGCCATCTTTGGAGCAGGAGGCCGAGGGCGGGCAGGAGCAAAAACCTCGCCGCCGTTCCCGTCGGGGCGGGCGCCGCAGGAGCAAAAATACTGCCGCTCAGGCCGCCAAGGGCAGCGAAGAAACAACCGACGCTCCCCCGGAACAACCGGAGCAGAGCCCGGCTGAAACCCCGCTTGATCACGAAGAAGCCGGTCTGAACGATACAGCCCCAAGCCGGGCCGAGCCTATCCCTGCCGATGCGTTGGCAAACGCCTCTCCTGCCGAAACGCCCGCCGATGCCCAAGCAGGCAAGGCAAACAAGGCCGGGAGCGCCACTGCCGCCGGGCCGGAAGCTGCGGCCAAAGGGAAAAACGCCAAGGCCGGGCGCAGAATGTTCATCAGCGTTCTCTCCGGGGAACTGGTTGAATTGGTCCTGACCGACAACGGCTCGGTGCAGGAATACTATGTTGAGATGACCCACCAGGCCAAGATCAAGGGCAATATTTACAAAGGCGTGGTCAGCAACGTAGACGCCAACCTCCAGGCTGCCTTTGTTTCCTATGGCGGCGCCAAAAACGGTTTTTTGCAAATCGACGAAGTGCATCCCGAGTATTACCAAGCGCCCCATGACGGGAGCCGCAAGTTTCCCCCTATCCAAAAGGTGCTCAAGCAAGGCCAGGAACTGCTTGTTCAGGTGGTCAAGGAGCCCGCGGGCACCAAAGGCGCGTTCCTGACCACGTATCTCTCCCTGCCGGGCCGTTTTCTGGTGCTCACCCCGGGAAGGGAACAGATCGGGGTTTCCCGCAAGGTGGATGACGGCGAAGAGCGCAACCGTCTGCGTGAGCTGTTAAGCGGCCTCAACCCCGGGGCAGGGCTCGGGGTTATCGTGCGCACCGTCAGCATAGGCGCGAGCAAAACCAGCCTCCAACGGGATCTGCAATTCCTGAAACGCCTCTGGAAGGATGTGCGCGGCAAAGGAACCACCATCCCCGCGCCCGGCCTTATTTACCAGGAACTGGATTTAGCTGCCCGGGCTATCCGGGATTACCTCACCGATGAAGTTCGGGAAGTTTGGGTCGATGACGCAGGCACGGCGGAAACCATTCAAGAAACAATAACCCTGCTCTTCCCCAAGAAAAAGGATCTGGTCCACATCCATACAGACCCCGACCAAACCTTGTTTGAACGCTTCAACCTGCAAAAACAGCTGGATCAGATTTCCAGCCGCGAGACCGTGTTGCCTTCCGGGGGCAGGCTGGTCTTTGATTACACCGAGGCCCTCACCGCCATTGATATCAACTCCAGCCGCAGCAGCGGCAAAAATAACTTCGAGGATATGGCCTATCGGACCAACCTGGAAGCGGCCAAAATGATCCCGCTGCAACTGCGCCTGCGGGATATCGGCGGCCAGGTGGTGGTGGATTTCATTGAAATGCGGGATCGAGAGCACTGGCGCGAAGTAGAAAAAGCGGTTCGCGCGGGCATGAAAGGCGATAGAGCCCGCTACGACGTGGGCAAAATAGGCCCCTTCGGCATGCTGGAAATTGTCCGCCAACGCTTAGGGTCTTCAGCTATCTCCGTCAGCACCGAGCCCTGTCCGATCTGCAAAGGCACCGGGTTTCGCCGCAACCTGGAATGGCAATCCCTGCGTGCCCTGCGCGGTATCCATAAGCTGATGCGTCAGGCGCAATCCCAAAGCAAAAACGCCGTCACCTACCAGGCAGAGCCAGAACTAGCCTTCTACCTGCTGAATACCAAACGCGAGACCTTGCAGGAGTTGGAAAAACAATACGGCGTGCGTCTTTCAATAGCTATGGGCACGGAAAACGGCCACGCCTGAGACGGCAAGAAGCCGTAAGGAACGTTTGATGAAGCTGCTGCTGCACATCTGTTGCGGCCCCTGCGCCCTGATGCCTCTTGCCGTTCTCCGGGAAGAGGGCCATGCGCTGACAGGTTATTTCGATAACCCCAATATCCAGCCCCTGGCAGAATACATGCGCCGCCGCGAAGGAGCGATACAGGCCGCGGAACATGCCGGTATCCCTCTGGTTTTTCCGGAGCGGCAGCAGGAGTACGACGCCAAGGCCTGGTGCCGGGAAGCCCTTGCGGCGGCATATTCCGAAGACAGGGGCGAAGAAAAAGATACAAACGAATCCGGCGGGCGCTGCGCCTTTTGCTGGACAAGCCGGTTGCGTCGCAGCGCGGCCAAAGCCAAAGCGTTGGGGCTCTCCGGCTTTACCTCGTCCTTGCTCTATTCCCGCCATCAGAATCATGAGGGCATTCGGAAAGCCGGGGAACGCGCGGGAGAAGAATACGGCGTCCGCTTTGTTTACCGGGATTTCCGGCCCCTATGGCAACAGGGCATAGAGCGTTCCAAGGCCCTGAATATCTACCGCCAGCAATATTGCGGTTGTCTTTTCAGTGAAGAAGAACGCTATACCAGGGCCTTTCGGGCGCTGGAAAATCCTTAGCGGCTCTTCCCCGCTCCGTTTTGTCGCCACGGCGTCCGGTTCCCCGGCGGCTTCAGCCGGTCTCCCCTCAGGGCATATTTGCCCTACGCCTGGCCTTCTTTTTCCCTCCCCTTTGCCGGGGGAAACTCTTTTTCGCGGAGGCAATGTATTCAGAAACGCCCCTCAAGGCACAGACCGTACCCTCAAAGGAGGCCCCATGCAGCAGGATACCTTGTTCACCAACGCCCGCATCATCGACGGCAACGGCGGCACACCCATTGAACGGGGCTGGCTTGCAATCTCCGGCGGCCGCATAGCAGGCCTCGGCTCTGATCCTGCTCCGAACGTCGCTCCCGGCGCACGGGTGATCGACGCCACAGGCAAAACCATCATGCCCGGTCTTTTTGACTGCCACGTACACCCGGGCAACCTTCATGAAGATGTACGCGAAGTGCCCAAACTCCGCCCCGCTGTCTATGTGCATGAAGTCACCCGCATTCTTGAGAATGATGTCCGCCTGGGCTTCACCACCCTCCGCGATGCGGCGGGCCTTGATGCGGGCTTTCGCGATGCCGTCAATCTGGGCCTGATCAAAGGGCCGCGGCTCTACCTGTGCATTTCCCCGCTCTCGCAAACCGGCGGCCACGGCGATAAGCGCCCGGCCTACGTCGATCACCATATCCCCAGAAACAGCCTCGGGGTTTACCCCGCCATCTGCGACAGCCCGGACGCCATGCGCAAAGCCTCCCGCGAAGCGCTCCGCAAAGGCGCAAACCACATCAAGGTTATGGCCGACGGCGGGGTAACCTCCCCCAGCGGCGGGCCCGGCGCATCACAGCTCAGCGTGCCGGAAATCAAAGCCGCCGTCGAGGTGGCCGAAAACGCCGGAACCTACGTTATGGCCCATGTCTATACTCCCCGGGCTGTCTCCGTCTGCCTTGACGCGGGAGTGCGCAGTATTGATCACGCCACGCTTATCGATAGAGAGATCTGTGACCGCATGGCCGCAACCGGCGCTTACCTCGTGCCCACCCTGGTAGTTTTTGAAATTCTCTCGGAACGCCGCGATGAATTCAACCTACCCCGAAACTACTTCGAGAAACTGGACATCGTGCGCGAAGGCGGGATGCGCGCCCTGGAATGGGCTCACAAGGCGGGCGTGCGCATCGCTTCCGGCTCCGACCTGATCGGCCCCCTACGCTATCAGGCGTACAAAGGACGAGAACTTGCCCTCCAGGCCAAGGTTATGGGCGCCATGGGAGCTATTGTTGCCGCCACCAAAACCTCGGCCGAACTCATGATGGTGGATAACGACCTGGGCACTCTGGAGCCGGGCAAGTTGGCTGACGTCATCATGCTTGATGGTAACCCACTGGAAGATCTGGCTATTTTTGAACCGGACAGCGGCCGGGTACTCCTGACCATGATCGGCGGCAATATCCTCTGGGAAAAGAAGGCAACGGGAGCGTGAAGCGTTGGGGGCTGCTCGCCCCCAACCCCCTCGGCAGGGGAATCATTCCCCTGCACCCCCAATGAGCTGATTGACACGGTGGGTCGAGCCGCTGGTTCAGGTAAAGGCGTGGGGGCTGCTCGCTCCAAACTCCCGGAAGGGAATAAGCAAACCGGCCGGCGTTTCCCGAGGGAACGCCGGCCGGTTTGGTTCTGTGGGCTAAAAGCCCGATTTACGGCTTTGCGGTTCCGAGCGACTTGAGCCTAAAGGCCAGGCTCAAGGTGAAAATACCCATCATAAGAGCAAAAAAGCCGATCACCCAGGTAACGGTTACGATGGCTTCCGGCAACGGACGGGCCAGAAGCAGCACGCCAAACAGCACGGCAACGACTCCTCCCAAAACGAGCGCCCACTCGCCCTCTATTTCCTTACGCAGGCGAATAGCCGCCAAAATCTGGCTGATGCCGCCGAAAATGGCCCAGAAAGCTACTGTGTACACCAGCACTATCACCGTAATTCCCGGCCAGGCTAACGAAATCAGCCCCGCTACAATTCCGACGACGCCAAAGACCAAATAAGGCCACCAGCGCGCTCCCTGCCGGTGCATATTCCACCCGGTGAAAAGAGCCAGACCGCCATCTACCAGGGCAAAAGCCCCCCAGACCACGGCCAGGGCCCACGCTGAGCTAAACGGCCAGAGAAAGGCGCCGATGCCGAAAAGCAAGGCGATGACGCCGCGCAAGGCTATCCAACCCCACTGGCGGCTCACCTGCTCCTGAAAGTCAACAGATTGAGTCATCATATTTCCATCCTTTGCGTAGAAGCCCCGGAGCATTTCCCTGGTCACAAGGGCACGATGCTCCAGCGAGGGAAACGCCGCCCGCGCCGGCAGCACAACGATGCTTCGCCGTAAGGCCTGCGGAAGCGCTGTACCAATACCCTGCTCTAGCAAATCTCCCCCCAAGCGGCAATGAGACCCTTGTTCAACCAAAAAAAAATAGCCTCCGGCCGCCCCGTATTTTTTCGGAGCGGCCGGAGGAAGCAAACGGCATGGTTACCGGGTATAGGGCGGGGAGGAACTTACAAGGCCGAGGACGCCCGGATGATATCTGCGCCCGCGGCGCGCAGCTTTTCCTCAATGCACTCATAGCCGCGATCCAAATGGTAGATGCGCTGCACTTCAGTAACGCCCTTGGCCGCCAGCCCGGCGATAACCAGCGAGGCGCTGGCCCTAAGATCAGAGGCCATGACCGGCGCCCCGGCGAGCGCATCAACCCCTCGCACCAAGGCCTTGCCGGAACTCAGACGAATATCCGCGCCCATGCGGTTGAGTTCAGGAACATGCATGAACCGGTTTTCAAAAATGGTTTCCTCAATACTGCTGCTGCCTTCGGCCAGAGTCATCAAGGCCATGATCTGGGCCTGCATATCCGTGGGAAAGCCCGGATGCGGACGGGTTGCGGCATCCACGCCCCGCAGCCTGCCGGCGGGCAAAACCCTAACCCAATCATCGCCGATCTCCATGGTAAGGCCCATCTCCCGGAGTTTCGCCAAGGTGGCGGCCAACTCTGCTACCGGACAATCCTTAATCAGCACCTCCCCTCTGGTGATGGCCGCGGCAACAAGAAACGTTCCGGCCTCAATGCGGTCCGGCATAACCCGGTAGGAGCAACCGTGCAGGCGTTCCACACCCTGGATATGGATGACATCGCTGCCCTGACCGCTGATTTTTGCCCCGCAGGCATTGAGGCAGCGTGCCAAATCCACAATCTCCGGTTCCCGGGCCGCGTTGCGGAGAATGGTTTCGCCTCTGGCCAGGGAAGCCGCCATGAGCAGGTTCTCGGTACCGCCCACCGTGGGGATGTCAAAGGTGATATCCGCCCCGTGCAGGGCCTTGCAACGACCCTCTATATAGCCTTCGGCAAGATCGAAAACAGCGCCCATTTTTTCCAGAGCCTTGAGGTGCTGATCAACCGGCCGCGCGCCAATGGCACAACCGCCCGGCAGAGCCACCCGAGCCCGGCCGAGGCGGGCCAATAACGGCCCCAACACCAAAACAGAAGCCCGCATGGTTTTAACCAGATCATAAGGGGCCTCCGGCGCAAGGGAGCCCGGCGCAACAACAATATCCCCGTCATCGCCCCTCTCAGCCTTGCAGCCCAGGATGTTCAACAGCTTGATAGTGGTCTGGATATCCCGCAAACGCGGCACATTGCTATAGTGCATGGGGCTATCAACCAAAATCGAGGCAAACATGATGGGCAAAGCCGCGTTCTTGGAGCCGCTCACCTGAAGGACGCCTTTGAGCGGTCTGCCGCCGTGTATGACCAGTTTTTCCATGTACCCTCCCGAATGCGCGCGGATATGCCCGGGGCTGTTCCCAATCCTTTCTGCTGCCCGGCCGCCTTGCAAAAGGGCCGGCCGCAAAAACAAGTTTCGCCTAAAGGAACAGGCCATTCCTCGTTTTTTCCCTCTTCCTTGAGGGGACCATGCGGCTTTGCGCGCGCGGAATATGGTGAGAAACAGCCCCGAGGTCTGCCGTCTACAATGAAATCTAGAGTATTTCTAATTTAAAAAAGTTGCAACGCCCCGGCCGCCGGGCGCATTCGGCGTTACAGAATACCAGCCCGCCGCCCCCGGAGCAGGGCCAGCACCACGGCGGCTTCGTTGCTGCCACAGGCCCGGGTGACGGCCAGGTATAATGCGGCTCCCGCCGGCGGCGCGGCAAGGGCCATAAGGGCATTCCCCGCCCCGGAGCAGGCCGCGCCGAGATAATCCAGCCCAAGGAGCAGAGCTGCCAGAACCAGGTTGCCCGCAAGCATCGGCCGAAAAAAAAGCCACCCGGGGCGTTCGAGCAAATCCAGCCGGTCCAATGTACGCCATAGGTGGCCGAAAAATGCCCAACACCCCAAAGAAAACGCCCCTAAAAGCGCGCCGGTCGAACCCGGGGCGAGGGCCTTGGCCGCAGCCCCGGCCGTGAGCAACAACAACAGAGATTTCAGAGTCAGGGCAAAGGCCTCCCGGCTTTTTCCCAACGCATGCAGGGCGGAAACCAATGGCCTTGCCAGAACCAAGGCAGGCAACGCCGGAGCCATTGCCGCAAGAATGGCCGTGGTTTCCTCAAGGCTCACCTCCGAGAACGCCCCATAGCCGAAAAAAAAGGATACCAACGGAGCGGCCAGAAAAAATAATCCTAAACTTGCCGGCGCCGCAAGGAAGCAGCCCAGGCGGAGGGAAAGCCCCAGGCAGGTTCTGAAGGCCTGCCGGTTTCCCGTTTCTTCCGCAAGGCCTGTCAGAGCAGCCAGCCCCAGGGATGAACCGATAATGCCCAAGGGAAAATCCAACAGCCGTTCGGCAAAATAGATCATGGCAATGCTGCCTTCCCCCAAAAATGAGGCCCAAAAAAGACAACCGAGCATAAAAATCTGTTGGTTGGCAGCGCTAAAAGCCGCTACAGGCGTCTTTTTTACGGCAGCAAGAGCAGCCGGATCATGCAGCGAACAGGGCCCGACCGCCGCAAACCCGAGGCGACGCAGCGCCGGAAGTTGCGCCAGCCACTGAACAGCCCCGCCAAGAACCAGGGCGGCGCAAAGAAGCAGCGCCCCCGATCCGGGCCCGAACCATAAAGCGCCTCCAGCGCCTCCGATCAGAAAAATATTGAGCAAGGCCGGGTTGAGAGCCGGGGCCAGAAAAGATCCTCGCGCCAGCAGGATGCCGGAACTGACGGCGGCTCCGGCGGCCAGCGGGAGGTACGGCATACAGGCGGCCAGGAAAAATGCCGTCTGCTCAAGCTCCCCCTTTTGGAGGAGCCCCGGGCCAAGCAGCAAAGCCAGGGGCTTGGCGCAAAGGATGCCGATACCCGCAAGCCCGGCGCAGAGAAGCGGCAGAAGCAGAAGGCAGGATCGGGCAAAGCAATCGGCCCGCGTCCTGCCCTCAGTCCGACGCAACCCGGTATAGGCGGGCACAAAGGCCTGGCTGAGGCTGCCTTCTGCCAGCAGGCGGCGGACCATATTGGCCAGACGAAAGGCCAACAAAAACGAATCGGCAACAGCGCCAGTTCCGAGAAACGCGGCCAGCAGCATATCCCGAGCCAGACCCAACAGCCGGGAAACCAGCGTCCCCCAGCCCAAGTGAAAGGCCCGCCCGGCCACATCTATACCGCCTGCGCTTTTACTTGCCACAATCCGCCTTATTCCGGTTCCATCCTCTCCGCATCCTCCCTATACAAGCCGCCCGGCAAAGAGACAAGAACAGCAGAACGGCCACGCCACACCGGCGCTTTGGGAACAACGCGCACCGCCCGGCCTGATTTCAGAAAACAACCCGGCCCGGAT
The DNA here is from genome assembly GCA_949741925.1 of uncultured Desulfovibrionaceae bacterium. Lineage (GTDB taxonomy): Bacteria > Desulfobacterota > Desulfovibrionia > Desulfovibrionales > Desulfovibrionaceae > JAJDHY01. Next base: position 63,159 of record CATJOY010000054.1, on the reverse strand, counting down.
AAAGACATACTTCCGCAAGAAAGGGCACGGCATAGGAGGCCAAAGGCCAACCCGCATTGTGCCCGCCCGGCAGCCGGAAGGACGACAAAAACTGGACTGCGGCGGAGTCAGGGCGTATAGCCATGCTGTTTCCTCGTACCTACACCGAAAGCATATCCCGCCCTGAACCGCCGCGAGGTCAGTTATGAGCCACTGCACGGATATCGCCAAAAACCCTATGTTCCGCTTTTTGCTGGTCTTAACCTTTGCCGCCTCGGTGGCCCAGCAGGGCTGGACTTCCATGTACACCAACTACGCTGTAGAGGTAGTGAACGTGACCGGAGAGCAAACCGGCATCATCCACTCCCTGCGGGAAGTGCCGGGGCTTCTTTCCATTGGCGTTATCCTGCTACTCCTGGTGCTGAAAGAGCACACCCTGCTGACCTTTTCGGTTATCCTTGCCGGAACGGGCACGTTGCTGACCGGCTTTTTCCCCAGCTTCCACGGTGTTCTGGTAACGGCGGTCATCATGTCCTTCGGCTTTCATTACTATGAGGCTATCAACCAATCCCTGACCTTACAATACTTCGACACGCGCCAAGCTCCGCTTGTCATGGGCAAACTACGCGCGGCCACGGCGGCCGGGAGCCTCTTTATCGGCATTCTGGTCTTCTTGCTTTCTACCGTGCTTTCCTACCATTGGCTCTTTATCACGGCCGGAGCCATCGCTATGGCTGGGGGCATCTGGGGGTTCTTTCAGAAGCCTGCGTCTGCCGCCATCCCCCTGCAGCGTAAAAAGATGGTCTTTCGGAAAAAATACTGGCTTTTTTACGTGCTGACCCTTCTTTCCGGAGCGCGGCGGCACATCTTTTCAACCTTTTCCATCTTCCTGCTGGTCAGCCACTTCGGCTTTTCCGTGCAACAGATGCTGATTCTGTTCATTCTCAACAATACCATCAACTGGTTTCTCAACCCAATCATCGGCAAGGCCATTAACAGTGTCGGCGAACGGCTGTTGCTCTCCTGCAAATATTCGGTGCTGGCCTTGATCTTCCTGCTGTACTGCGTAACGGAGAGCACAACGTTGGTGGCGGCACTCTATGTTATTGAGCAGTTATTCACCAATTTCAGCATGGCCATCCGCACTTTCTTCCAAAAAATCGGCGACCCCCGCGACATTGCGCCAAGCATGGCCATGGGGCAGACCATCAACCATGTCTCCGCCGTTATCCTGCCCATTGTCGGCGGCATGCTCTGGATGATCGACTACCGGATTCCCTTTATCATGGGCATCGGTATTGCCCTGATCGCCTTAGGCATGACCCAGCTCATCCGCTATGACGCCGTTGCCGAGGAGGCAGCGGCATGAACCCGCCGGAGCACAGCGACCCGGAGCAGGAGGAGGCCCCGGCCTTTCGCATCCTGCGCGCGGCCGGGATACCGGCTCGCCGTCTGGAGTATAGGTATCATCCCGCCGGGGGCATCCGCGATGCGGCCGGACAATTGGACTTGCCCGCGCGAACCATTATCAAAACGCTGGTCTTTACCCCGGGTTCCGTTGCTCCTGAGGATAGCGAACCGGGCACGCCGGTTATTGCGCTGATGCACGGCGACTCGAAGGTAGCTCTGCGCAAGCTGGAACGCCTGGCCGGAATCAGGCATTTGCGGCCCTGTTCACCGCAAGAAGCCGAGGCCATGACCGGATACAAAACCGGCGGTATTTCCCCCTTTGGTCTCCCCGGCCACTGCCTGATCTGCATCCAAGAAAGCCTTCGCAAGCTAGAGGCAATCGCCTTCAACGCCGGGGCGCGCGGCGTTGTGGCCGTAACGGCTCCGGATGCTCTCAACCTTCTGGCCGGACGCTGGGGGGATTGTGCCGGTCGGCCCCTCATGATCTGAACGTTTCACGGCGCGCAAGGAAGAAATGATTTCCCTGCAACCGGGGAATCCTTCTCGAGCCTTGCTATCCCTTCGCCGCAGGCGAAACGACAGAAGCGCCTCTGTTTGGTGGCAGCGCTGCGAGCCCGGGGGCTGCGGCCTGCGGAGAGCCTGAAAAGGCGCAATCGGCTGCTCTGCCCCTGAACATCAGGGAAGCCGTGAACCCGCCGGTGTTCTCTTGCGGATCTGTGTACTCGTGCAAAAAACGCCGCCCATCGGCCTGCCCGCGTCAGACCGCGCCCCTGCTCACTCTTCAGCGCGCCAGCCTGCGCAAACGCTCATGGAGCAAACGGGCTTTTTCTTTGCCTATTCCTGGCATGGCGGCCAGATCTTCCCTAGTCGCCTCAGCCATGGCGGCAAGAGAACCAAAACGCTCCCAAAGCAGACGGGCGGTTTTAGGTCCGATGCCGGGAATCCGCAACAGTTCTCCGGCAAAGGCCTGGCCGCTCCGGGCCCTGCGGTGGCGTCCCAGGGCAAAATCATGCACGCTGTCACGGACCTGTTGGAGAAAGAACAATTCCGGAGACCCGGCGGGCAGAGGGAGAGGATTGCTCCGGCCCGGCAGAAAAATTCTATCTTCAACCGCGGCGGAGCGCCGATCCGGACGGCCTTCATCATCTCTGGCCTTGGCAATAGCGGCCAGAGTCACGGTCTCTTCCAGCCCGGCCTCACGAAAGACTCGAAACACGGCGGCGAGTTGGCCCTTGCCGCCATCGATGAGCAACAGATCCGGCCAGGGCGGACCAGAGGCAATCCGCCGTTCGGCCCACTGCCCTAAGGCCGCGTAATCATCGCCGCCGGCCTCTACGGCATAAGCGCGGTAGGCGTTTTTTAACGGCTGCCCGCCCTGAAACACAACCATACCCACCCGGGTTGCCCGGCCGCCGGTGTGGGAAACATCAACGGCCTCAATGCGATCCAGGGCACGCGGGGCATGGAGGGCCCTGGCCAGGGATTGGGCCAGAGGTTCCCGATCTTTGGCCCGAATGCCTTCCCGGGCATTATCCGTAGCCAGGCTGACCAGCCGATCTTCACTCTCGCTACGCGGCCCGCCAAGGCGCACCGGTCCGCCCCGCTCTTCCGCCAGCAAGGCCTCGAAAACGGTAATGGCATCCCGGGGCACAGGCGCAAGATCGGCCGGGGCCCCTCCCTCGGCGTCGGGTTCCGCAGGCAGATCCGCGGGAGATTGCGAAAAATCCGGCAGCAGCGCACCGGCATCGGGTTCCGCGGCGTTGGTGAGGTCTTCCCGGGCCAATCGTTCCACGTTTTTATCGAGCCAGGGCGTCACTATCCGCGGAGGCACAGGAAAACCCCGTCGATAGAATTGCAGCAAAAAACTTTCTAAAAGCTCGGGCGCATCATCAAGCAAGAGGCCGGGCCAGAAAAAAACGCGCTTATCCAAAAGCACGCCCTGGCGGACGAACAACACGCACAGGCCCAGGCCTTCATCCAGGGCGGCAATGCCGAGCACATCCAGATCATGGGCCGTATCCAGAACCACAACCTGGCTCTCCAAGGTCCGCTCCACGGCGGCAATCCTATCCCTGAGCATGGCCGCCCGCTCAAAATCAAGGGATTCCGAAGCCTCGAGCATCTCCTCCTTCAGCGAGGCGATCAGATCCCGGGAACGTCCACTCAAAAGCTGGGCTACCTGGCCGACCATGGCGGCATACGCCGTTGGCTGCACATCCATCACGCAAGGGCCGAGGCAACGCCCCATATGATAGTACAGGCAGGGCCGAACCCTGTTGGCAAACGAGCGATCCGGGCAACGACGCAGGGGAAAGGTATGGTGAATGGCCTGCCAGGTTTCCCGAGCCGATCCGGCCGAAGAATACGGGCCGAAAAGGAGAACGCCCTTGCCTCCCTTGCCGGGCCGCGCCCGGCGCACGATTTCCAGACGCGGGTAAACCTCCGCGGTTTTGAGCCTGAAGAGTATATACTCCTTATCATCACGCAGCACGATATTATAGCGGGGGCGATGTTTTTTGATCAGGCTCGCTTCCAGCAAAAAAGCTTCTTTCTCCGTGGCCGTGGTCAATGTTTCCAGACTTACGGCATGGGCCAGCATGGCCCGCGTTTTTGCGGAAAGCGTCTGTTCGGGCCTGAAATATGAAAGGACACGCTTGCGCAGGTTCTTGGCCTTGCCTACGTAAATAATGCGCGACTGCGCGTCCTTATAGAGATATACCCCCGGGCTTACGGGAATATCTTTGGTATCCGGCTTATCCATCCCCCTCCTTTGCCGCAGTCAACCAGGGCCTGGCAACACTATAGAATTTTTGTTTGCCCGCAAGGAAGATAGCCTGCTTTGAGGGAGTATCCTCTTTTAGCCCGCAACCGAAAAAAGCAGATACAATCTGCCGCGGCAGGCGGGGCAAAAAGGCTGCGTATCCCCGCGCTCTAATGGCACGAGGCGCAGTTGCCGCCGGAACAGCCCGCGCAGCCGCCGCCCCCGCCGCCGGAATAGCCTGCGCCGGATTCCCCGTCGGAACCGCCGCCGCCATGACAACAGCAGCTCATGAGCTTTCGGGTGTCGGAGCAACCGCAGGCGGGGCAGACCGGGTTCTCATCCGATGAAGCAACGATCTCTTCAAATTCCGTATCGCAACGTTCACAACGATATTCATAAATGGGCATGTATCCGCTCCTCCGTAGCGCGCGCGTACGCCACAGCGCTTACTCGGCGAGATAGGGTTCCAGCGCCGAGGCGTTTTCAAACAAATAGTAATCCGCAAGCTCACAAAGTAAATGACCTACAGCAATATGAACCTCTTGGACCAACGGGGTCAGAGCCGTATCCACGGTAATGAGCAGATCGCAAAGCCCGTTCATCCGTCCGCCGCCCCTTCCGGAGAAGCCAAGTGTTTTCAGCCCCTTCCGGCGGGCCGCCTCCAAAGCGAGCACAACGTTTGCGCTGTTTCCCGAGGTCGAAATGCCCAGCAGCAGGTCGCCGGGCCGTCCCAACGCTTCTACCTGCTTGGAAAAGACCTCCTCAAAGCTGAAATCGTTGCCGATAGCAGTCAGGATAGAGGTATCTGTGCTCAGGGCAACAGCGGCCAAGGGAGGACGGTTCAGCTTGTACCGGTTGACGAATTCCGCCGCGAGATGCTGCGCATCCGCCGCGCTGCCCCCGTTGCCGCAGAGCAAAATCTTGCCGCCTCGCGCAAGAACCAGGGCGATATGCCGCCCCGCCTCCAGCACCAATTCCGCATGGCGTTCAAAAAATTCCCGTCTGACCTGGAGTCCGGTTTCCGCGTGCTCCCGAATCCGCAGTAACGCTTCACTGTGCATGGCGCCTCCTTGTTGTCTACAGGCGTTCTCGAGGGGGGTGTTTCTTACGTCATTGCGTCTGTGAAAAGCCAAAGGGATCTCCTTGGCAACGATAACGGAAAAAACAGACGTAATTCCCGGGAAAAGCATCCGCCGGGCACCCTACCCCAAAGCCCCGGATATGACAATCATCAGCCATAAGAACGCCTCTGGGGCGGGAATCCAGGGACAACAGCAGGGCTTTAAAAGGTGTAGAGAACCCCCATGTTCAGCCCCTGGTAGACGGCCTTATCAACCATAGGGCTTTTGCGGATCTCGCGATCATAGAATAGCAACTCGCCTTTACAGAAAAGACCCCAGTGGCGGGTCAAGGAAACGTTCAGGGAGAGCCCGAGGTAGGGTGAAACAGCCCCGCCCGCCTCATAGCGCTCCAGACCGCTTTTCCGGGATTCACGGGAGGAAACCCCAAAGTAGTAGTCTGTATACTCCTTGCTCTGCCAGTAAATGCCCGCCTCGGGCAAAATCTTTACAACGCCCGTATCCAAGGCGAAAATCCATCCCAGGTCTCCGGCCAGGCCGCCGCTGTTGCCAACCATATCCACCCCGGCGGAAGCATGGAACTGGCCGAGCGGCGTGGAAAGCCGCGCGGAAAGGCCGCCAAGCATGCTGGCGTGGCGGTCATCCAGGCGGCGCATACGTTCGTTGTCTGATTCGCTGTCGTCATATTCCAAGCCGTTGTACGAACCATACGCCGCAAACTCGAAGTTCTCGCGATTGACGATTTTAAAGCCCGCGGTGGTGCCCCGCACAAAGAGCTTAGGGCCTTCGTAGCTGATCAGCGGAAACAGCGACCAGCGCGTTCCATATTCCCGGTACGGTGAATTGGAAATCCCCGCGGTCGCTCCCAAAGAGAGTTGCTGCTCATCCGGGCCGGCATCAAGGCGCAGGGCCAGAAATATATCATCCAGCAACGACGCGGCGGCAAAACCGGGCGTGGCAAACAAACCGCTCAGGCCGCAGAGGCACAGCAGCAGAACGACTATACGCAAGCTTGCCGCCTTGTACGCGCGGCTGAACAACTGAAACATAGCGTCTTCCTTTAAAGGATGGAGGGTATAGAGGCCGGAGACAGCGTTCCCGGTTCCGGCAAAACCAACAGCCGGAACGGATGCAGCGCAAACCGGGCAAGATCCCGCGATTCCGGGCTATCGTTTCTGCGCCTATATCCCGCACGCGTCTGATTATCAAGAGGAGGCGCAGGCCGCCGGCAGCCCGGGCCTTGCCTGATGCCCGGGCGCTTACGGCGGCGCTTTACCTGAACCGCCCGCTGATGGTAGGAGTTCTCTGCGCCTGCCCGTCGTTCCGACAAAATATTGGAGAAACACTATGGGCCCAGCCTTTTCCGATGCCTCTTTGACCGCTCACGGCGGAAATATCCATGAACTTTCGCGCCGGTTGCGGCGCGAAGAAAACGCCTTTATAGATTTCTCCAGCAATACGCATGCCTTTGCCGGAGATATTACCGCTGCCCTGGCGGCGACCACGCCGGTAGAATTTGCCGTCTACCCCGATACCGAATGCACGGCCCTACGCGCCGCCCTGGCCGCCCATGAAGGCCTGGAGCCCGCCCTCGTCCTGCCGGGAAACGGCTCTGCCGACCTCATCTGGTTGACCATGACAGCCCTTGCCCCGCGCAAAGTCCTGCTCATCGGCCCCATATTTTCCGAATATGTGCGCGCCTGCCTTGCCTTTGATATCCCCTTCGAGATTATAACGCCCCCGGCAGAGCAAGAGTTTATCTGCGGTCCGGCGGAACTCCGGCGGATCTGGGATAGTGAAGCGGATCTGGCGATCATCTGCACGCCCAACAACCCCGCCGCCGTCACCTACCCGAACATCGCCGAAATGCTCGGCGTGCTGCGCGTGCCCCGCCTGCTTGTGGACGGCACCTACAAAGAGTTTCTTTGGGGCCGGGAAAGCTACCGCGAAAACAACTGGCAATCCTACCGATCAATGCTGCGCCCGGGCGTGACCCTCTTCTGTTTAAACAGCTTTACCAAGTTTTTTGCGGCTCCCGGCGTGCGCTTGGGGTATCTCCTGGCCGATGCAGTGCAGCTCCGGCGCTTTTCCCGCCTCAGGCCGCCCTGGAGCGTCTCCTCTTTTGCTCAAGATATGGGCGTTGCTTTTCTGAACCATATTGATGCCTATCGGGAACGCCTTGCTCCCCTCGGCACACAACTCGCCTCGCTTGCCTTCAGCTTGCGGCGCATGGATTCCTTTGCTGCGGAGCACGTATTTGAAGGCCCCAGCTTCGTCACAGCGGCGATCTCCCCAAACCTTCGGCCACGGCTTTCGGCGGAGACCATCCGCGAAAAACTCCTCACTCAAGGCCTGATTATACGCAATTGCGATACAATCCCCGGCATGCCCCTGGGATTTTTACGCTTCCAGGCCAGACCGGCCGAAGATACCGAGGCCCTGCTCAAAGCCCTTTTTTGGTATGAAGAAAGAGGTTGGCGCAACTAGGAATGCCTCCGGCGGCCGGGGCGTTGCTTTCTCGGCCGCTGTGTCAGGATCGATATAGGCGGAATGCCTCCGGCGGCCGGGGCGTTGCCCCGGACCCCACCAGGGGAAATGATTCCCCCTGGACCCCCCAATCGGAGGATGAGCATGTCTTCAGGAAGCCTGAGATTATCGTTCCTCTGGCCCGGAGGAGGCGCCAAACCCCTCGAAAGCAAATAAAGGCTCTACCGCACCCCGCAAGCGACCCCTTCCGTGCATATCCCGCGTTGCGCTCCCGCGCTCGCCGCACTGACGGCCGGTATAGCGATGGTCAACCTTCCGGACCAAGCCGCTTTCACCATGACCAGGAATATGCTGCTGTTTTCGGCAGCCAGGGCGTTGCCTCGTGCCCCCCACCAGGCGGACCATTTCACAAAAAAGCAAAAAGGGGACAGTCGCTTTTCGCTGCCACGGAGAAAAAAATTCACACCGGCAGGCGTTCTATGTATCCTCCTCTGCGGCACATAAGCGGGATAGCGGCTTCTGCCAGAATTTTTCTTACGGAGGCACAACATGATTGTTATTCTCACCGGTGCGGGAATCAGCCGCGAAAGCGGCATTGCCACCTTTCGCGACGCGGGCGGGCTTTGGGAAAACGAACGCATTGAAGATGTGGCCACGCCCGGAGGCTTTGCCCGCAACCCCGGCAAAGTCTTTGCCTTTTACAATGCCCGGCGGCGAGAAATAACCGCAGGTTCCATCAAGCCCAACGCCGCCCATCTGGCGTTGGCGCGGTTGGAACAAGCGTGCGGCGAAAGCGTGCTGGTGGTTACTCAAAACGTAGATAACCTGCACGAACAGGCCGGAAGCCGCTCGCTCCTGCACATGCACGGCGAGCTGCTCAAAGCCCGCTGCACCGCCTGCGGCAAGGTTTCTGCCTGGGAAGAGGATATGGATGAAAAAAGCCTCTGCCCCGCTTGCGGCAAGATCGGAAAACTCCGCCCGCATATCGTCTGGTTTGAGGAAATGCCCCTGTACATGGATACTATTGACGAGGCTCTCACAACCTGCCGCCTGTTCGTTTCCATCGGCACCTCGGGCAACGTCTACCCCGCCGCCGGTTTTGCCGCCAGGGCCAGAAGCAGCGGCGCGCAGACCCTGGAACTCAATCTCGAACCCTCGCTCAACGCCTCGGGCTTTCATGAAGGACGCTACGGCCCGGCCACGCAGGTTGTTCCGGCCTGGGTGGCTGAAATCCTGGAGAAGCGCTAGCGGGTACTCATGTTGTGCAAAACAACCCCGGCAACGTCTTCCAGGGACTCACAACAGGGGCACAGGAAGGGTATTCCTGTGCCCCTGAAGGATACGGCTCCGAAAAGGTCTGGGGGATGCGTTCCCGGCCCCTCGGCGGGAACAAATCTGGGCGCTCTCCGCACAAGCAATCGAACTCAGCGGAAAAGCGGGAATCCCGGGTCAGATTCTTTTCGGGCCGCTCGGCGCTCAAGACATGCGGCCAGGCAGCTTCCGGCATCAGCGTAATGACTGCGAAAGGCCTGTTCTATGGCGGCAGGAGCGCCGGTTTGATAGCCTCGAATATCGTATAATGACATTCGTACGTTTCTTCCGGCGTGTAAAGGCTGCGCCACTCCTGAAACATCAAGCATTGAGAGACGCCCCGGCCGCTACGCGCCCAGAAACGCCTCCACGGCCTCTACCGTCGCGGGGATAGGAGCCGGTATAGCAAAATCTCCGGCCGTCGCCTGCGGGAAGTTCAGCCCGTGGCCGGTAATATTGCAGACTGTCAGCCCCGGGTCGCCAAACCCTGCCGCCCTGAGCTTGGCCAGTGCAGCCACGCTCACCGCCCCCGCGGGTTCGGCGTATATGCCTTCCATGGCTGCCAGATCCTTGATCGCCTTGATAAATTCGGCATCACTGACGGAAATGAACGTGCCGCCGGTCTGACGGACCGCCTGAAGGCAGTATGTGCCCCAACAGGGGTTGTTGTTCATAATAGCATCAGAAAGAGAAGGCTTTTTCACCACGGGCGTTACGGTTTCCTTGCCCTGGGCAAAGGCTGTGGCTGTGGGATTGCAGGCCTCGAGCTGCACGCCCACAAGACGGGGCATAGTTTTGATGACGCCCGCCTCGTAGAGTTCTGAGAACCCATCCCAAGCGGCCACCATACCGGCTCCGCCGCCGCAAGGGATCAGCACCGTATCCGGGGCCCGCCCCAACTGCCGCACAATGCCGTAAGCGAACATACGCTTGCCTGCCACCCGGTAGGGATTGGGACCGCCACACTGGAACCAGCCGCGGGAGGAAACCATTTCCGCGCATAAGGCGCTGGCCGCGGCCATATCCCCATCAACAACAACGACATGGCCTCCGTAGACCTGACATTTGGCCATCTTTGCAGGGGAAACATCCCGCTGTACAAAAACCACCGAGCGCAATCCGGCACGAGCGCCATAGGCCGCAATACTGGCGGCGTTGTTGCCGGAGGAGGAGAGGCAGAGAGTATTCCGCCCCATTTCCACGGCCTTAAGCACGCAAAGAGCCGTGCCCCGATCTTTCAACGACAAAGTCGGTCCTATTTCCAGCTTGAAATGGAGCGCCGGAACGTCCAGTGACCGGCCAAGGCGCAGGGAAGGCAGCAAACGGGTTTCCACCTCGCCCAAGCTGATCGTATCAATCACGCCGGGATCATCTATCGGCAGAAAGCGGGCCCACTCGCGCAAAAACGACCGGCTGTCAGGAGCCGGAAAGCCCTTGGCAAGCTCCTGTCTGAGGTAGTCAGGGGAAAACTTCAGACGCAACGGCGCGCCGCATTTCCCGCAAGAAAGCGCAAAATCCTTTTCAGGGATAAGCGCGCCGCAATCTCTGCACTGTAGGCCCAAAATCTTCTCGTCATGCATAGGCATCCTCCGCAGCCCCGAACAAGGCCGGGGTGAAACGATACGCCGCATCCGCGAGGAATCGGCTTTTTGTCCGCCTGTCGCCAGTTCTGCAAAGTATCCAAAAACCCGTCAAGCAGCAAGGGAAGCGCTCCGGGCGGTGGAACAACGGTGGGCTGCTTATCCCAAAGCGCGCGGCAGGGGAGATTCCCTGCCCCCAAAGGAAGGAACAGCATGTGCTCTGAAGGCAATCAGGAGACTGGAGGAGCCCTCCCTCCAGCGGGATGTGGGCGGCGCCCCATATCCGAAAAAAACCGGGGAGGCCTAGCCTCCCCGGAACAACGAAACGGAATCGAAGCATTCCCGGTTACACGGCATTTTTCCAGGCCGTGTAGGTCTGTGAGGCCACGCTGAAAATCTCGTAAAGGACCGGAAAACGCTCCAGGAAACCGGAACGTTCCGGCTCTGCCTCGGGAGCAGGAGGGAGGAACAGCCTGAGGCGCAGCTTTTGGGCTGTGGAGGCATACCCCAACGCGGCAAAGGCTTTATACAACCCCTGCAAAGCCGTTTCCGGAGCAGACGTAAAGAGACAGGCCCGACTGATCATGGCATACAGCGGCGTTTCCGGATCAAGCTTGCAGCCTTCCAAAAAGGCCAGCGCAGCAGCCTTGTACTCGGCAGAGCGCAACAGCGGGATAATTTCGTAAAGCAACGGGGTAACTTGTTCTCCCGCCACACGCTGCCGGGGCATCCGGGCAAACACTTCAGAGGCTTTCAGGGGCTCATTGCGCCGCAAGAAGGCGATGCCTGCGCGGCAAAGCCACAGAGCGCCCGCGTCCTCCTCTCCTATTGCACAATGCAGTCGGGCAAGGGTCAGGCAGCATTCCGCATGGGATGGATCCAAGGCATGGCAACGGCTCAGCAGGCGTTCCGCCTTCTTTTCATCGCCAAAGCGCAGGGCAACAAACCCGGCCTGAAATAAGGCCGCGGGAGAGGCTGAAGCGGCCCGGCGAGGGGCGCTCTTGCCACCGGCTGCCATGATTTTTTGGAGCCCGGCCTGTTCCCGAGAGGCGGCTTGAGGGCCGCGCGGAGCAGGGCCGCTTTCCCGGGGAAGCAGTGTTTCAGCTAGAGGAAGAGGGGCGCGCAGACAAGCGGCGCTGTTCGCAGCCGCCAGGGCTTCTACAAGATCCTCCTGAGTGTAGGGGCGGCAAATCAGGGCGCACGAAGCGCTCTTCCGGGCGGCCCGGGCAAAGGGACCGGAGGCGGAGCAGATAGTGACCACCGGCAAGGTTGCCGTCTCCGGCAACGAGCGCAACTGACAAAGAAATTCAATGCAGTTCATATCGGCCAGGGTTTCCTGGCAGACGATGCTTGCCGGTTCTTCTTTGCCGTGCAGCATGTAGCCCAGCGCGGCCAAAGCATCCCTCCCGGCCAGGAAACGGCGTACCTGAGCGGCACCCAGGGCGCGCAGCGCGCGCCTATCCAGCGAGGCCGAAGCATCGTTATCTCCCAGCAGAAACACAGAAACGCCGGAAGGCAGGCTTCGTCGGGTAATGTACATGGCCGCCTCACTTGCCAAAGGGAAGAATAACCGCCTTACGAGCCTTATGGGTTGGCCCGTCCGGCCTGATGGAGCTGCTCTCCTGTCCTGCCGAGCCGTTGGCAGCGGCAAGGCTGGGAAAGCCCGAGCCCGCCATGATGCCGAGAGCGCGGCCGGGCAGCGGGCTGCCCTCAAGAAGCGAGGCCGCGATATTGCCCGGCGTAGGCGCTTTGCCGCCTCCGGCGGAAGAAAGCCCCGGGGAATCCGGACCAAGCCCCGCGCCGGCCTCCTGGGCCGCCTTTGCTCTTTGCGGCGCAACGCGATCAAAATACGCGCCGCAGGTAATGCACTGGCGGCTCGAACCCTCGTCAGTCAAACGCAGCAACAGGCCGTCACGGTTGTAGCAATTGGGGCAAAACGGCCCTTGTTTGATGCTCCCGGTAATCAACCAATAAAAGGTTCCGTCAAACACCAGGTTGCGGGCCAGATAGAGAATATCTTCATAGCCTTGTACCTGGGAACGCAGAGAAATATTTTCATCGCAGATCGTCAGATACCGGGCCTGGAGTTCCTGCAAGGTCTTCTTGGCTTCCTCGGGTTTGCCCTGGATGAACAGATCGTAGACATCCTTAAAACGGTAATATTCGAGCATGCGTTCTTTCTCCATGAGCTTTCAGGCCGCCTTCCGTGGCAACCATCTGTTCTTTCGGCACAGGCGGGAAAAACTTTAGAAGCAGGAGGCCCGGTTGCCTCCAGAACGCCGGCAAAGCGGACTTTGCCTTTGCTGTTTGAGAGGGATTCTGCTACGCTGGGGCGCGCGGCGCGTAAGGCTCTTGTGCTCAGCGGCACAGCGGGCCAATACAGTTTTTTTCTGTCTGCACGGTAGCGTGCCCTCTTTTCCAACTGCAGATTGTTTCTCTTGGAGGGGGGCCAGGAGTTATTTCCAACGGCAGTGCCGCTTGCCACGTCGCCTTTTCCTCCCGGCAGCCTCAGCCGGGAAAAACCGGTTACGGCGCTTGGCGCTTGTGGGCAAATGCCTTTCACCGCGTTGCGGTTTGGGGGAGTGGAGGAATGCCATGGACCGGGCGGACCGGGAATTCTTCTGTTTTGACAATGTGCGACGGCGTTTTATCCGGCGGGAAGGGCTTTTTGCCGAACCCTTCGTGGTAGACGCGGTGCGCGGCGTCTCCCTGCGTTTGGAACGGGGCCGGACCATGGGCCTTGTAGGCGAATCCGGATGCGGTAAATCCACGCTGGCCCGTATGGCTGTGGGGCTCCTTGAGCCCGACTCCGGAGAAATCCTCATGGGAGGGCGTGCGCTCGCTCCCCGGGGAGGCAAAGGCAGGCTCTTCCACCCGGAACGAATTCAAATGGTGTTTCAAGACCCGTATTCCTCGTTCAATCCCCGCCTGAGCGTGGGGGGCAGCGTGGGAGAAGCCCTGATCTGCCAGGGATTGGCCGCGGCGGAGGTCAAAAAACGGGTAGGGGAAATGCTGCGCCTGGTAGGCCTTGATGCGGCTCATGCCGGACGGTATCCCCATGAATTTTCCGGCGGGCAGCGCCAGCGTCTGGCCATTGCCAGAGCCCTGATTACCCGGCCGGAACTGGTCGTTTGCGATGAGCCCGTTTCCTCGCTTGATGCTTCCGTTCAGGCGCAGGTGTTGGGCCTGCTCAAGGAAATGCAGGAAACTTTCGACCTGGCCTATCTTTTTATCTCGCATGATCTTGCCGTGGTCAGCCACATGAGCGATACCACGGCGGTCATGCATCAGGGCCTGATCGTAGAGCAGGCAGATTCAAAGGATATTTTTGAGCAGCCGCTTCATCCCTATACCCGGGCCCTGCTCTCCGCCGTGCCGGATGGGCCCGGCAGCCTCGACCAGAATATGCCCTTAGCTCGGGCAACGGCAGCAGCACCAAGGGAGGAGCCCCCCCCTTCCGGCGAAGAAACCGGCGATTCCCGCTGCCTCTATGCCCCTGCCTGCCCTTCGGCCATGGCGTGTTGCTACCGCTGCCGCCCGCTCCTTGCCCCCGCCGGACGGCCGGGGCATCTGGTCCGCTGCTTTCTGTATTCTTCTTCCGGCAATGCCGCTTCTCCCCTTGATCATGCCCTGCGTTGACGAGTTGCTCCGCATGTCCCGCCGAGCCGTTCTGGCAGCCCTGGCATCGGTCCATCCGGCGCGCGGCGCCGCGCCGGTTCTTGTGGATTGCACCGCCGGCAACGGCCACGATACCCTTTTTCTGGCCGAGGCAGGCGGCGCGTCCTGCCGTGTCTGGGCCTTCGATATTCAAAAAGAGGCCCTGATCAAGGCCCGAGAACGCGTTGCCGCGGCAGGGGTTGCGGAAAGGGTTGCCTTTCTGCTCGCCGGGCATGAAGCCATAGCCGAAATGCTGCCTGCCGCGGTACAGGGCGAGATCACGGCGGCCGTATTCAACTTGGGATTTCTTCCCGGCAGCGACAAACGCCAGATCACGCGCGCCGCCAGTACTCTCAAAGCCTTGGAGACGCTACAAACCTGGCTTGCTCCGGAAGGCCTTATCAGCGTGCACAGCTATGCCGGCCATCCCGGCGGAGCCGAAGAACGCGCCGCCGTGCGTCGCTGGTTTGAAGGCCTTGCTTGGTCTTCCTGGCGCGTGGCCTCCTATGGCTTCATCAATAAACCCAACAATCCGGAAGAATTGTTCCTGGCCCGAAAGCGGGCCTAGGTCAGGCTGAAGGCTCGCGGGCTGCTCGTCCCTAAGCCTTTCAGGAGAATGTTTTCTCTGTCCCCTAGGCCGCTCAAGGCCGCATGCCGCGCCCCCTCCGGGGGATCTGGGAGCATCATGCCCCCGGTAGGGCGTGGGCAAAGCTCACATCAGGATAAAGGCTTGGGGATTGCCCGCCCCACCCCCCTCGGCAGGGGAAGGATTCCCCCCCTCAACTGATTGGTAAGCGCTGTGGGTCAAGCCGTGGGTTGGAGGGCATCTGCCGCCGGCAGAACATAGGGCGGCGCCCCTACCCGGTGGTTGCCAGGAGACTCGAGAGAGGATATGAAATGCAAATACCCGGCCCATTTTACGGTCAAGGAGAATGTATGAAGCGATCTCTGCAAATTTGCCTGCTGGCGGGCTTGTTCCTGCTGGCAGGCTCCGTGTGCGCCTTAGCGGCAAAGACGTATACTGTGCTGCCGTTCACGGTGAACGGCCCTTCGGGCTATAAATATCTCGGCGATTCCATCCCCGGAATGTTTTCTTCCCGCCTTTACTGGAAAGGCAATTTTGAGCCTGTTGATCTCGGCCCCGGCAAACAGAAAGCCGTAGCCGACGCAAACGCGGCGGAAAAAGCCCGGCAGGCCGTAAACGCGGATTATGTTATCTGGGGTTCTCTGACTATTGCCGGAGAAAATTGCAGCATTGACATGAACATCAAGGATGCCTCAGGCCAAACCTGGCCCCGCTCCACCCAGGCCACGGTTAACAATTTGATCCCCTCCCTGCAAGGTCTGGCCGATACAGTCAATGCCGATGTCTTCAAACGCCCCCGAGCCGGCGCTGCCCGCACAGGAGCGGCCCCGCAGGCCCGCCCCAACCAGATGAACCCGGAACTCATGCACAACCAGCCCGGCGGCGCAGAGCCCTATTTGAACCCCCAATTCCGTTACGCCGGCAACCGTGGCGATGAAAGCCGTCTGCGCTCCCAAGCGCTGCCCTATTCTTCCGTAGGCATGGAAGTGTGCGATGCCGACGGCGACGGCCGCAATGAAATCTTCATCCTGGCAGACCACAGGCTCTATGCCTACCGCTTTGAAGACTACCGGCTCCAGCCCATCGGCGAGCTTCAGATGTCTATGACCCAGCAAAACCTGATCATCCGTTCTATTGATCTGGATCTCAACGGCAGGCCCAAGCTGGTAATTACCGCTTACGACGGTGAAGAAGAGCCCATTTCCCGGATTTTTTCTTTTAATGGTCGGGAATTTAAGGAAGAAGCAATAGCCCGCCAATGGTTCCTCAACGTGGTCAGCCTGCCGCCCTTCTACCGGCCCACGTTGATCGGTCAGTTGAGCCAGCCGCCCCGAGTGTTCCGCCGCGGCGTTTATGAAATGCATGTCAACGGCAATAAGGTAACCCAGGGCGGCAAGCTGAACCTGCCCGATGGCTTCAATCTTTTTAACTTCTCCTATATTCCTCCGGCAAACACCGGGCCGGACCCTTCGGGCAAAATCATCATGCTCTCTGATGACGAGCATTTGCGCATCTATTCCGATAAAGGGGCCCGCCTGGCCCAATCCGAAGATCTCTATTCCGGCCACCATATCGGGGTAGAAGTCAACCAGGCCATGCTGGGCATGGGCAAAGACGATACCATACAAGGCTCCAAATATTACATCCCCATGCGCATGCCGGTGGTCAGCCTGGGCGCGGACGGCAACTATGAAGTTATCGTCAACAAGCCCATCACCACTTCCGGCAGAATTTTTGCCGATTTCCGCTCCTTCCCTGAATCGGAAATTCATGCGGTGTATTGGGACGGCGTCGGCCTGAACATGCTTTGGAAAACCCGGCGCATTAAAGGCTCTACTGTGGATTACGCCATTCAGGATGCCAATAACGACGGCATTACAGATCTTGTGGTTTGCATTAACACCTACCCCGGCGCCCTCGGTTTTGACGCCAGGAAGACCATGGTGCTGCTCTATCCCCTGGATCTCAGCCGGATGGATCCCAACGCTCCATCCTATGATGAGGATGCAGATCCGGAAAGGCCTTGATCTCCCTTTCGGCCTGATTCCGCGCCTCTCCGCCCTTGCGGAGAGGCGCTTTTTCATGCCATGGTGAACCCATGGAACCCTTGATCGTAGACCCGGCGGAAGCGGGCACAAAGCTGCTGCGTTTTCTGGAAAAACATCTTGCCGGGTCGGATGTCTCCCCCGCTGTGCTGCACCGCTGGGTTCGCACCGGGCAAGTGCGGCGCAACGGCGGCCGCGCCCAACCCTTTGCGCGCCTGGAGGCCGGAGATCGTATCCGCATCCCCCCCTTTGCGCTTCCGGAAGCGCCGGGCTCTTCTCGCGCAGAAAACCCTCCCGCAGCAGCTCCGCGCCGGGGAGAGCGCCTATCGCCCCTCTTGCGGGTGCATGCAGTGACACCCGATATTTTGGTGCTTGAAAAAAGCGCCGGGCTTCCCTCACAACCCGGCTCCGGCCACACGGTGAGCGTTGTTTCGCTTTTGCGCGAGCGGTTTGCCGCTCTGCCCTTTATACCCGCGCCCGCCCACCGCCTGGATAAAGCAACCTCAGGCCTGGTGCTGGCCGGAAGAACCCACGAAGCCCAGCGCTTTTTGCACGAGGCCCTGGCATCCGGGCCGAATCGAGGCAAAGGAGCAACCAAGGAATACCTAGCCTGGTGCTCGGGAATCTGGCCAAAACAGAAAACGACCACCCTGCGGGATATGCTGGTTAAAGAAACTGAAGAAGACGGCCGGGAACGAATGCGCCTGACAGGCTCTTCCGAATCCGAGAGCAAGGGCAAAGAGGCCCTCTGCCGGGTTACGCCCCTCCAGCTCGCCACCTCGCCGAAAGCTCCGGCGAGCCTCTTGCTCATTACCCTGGAGACAGGCCGTTCCCACCAGATCCGAGTACAGCTCGCCGGGCGCGGGCATCCGATCATCGGAGACGGCAAATATGGCGGTCGGCCGTTTCCCCTCCTCCTGCTGCATGCCTTCCGGGTAGGCCTCCCCGCCCGCCCCGGTCAGGAGGAACAGGTATTCGTTGCCCCACCGGATTGGCCCGAGCCCTTTGCTGTTCATAGAGCATTGAAAAGAGAACATTGAGAATCATGCGGGGCCCCGTCCCTCTGCCTTACATCCTCTTGCGCTTCTTCTTACAGCCTGCCCTTTCGCCTGAGGCTCCTTGCCTTTCATGAGCAATGCTCCGTTCTCCCTTGCTCGCGGCGGTCCGCGCTCCCTCAGTAGCTTTTTCCAAGCCCGCCATACCGAAGGCCTTGAAAACAAGCGGAATACGAGCCTTTCGCCCAGCGCTTCTTTATGGTATACCGCAGGGGAGATCGACTACAAGGGAGCCCCATGAACACGCACAATGACAACAATAACGGCAAAGCCTGCCTGCTGGTGACCGGTGGAGCGGGGTTTATCGGTTCCTGTTTTGTATTGCTGGCTCGGGCCCAGAACACCTACCGCATCATCAATCTTGATCTGCTCAGCTACGCCGGAAACCTAGAGAACCTCGCCTCGCTTGCCGACGATCCGGATCATATTTTTATCCGGGGGGATATCGGCAACGGCGAGCTTGTAGCCCACTTGCTCCGGGAATACGCTCCGGCAGGCGTTGTCAATTTTGCGGCGGAAAGCCACGTGGATCGTTCTATCTATGATCCGGATGCCTTTGTACGCACCAACGTGCTCGGAACCTCCTCGCTGTTGCGTTCGTGCCTTGCTTACTGGCAAAGCCTGGATGGCCCGCGGCGGGAGAACTTCAGGTTTCTGCATGTTTCTACCGATGAAGTCTTCGGCTCTCTCGGACCGGATGACGCGCCGTTTAGCGAAACAACCCCTTACGCGCCCAATAGCCCCTATTCCGCCAGCAAGGCCGGCAGCGATATGCTGGTACGGGCCTTTCACGAAACCTATGGTCTGCCCACCCTGCTGACCAACTGCTCCAATAACTACGGCCCCAGACAGTTCCCGGAAAAGCTGATTCCCTTGCTCATCATCAAGGCCCTTGCCGGAGAGCCCCTGCCGATCTACGGCAAGGGCCTGAACGTGCGTGATTGGCTTCATGTGGAAGACCACTGCCGGGCCATAACCATGGTTCTGGAAAACGGCAGACCCGGCCAAACCTACGCGGTGGGCGGCCGATCAGAAAAGGCCAACATCGAAGTGGTCCGAGAGCTCTGCTCCCTGTTGGATGCCAAAGCCCCCCGAGC
This sequence comes from uncultured Desulfovibrionaceae bacterium, assembly GCA_949741925.1. Taxonomy (GTDB): domain Bacteria; phylum Desulfobacterota; class Desulfovibrionia; order Desulfovibrionales; family Desulfovibrionaceae; genus JAJDHY01. Next base: position 44,112 of record CATJOY010000054.1, on the reverse strand, counting down.
CAAGGGAGCCTATGCTGATCTCATCAGCTATGTGGCCGACAGGCCCGGCCATGACCTGCGCTATGCCATTGATCCCGCGAAAATCGAACGGGAACTCGGCTGGAGAGCCCGGCACAATTTTGCCTCGGGCCTGGAAAGCACGGTGGATTGGTATTTAAACAATCAAGAGTGGGTCAGCCGGGTTCAGAGCGGCGCGTACCGCCAATGGTTGGATACACATTACAGGGAACGCTAGAGAGCGTATCGTTCCCTTCTTCTTTGCCTGTACCCTGCTCGGCCTTGTGAAACCGCATTGCATAAGGCCCGCAGGGTAGTTGAGGCGGTCTTTTTCCGCCGTAAAACAAAAATCTCAAGCGTACTATGCTCTAAGGAGGCGCGGCATGAGCAGCATACGCCCGGTTATCTTAAGCGGCGGTAGCGGCACCCGGCTCTGGCCCCTCTCGAGGGAACTGCATCCCAAACAGTTCATCAGCTTTGATGAGGATACCCTGTTCGGCAAAACTCTTGTCCGGGGGATGGGGCTGCCCAACGCCCAAAGCCCTCTCATCGTCTGCAACGAAAAGTACCGCTTTTTCGCCTCGGCCATCCTCCGGGAGAAAGGCGTCAGTGGTTCTATCCTGCTGGAGCCCGCGCCGCGCAACACGGCTCCGGCCATTGCCCTGGCCGCTCTCTGTGCCTTGAAGGATACGGAAGGCACAGGCGAGGAGGAACCGTTGCTGCTGGTACTGCCTTCAGATCACCGCATCGACCCGCAAACGGCCTTTGCTGCTGCCGTTATGGCGGCGGCCGACGAAGCAGAAAAAGGGTTGCTGCTGACCTTCGGTGTGCCGCCCGAAAGACCGGAAACCGGCTACGGCTACATTGCCCGGGGGGAAATTCTGGCCTCCGGGGATGGGAAATCCATCTACCGGGTCCGGCGGTTTGCCGAAAAGCCCGATGCAGCCACGGCCGCGGCCTTTGTAGCATCCGGCGAATACTTCTGGAACAGCGGCATTTTTCTCTTTAAGGCCTCCGTCTATCTGGAGGAACTGACTCGCTGCGCCCCGGCCATGGCCGAAGCCTGCCGCGCCGCCTGGGAAAGCCGTTCTTCTGACGGCGATTTTCTGCGTTTTGCTGAAGAACGCTTCACCCGTATTCCTCAAGGCTCCATAGATTATGTGGTCATGGAGCACACGGAGCGCGCGGCAGTAGCTACCTTAGGGGCCCATTGGAACGACCTGGGCTCCTGGTCCTCGCTGTATGAAGAATCCCCCAAGGATACCCACGGCAACGCGGTGATCGGCGATGTTCTGACCTGCAATGCCGAAAACTCCTACCTCCATGCCCAGCACAGGCTCCTGGCGGCCATGGATATCAAAGACCTGGCCGTTATCGAGACCGCTGACGCGGTGTTGGTTATGGATCGGCACAAGACCCAAGGGGTGCGGGAAATCTTAGCCCGCTTAAAGCAAGAAAACAGAAGAGAAAGCGCCCTCCACCCCAAGGTATTCCGCCCCTGGGGCAGTTACGAAGTGCTGGCCGGGCATGATAATTTCCAGGTCAAACGCATCATCGTCAATCCCGGCGGCGTCCTTTCCCTACAATACCACCACCATCGAGCCGAACATTGGGTTGTCGTGCGCGGTACGGCGGCTATCCTGAACGGCGATAGGGAATTTATGCTGCACGAGGATCAATCCACCTACATTCCCCATGGCGTTCGGCACCGCTTGGAAAACCCGGGCAAGCTCCCGCTGGAGCTTATCGAAGTACAAACCGGCAGCTACCTCGGTGAAGACGATATCGTACGCCTGGAAGACAGCTACGGCCGTAAGGACTGCCGCTGATCCCCAGAGCTACCTCCGGCGGCCGGGACAGCCCGAGGTGATCCTCCGGCAGAAACCTATTTTGCAGAAGAGTGAATCCCCACGGGACAACTTTTTATCAACCCCCTCCTTCTTTTGGATGGCGAGCAGCCAGGATGGCTGCAACGGGACTCTCTTCAGCACATCGCTATAACAGCAAAGAAGCGGAGGAGCCGAAGGGCATCAGCAACTCCCGGTGTTCCGGCTCCCTCTCTTCAGCGCATACGCTCTCGGCGCCGGAAACCAGAGGTACCGGCCTTCTGACAATGCTGCCGCTCTTTCGGATAGTGCAGTAGCTCCCCCAAGGAACACTTTCCAACTATAGGCACGCGGTGCCGTGCCCCATAAGGAGCGTACGCGGCAGGAATGCCGCTTTATCAGCGGCGGTGTTTTGCTCCGGGCCTCTGGGGTGAAGGGGGTACAATGAAAAGGGAGACGCGCTCTATTGAGGGGTGCAGGGGAAATCATTTCCCCGCCGGGGGAGCCTGAGGGGGCAGAGCCCCCTCAGTGCCTTTTTTGCCGCTTCCCATACAGCGGGGTTAGGGCAGCGGGTGTTTTAAATACCGATAATAGCTGTCATATAAGTAGATAGCCGCCATAGGATTATGGCCAAGGAGACGATCCTTGACCGCAAACACCGTGACCGGAGCCTTCAGAGATTTGATCACCAGGGAATCATGCCCGACGCACAGGCCCATCATCACCGCGAAATCAACATTTTCCTCATTGGCCATAGCCGCTTGAAGCTGCGGATTGCAAACGGTCTCGTGCGACTCGTTCACCTCCAGTTGCTCTTCGGGCTTGACGCCAAGGGCGGATTTGGGCACCCGGCCGACCTTGCACATGAAGGAGACCACCTCAAAACCGTTTGTTTCCAGAATCTGCCCGACAATGCCCGCTTCCCGGCGCACGCCGCCGCAAAAGATCAGCCCGATTTTTTTATAATGCATCCGTCGGGCGAACTCCACAATTTCCACAATGCGCGGCTTGACCGGCTGAAACGAGCTGTAATCGCCGCTGGAAAGATTATACCCCGCCCCTTCCTGAATGGCTGCCTGGCGAGCGAACTCCCTATCCTCGGGGCTCATGGTCTGAAAAACTTCTTCCCCCAACTTCTTGTACTTGACGCTGGAGCAAAAGGCCGGAGCCTTGCCCTTGGGTCCTCTGCAATACTGTTCTTTAGTAGGAATTTCGCACTTGGCGCAGGAAGGCTTTTGCTCGCTCATAGTCAGGCTCCTCTGGTATCGTTTTCAAAAACAACGTTGAGCACTGTGTACTGCTTCCCTATTTGATGTTCTTCCCTCGGGAGAGCCAGGGAAAGATATGCCCGGGGTATCCAGCGGCCCTTTCCGGATACGGTGCGCAGACGAAATAAATGCCTCCCGAACCTCGCCCCATAAGAGCACAGGAGTCCCTCCTGTGCTCCCCCCTCCCGAGGGGAGGAGACCATCCCCCGGCGGGGTCCGGGGCGTTGCCCCAGACGCCAGGGGAACATATTACATGGCTGGGGGCGTGGTGGCCTCATCCACCAGGGCCAGAATCGAGTAATAGGGTATGCCGCTATGCAGGGCAAGGCCAATCTCACAGGTGCGGCTGGTGGAGTAACCTGCTTCGCAAGTACAGACTTGTTTTCTGAGATCCAGCAGCGCGCTTTGATTGAGTTCCGGGTGGGTGAACCCCCGATCTCCGGCAAAACCGCAGCATTCGGTGCCCACGGGTACAACCACCTCTCGGGCGCACAGCCTGGCGAGTTCTTCTAGCTTTCCGGCCAGCCCCATCTTACGGGTGGAACAGGTAACGTGGATGGCCACGCGCCGAGGCAGCCTTGTGAAAACCAGTTTATCTTGGAGTTCCTCTAAGACGAAAGACACCGGCTCAAATAGCTTGAGGCTCGGATCAAGGGTTTCCATCATATGCTGCATGCAGGGGCTGGTATCGGTCACCACGGGGTAACGCCCGTTGTCGCTCGCTTCAAGGAGGGCCGCCGAAAGCTCCCGGGCCTTGGCCTCGGCTTCGGCCGTAAAGCCCTTGCTGGCAAAGGCCATGCCGCAGCAGAGCGCGGCAAGGTTTTTGGGAAAAAGCACGTCATAGCCTGCCTTGGCCAGGACGGCCAAGGCCATTTGCGGCTCGGAGCGGGCATCCGGGGCGGCCGGATCCGCCCCCATGTTCCGGCTGATGCAGCTAGGAAAATAGACAACTTTGAGCGGATTGTCCGGCCGTTGGGGCAGATGCGGCAGTTTCGCGCCGCCCCGGGGCATGGCCCTGTTCCAAGCCGGGCTTTTTTTAAGGCTGAGCACACGCAGAATATCGGAACCACGCTGCATGAAACGATCTCCCACAAGGGAGCGCACCGCGTCGGCGGCATCCAGGGCGGTGGAGAGGCAACGGCAGGTTCCGGCAAAGTGTTCTTGAATCCCCTTGGCCAGGGCTTTGGCCGGTCTGCTCGCCTGAAGGCCGCGCAACCGCTTGATAAAAGCCCCGGTATTGATGCCCGCCGGGCAGCGCGTGGCGCAAAGCCCATCTGCCGCGCAGGTATCCCGTCCCTGGTAGGTATAGCTTTTCGCCATGGCCTTCATCAGGGCGTCCCGCCGCGCCGGATCAGCAGTTCCCTGGATCTCCCGCCACGTGGCAATGCGTTGGCGCGGGGTCAGGGTCAACCGCCGAGAAGGGCAAATCGGCTCGCAGAACCCGCATTCCGTGCATTTGTCAATCAGCGCATCCGTCGGCCGCAGAGGCTTGAGGCCCTTGAGGTGGGCTTCGGCGTCGGGGTTGATGATCACCCCGGGGTTGAGCAGGTTATGCGGGTCAAACAACGTTTTGATGCGCTGCATCAGAGCGTAGGCAGTTTTGCCCCACTCCATTTCCACATACGGAGCCATATTGCGGCCTGTGCCGTGCTCGGCCTTGAGGGAACCATCATACTTTTCCGTAATCAGGCGGCAGATATCATCCATAAAGGCCTGATAGCGACGCACCGAGGCGGGATCGCCAAAGGCCTGAGCGAAACAGAAATGCAGGTTGCCATCCAGAGCATGGCCAAAGAGCACCGCATCATAGACGTGCTTTTTGAAAATCCCCTGCAGATCCAAGGCCGCGTCGGCCAGTTTCTCCAAGGGCACGGCCACATCCTCGATAATGCTGGCCGAACCGCTCGGCCGCATGGCCCCAACCGAAGGCAAAATGCCTTTGCGAATCCGCCAAAGGTTCGCCGCTTCCAGCGGATCAGCGGTAAAGGCAATGGGCCGTACGGTGGCAACATCCTTCAGTGAGTCCAAAATCAGGTCGATTCTGGTTTTCAGTTCTTCCGGACTTGCCGCCCGGGTCTCCACCAGAAGGGAACAGACCGTATCGCCCAGCTCGGCCAGGAATTCGGGCACCCCCTCTTGCCCCTGCACGGAGCGGAGGGAAGCGCGGTCCATCAGTTCCACCGCATCCACCATGCGCGGTTTCTGCCTGCCCAAGACGGCCGAAGCGGCGCAGGCATCAGGAACAGAAGGGAAGAGCATCAAAGAGGAAGCCTTAAAGGGCATCTCTGTAACGGTTTTATAGGTGACTTCGGCAATGAACCCGAGAGTGCCTTCAGAACCAACCATCAGATGCTGGAGAATATCAAAGGGATCGTCAAAGTCTACCAGGGCGTTGATGCTATAGCCCATGGTGTTCTTGATTTTGAATTTGCGGCGGATGCGTTCGCAAAGCTCTTTATCCGCGGCGACTTCATCGCGCAGGGCTACAAGCCCTTCGAGAATATGACTGTGGCTGCGGGCAAAGGCCTCGCGACTGGCTCCATCCCCGGTATCCAGCAAGGTTCCATCCCCCATGATAAAGCGCCCGGAAATGAGGGTTTTGTAGCTGTTATCCGAGGTGCCGCAGCACATGCCGCTGGAATTGTTGGCAACGATGCCGCCGATCATACAGGCGTCGATGGAAGCGGGGTCGGGCCCGATCTTCCGGCCCAAAGGAGCTAAGATGCGGTTCGCTTCCGCGCCGATAAGGCCGGGCTGAACCCGAATGCGGGAGGCATCTCGGCTGACGGAGCACCCCCGCCAGGCATGGCCCAGGCGAAGCAGCACGGAATCAGAAACGGACTGCCCTGAAAGGCTGGTGCCCGCTGCTCGAAAGGTTACGGCTATGCCGCTTTTGTTGGCAAGGGCCAGGATTTCTCTAACCTCCTCCTCGCAAACTGCATCCACTACAAGTTTGGGCAGCAGACGGTAAAAGCTGGCGTCCGTGCCGTAGGCCAAAAGACGCAAGGGGTCGGTGTAGATTCGCTCGGCGGGGAGAATGGCGGTAAGGGCTTTGTGGAAAGTCGTATAGGGCTTGGGCAGCATGGGGAACTCCTTATATGATCGGTCCGGGGCTTCCCGTCCCGTTCCGTCGTTACCAGCTTACCGGCACACGAACAACGCTGCCGGCTTTGTTATGAAACAGCAAATATCCGTTTTCATGGCCGAAGACAAATAAATCACGGGTCAGTTCCACATCGTCGCGGCAGTATGCGGCGATACGATCCACGGCCCCTTCCTTCCACCAGCGCAAAGCGGCCAGGCCGTCAGCGCTTTTTCGGACGCCAAGGGTGGCTTTGGCCAAGGTATCCAAGGAAAGTCGGTACGAAAGACGCTCATGGATAGCAACCAGCATATCCAGGGTGGGAAAAGCGCGAAAATCCACGCCCGCGGCGTGCGGCCCGAGCACCGTGTAATCAAAGCGAAGAATATTGAAGCCAACCACCAACTCCAAGGCGGCCAGCCGCCGAGCCAGTTCGGGAATCTCCTCTTGACTGAACGAGGTAAAGGCATCGCTTTTGGAATCATAAAGCACCGCTACACTGACGCCCATTTTCCAAGCTTTGTGCCAGCCGCCGACTTCAGCCGCCGAATACCGGGTTTCCACATCCAGCACGCCGTATCGCGGCAAGGGGGAAGGAGCCCTCTCCGGCCGGAGGACCGGCCAAGGGCCGCCTGCCGTCAGGAGCTGCCCGGGGCGTTCCTCAGGAGCCGCGGCAGCTTTGGGGCAGGCCTGCGGCGGAGGGCATTCTTCGGCCTCGCTCCGCAGGCGAGAAGCCGATTCCTTGCCCCCCTCTCCCTCCGCCGCCGGGCGGGGCGGAATAAAGGCTGCCGGATCAGGCTTCAGGCGGAGAATGGCCTCAAGCAGAAAACGCGCGCCGGCCTTATCAATAGGCCTGTTCCCTGAACCACATTTCGGCGAATGCACGCAGGCGGGGCAGCCCGTATCGCAGGGGCAGAGGCGTATGAGTTCTTCCGTGCGTTCCAAAAGAAGCGTTGCTTTGCTAAAGGCCTCGCGCGCCAAGCCCGCGCCGCCGGGGAGGCCATCATAAATAAAAACCGCGGAGCCGCCCAACTGGGCATGCATGGGCGTGGAGATGCCGCCCAAATCGTTCCGATCAGCCATGACCAACAGCGGCAGAATACCGATAGCGGCGTGTTCCAGGGCATGGATGGCCCCCATGAAGTGCAGCAACGCTTCTTCCGTTGCCAGGCGGGCAGCATCGGGAATACCGAACCACAGGCCTTCGGTTTCAAAAACCAGCGGCGGCAGATCAAGGGGCACGATGCCTAAGAGCCGACCGTCTTTGATAGCCCGCTTTTCATAGCCGGAGATCTCTTCGGTGACCCGGAGCCTGCCGAAACCCACCCGACAGCCCCAGGCAAAGGAATGGGCTTCTTCCGCCAGAATTTCCGTGGTTTTACGGCCCCGTGTGCGGGTGTAATACGGCGGGTTGCCCGGCGTCAGGGTAACAGTCCGGCCCGGCAGGTCAAGGTTTGTAACAATATAGCTTTTGCCCCGATGCAGATAGACAGCGCCCGGATGGGCTTCGTGCAGAGCCCGATGCCCATCCACCGAACCAATGGCATTGCCCTGGTCATCCTCCATATGCAGCGTTGTGCCCGCACCGCGCAGATCCACATCACGCTGAGGGCGTTTCCGGGCAGCATGCCAGGTTGTTCCTTCAGCCGAGCGCAGCAACAACCCTTTTGCTTCCAAAGCGGCAATACTTTCGGCCACGGCCTCGTTCCGGGCCCCGCCGGGGCGTAACCAGAAGGCATCGCGTCCCTCCGGCTGCAAGGGCATTTCAGCGGCGGCACACTCCAGATGTCTGGCCAAGATGACCGGATTTTCCGGATTAAGCACGGCATTTTCCGCGGAGCTGGAAAAGAAAACCTCCGGTCGGCGGACAATATACTGATCCAGAGCATCCTCCTGGGCGATCAGAAGCACGGCGGATTCCCTGCCCGACCGGCCTACTCTTCCGCCACGCTGCAAGGTAGACATGATGGTTCCGGGGTAGCCCACCAAAATGCAGAGATCCAGACCGCCTATATCAATGCCGAGTTCCAGGGCGCTGGTACTGATGACGGCCAGCAGATCTCCCGAAGCCATCCGCTCTTCGATGCCCCGCCGTTCTTCAGGCAGAAAACCGGCCCGGTAGGCGCTGATTTTTGAAGCGTATTTCCCGGCCTTTTGAACAGCCCACATGCTGATTAGTTCAGTCATCCGCCGTGACTGGGCGTAGACGATGGTTCGGAGATTTCTGGCCAAAGCGGCCCGCAAAAGATGAATGGCGGTGGTGGCCGGGCTCTCTTCGGGATTGATAAAAACAAAATGCCGCCTGCCCTGAGGCGAACCACTTTGCAAAATGGGTTCGGCTCTACGGCCGGTCAGGTTGTTTACCAGCTCCGCCGGGTTCCCGATGGTGGCGGAACAGGCAATAAAACCGGGCCGCGCGCCATAGAGCGCCGCAATTCGTTCCAAACGCCGGAACAGTTGGGCCACATGGGCTCCAAGAATCCCTCTATAGGTGTGGACCTCATCCACAACAACCGTGCTGAGCGAGGCCAAAAAAGTAGCCCATTTTTCATGGAACGGCAGAATGCCCAAATGCAGCATTTCGGGGTTGGTGATCAGCACCTGGGGCGGCGCGTTGCGGATCTTTTTCCGGAAATGGCCTGTGGTATCCCCATCATAAATTGCCGCTTTGGGGCGGGCATCCTGAGGCCAGTGAGCCGTGAGAGCACGAAAGGCGTTGAGCTGATCTTGGGCCAAGGCCTTTAAGGGGAAAATGTAGAGAGCCGTTGCCTCCGGATCTGCCACAAATCGTTCAATGACCGGTAAATTATAGGTAAAAGATTTACCGCTTGCCGTAGGTGTAGCAACGACGATATCTTTGCCTGCCCGTACAAGATCAACGGCAAGCGATTGATGCGCATACAAAGAACGTACGGAAGCGGCATCAAGCACCGTGCGCATAGCAGCGTTCCAGGGGCGCCCGGGCTCGCCGTATTCAGGGGAGACCGCCTCCAAAACCCGATGGTGCGTAACCTGCCTGCAAAAACGCGGCGTTGCCAGAAGCGCTTCAACATATTCCGCAACTGTAGTTGCGGAATAGATTCCGGAACCAAGAAGGCTCTTGCAAGAGGCCTGTACAGGCTCCCCAGGATATGCCGAAGGGCATTCGCCCTCAAAACATTGCGGCTCGCCGCCGATGGCCGCGTCACGTTTGTCCGGAGGAACAACAGGTGAAAACGGATCGGAATCGGGGGGGAAAACCGGAGACATAACTGTACTATACACCTTCATCCGGCAAAAGGGAACTGTATCCATTGAATGCTTCCGGCAGATGGGGTAACGCCCCGGTCCCCACTAGGGGGAATAATTTTCCCTGCCCCCTCTCTTGCTCTCTCGTGATATGACGTAGTTCCCGCGTCCCGGAAAGGCGCAGGCCATGAGGGGCCGAGGCAATCATTCCCCCTAGAGCCCCGGGCAGGGGCTATTTCCTCTCCCGCGAAATTGAGACACAGGAATATCGTTCCTCCATTTTGCAATCAAAGGAGCCCCGAACGCTCATTTTTTATTTCTGAGTTCTGAAAAAGAGCATTGCCCCGAGTAGAAAGCCACTGATAAGAACAAGAAGCTATATTTTTCATACCAATGGATACTGAATCGTTGCCCTTACGGCATGTACCGCTATCCGTAACAAAAAAAGCAGGTACGGGGGGATGAAAGAGGCCGTCCGGGGGCGTTTGCGCAGGCGGAAGAATCCCCTTTCTGACCAACTGAAGCAGTCCCCCGGTGGTTCTCTGTTTCGCTCGCTATCCTCTTCAACCGACTAAAGCCGCAAAAAAAGCGCCCGGGGGAACCCGGGCGCGCGCAAGGCGAATCAGCGCGATTCTCTCAAGGCAACCGCAGCTTCTGGCCCGGCCGCAACACCGCCTTGGCGCTGATGCCGTTCAGTTTGGCAAGAACGTTCACAGTGGTGTTGTGGGCCCGGGCCAAGGAATAGAGGGTATCGCCACGCTTTACCCGCGTCACCTTAGCGCCGCCGGCATCACTGACAGGTCCGTTGCCCGCGTCTGCAACGCTGACTGAGGGAGGGGTTAACCGAAGCACCTGGCCCACCCGCAGGGTTGTGGATGCCCCAAGATTATTGAAGGCCCGCAAATTCGCCACGCTGAGATCATGAGCGCGAGCTAAGGAATACAAGGTATCTCCCTGACGCACTACCACTGTGCCGGTTCCGGAAGCCCGCCGCGCAGACTGTTTCGAGCGCGGAGCGCTTTGGGAAGCCCGGCTTTGGCTCGCTCGAGCCTCGGAAACCAGACTGACCGCGCGAGCGGGTTCGGCAGCAGCGACAGCCGAAGTATTCCGCTTTTTGAGAACAGGACGGTACACCGCCTGCCCGACGCGCAGGGTTGCCGCAGGATCAATGCCGTTAACTTCACACACGGCGTCAAGGCTTGTTCCCCACCGAGAAGCTAACTCAAACAGGGTGTCCCCGCCGGCAATGATATGCTTTTCACCTTTCCCGTATTCGTTCGTGCCACTCCCGGCAAGGTTGGCCTTAGAGGGCGGCAGTTTGGCCAGGGTAGCCTTGGCGATGCGAGAAGACCCCGGCACTAAGATAAACTCTCCGGTTTTCAAGGAATTGGATTTCTTGCCGTTAATCTGGCGCAGTAAGGCTACGGAAATGCCGTGGCGCTTGCTGATAGAATTTATGGATTCCCCGCGGCGAACTTTATAGTCTTTCCAGCCCGCGTAGAGGGAAGCCTCGGGCCGGGCGAGCCAAGCCAGGGCTTCTTTTTCTTTATCCAGGGGTACATAGGCCCGGCTGGCCCGGTGGGGCGGGCTGATAAAGCGACGGTATGCCGGGTTCAAGGAGGTGAACCGAGCCCAGTTGATACCCAGGCTGCGGCAAAAATCTTGGAGATCCACTCCGGCAGGCATATCCACAGTGGCAAAACTCAAGGCCTTACGCGGATCCGGCCGCTGAAAGCCGAGTTGTTCCAAATTGCGCATGATTTTGGTAAAGGCCAGAAGGCGCGGCACGTACTGCTGTGTTTCATCCCGAAGCTGCGCCTTTTCATCCAACAGATGGTTTTTATCGCAAATCTCGAAAAAGCTTGTAGCTTGGGTGCCCTTGAGGGCCCGACCAATTTTGCCCTCCCCGGCGTTGTAAGCGGCCACGGCCAAAAGCCAATCATCAAACATATCGTGCAGCGCCAAAAGATAACTGGCCGCGGCTTCGGTAGCTTTAAAAGGATCCCGCCGCTCATCAATCCATCGGTCTTGCGCCAGGCCGTATTTTTTTCCGGTAAAAGGCATGAACTGCCACATGCCGCCCGCTCCCGCGCGGGAAACCGCGTTGGGGTTGAAACCGCTCTCAACAAAGGCCAGATAGGCGATTTCCTCAGGCAGGCCACGGGATTTCAGCACATGAACAACATAGGGCAGATACGGTTCACTGCGAAGCAAAAAGCGCTCCATGGTCCGGCGGCTGGTATGCACATACAGCTTGAAGTGCAGCTCCACCTGACGTTTTTCAGCGGCCGTGAGCTTGGCATCCAATATGCCTGTGCTGTTAAAGGCCGCAAGTTCCGCCGCAGAGAGGGGAATACCGTCATCCAGCGGAAGATACGGTTCATCCACGGTTTCTTCGGGGGCATCCGTGGGGTACTCGGCCGCAAGGGTCGGAGATTCCGGGCCGGGCGGATTTTTGCCGCAGCCTCCAATAAAAATCGGGAGCGATACGGCAAGTGTAAGGAGCAGTAATCGGGGCCTCAAACGCTTGATGGAAAATATTCGATGGATACGGGACATGGTGGTTCCATAAACGGATGTGCATCCGCCGGTCTTGCATTGGGAAGAACTTGGGCGTACACGAGTACGGCGCTCCCGGAACTCTTCCAGCCCTGGAAAGCAACGGGAGCGTAAAGCGGCCCGTTTCGGAAACACATTCTGAAGCGGGGGTGACTATCTCGTACGTTTCTTTTGCATATCCTATCATTGCCTACCAGGCAAGCCGGAACGACCATGAATGAACGACGTTTCCCCTCTCCCGCGCCTTCCAGAGCCGCGCAGCCCGGCGGCGAAGGCCCGGATATTTTCAAGAAAAAGTCTAGAAAGAGTAGCGCAAAGGAACCTTCTCCCCAGCCTGAGGAGACCTCTCTTGCCGCTCCCGGAGCCCCCAAAAAATACCTGAAAAAAATACTTCGCCCCTCTGCGCCTGAGGCAACTCTTCCGGTTCAAGATACTGCTGATCCCCTTGCTGCCTCTTCGGATCAAGTGGCCCTGCAACCGGGCATCAAACCGGTGCTGGAACTGCTGGAGCGCGCTCCTTCGCGCATTGACGCGGTTTTCCTCCGTAAGAGCAGGCGAGGCGCGGAAACAGACCGCATCCTTGATCTCTGCCGGGCCGGGGGGATCCGTTTCTCGTTGGTGGATGAGGATTTTTTGCATCGTCTCTGGCCTGGACGGCATCAGGGCGTTATTGCGCGGCTGTATCCTGCCGGGTTTACGGATCTGCCCTCCGCTCTGGCAGCGGCCCGAACAGCGCCGCTGCCTCTGCTCCTTGCCCTGGACCAGGTGCAAGACCCGGGCAATGCCGGAGCCCTGGCCCGGACGCTGTACGCCCTTGGCGGGGCGGGCATTATCCTGCCCCGGCACAACGGCGTGTATCTGGGGGGAGCTGCTGCCAAGGCTTCGGCCGGAGCGCTGGAGCAACTCGCCATTGTTAAAGCCGCCAATCTCGGTCAGGCCCTTGATGCCGCCTGTGAAGCCGGGTTTGCCATTTACGGCGCATCCTCCCGGCAGGAAGACGCCCTCCCCCCGACCAATGCCTTTACCTTCTCTCCTGAATTTCCTGCCGTGCTGGTGCTGGGGAGTGAAGAATCCGGCCTGCGGCCCGGCATAGCCAAACGTTGCAGCCATCTTCTCCGCATTCCTTTGGCCGGAACCTTTGATTCCCTCGGCGTCGCCCAAGCCGGGGCCATCTTAATGGGCCTTTTAGCGGCCTCCCAGAGGGAAAACCCGAATTAACCATAAAGCCTGAAAACGTATTTCCTCCCTCCGGCTGCCGGGAAAGGCTTCTGCCATCCCGGCTTGCCGGAGCGTTCCACTCTTCGCCTTCCCCATGGATATCCATAAACATGATTGCTCGATCCTCCCTTAGCAGAGGAACAATATTCCTGTGTTTATGCCACGGGAAAAAACAATCCTCTACCAAGAAGCGTCTTAGGGAAAATGGTTGACCGGGCCGCCCGTCTTTACAGGGCAGAGAACGAAGCTCCCGGCCTCCCCTTCCGCGAGAGCGTTTGCGCTCTCGCGGAAGGGGAGGCCGGGGAAAGAAGTAACGCGGGCTGTGCCGGATCTCCCTACGGAAAACAGGAAGGGTATTCTTCCATCCTACGCCGCGGGCGAGCAAAAGGTCTCCCGTGGTGGGGGGGGCCAGGGGGAATCATTGACTCGGGCCGTCCTGGGCCTCGCCCCTACGGGGCACAAGAACGATGTTCCTGTATCCCCTTTCGCGCTCCTGCGAAATGATCCATCCCTATGGTGGGATCCGGGGCAACGCTCCGGCCGGAGGCATTGCGGGGTTACTTACGCACAGCAACCCAACTGCCGATCACGCCCATCAGGGCAGGCACGGCAAGGAGCAGGCAGGCCAGCTCGAGGGGGAGGAATTGGATTTCCATTAAGAGTGGCGGAAAATTCAGGATATTCCTGATCTGCATGTGCATGAAATGCAGCATGACCAAGGCGAAGCCCCCGCCCAAAAGCCCGATGACGGCTCCGCCGACAAGAAGCGGCAGACGGATATACCAATTGAAGGCGCCGACCAGCTTAAGGATCTCCACTTCTTGGGTTCTGGCAATGAGCGAAAGCCGGACAGTGTTGCCGACGACCAGAGCCAAAACAAGGCAGAGAAAGGCGATGGTCGGCCACATAACATAACGGCTGGCTTTTCGCCACGCCTGACCGAGTTCATCCCTAAGCGGGGTTGCGGCAATTCTCTCCACGCCGGGGAGTTCCTTGAGGTAACGGGAGAGTTCGGCGAGCCAGGCTTCAATATCGGTATCTTTTGGAGCAAAGGTAATTAGGGCTGTTGCTGGGAGCGGGCTTTCTTCACTCAAAAAAGGAAACTCATCGGCCATGTTCCGCCTGCCCATCCCTTTTCCAAGGGCTTCCAGGGCCTGTTCCGGAGTATAGGTAATAATCCGCTCAAAGCCCGGCGCGTGCTGTACCTCTTTCCATTGTTCATGGATGGCGTTCAGATCTGTTCCCGGCCGCCAGTAGACCTGGAAAACCGTTTCTCCTCGCACGGTTCCCAATTGGTGGTGCAATGTGACCAGGGCCATAAGAAAAAGCCCTGCCAAAAATGCCACCAAGGTAACCGCCGCCAAGGTCAGCACCTGGGCCCAAGGGTTCAACCTGAGATCACGGATGCCTTGCCCCATGAGCCGGAGAATCACTCTGACCATGCGTTCCTCCCTATGGTGACGCAGGTCATGTCACGCCTCCCATATCCATATCAGCTCTCCGGTACAGCAAAGCGCCGGGCCAGCTGGCATAGGTAACCATCCCCTGCTCTATCCGCATCAGCCGGGCGGATGGATGGCGTTTCAAAAGTTCATGGCTGTGAGTGGCGAAAATCACCGTTGTGCCGTAGGATTGAAACTGCATAAACAGATCCATAAGCCGAAGAGAAAGATCCGGATCAAGATTGCCTGTAGGCTCATCGGCCAACAGCACTTGGGGGTTCACCACAAAAGAACGAGCCACGGCAACGCGCTGCTGCTCTCCGCCGGAAAGAGAACCGCAACAATTTTTTAATTTTTCCTCAATCTTCAGGGCCTTGGCCACCGCCTTGACCCGGCGTTCGATATGGAGAGGCGCAAGCCCCCTGATCTCCAGCGGCAGGGCAATATTATCCCGCACGCTCCGGTTCGGCATGATCTTAAAATCTTGAAAAACCACGCTCACCTGACGGCGCAGCAGAGGAATTTGAGAATTTTTCAAGGAATTCAAGGAAAAGCCGGCGATCCAAACATCCCCGCGCTGCAACGGCAAGCCTGAATAGAGCAATTTCAGCAGCGTGCTTTTGCCCGCGCCGGAGGGACCGGAAAGGAACAGGAATTCGCCCTTGCCCAGGGTGAAAGTAATATCCTTCAAGGCCCAGTAGGAGCCGAAGGTATAGGACAGGTGCGTTGCTTTAATCATGGTAGAGGAGCATATCTCTTTTCAGGGCATCTGTGAACAGGCCTCCGGCGTCCTGCCGAGGGGAAAAAAGCCCCGCCCGCCCCCTCTTGCGCCCGGAGGCATTCCGGCAGAGGGAGAAAAAATTTCTCAGGATCTGTTGCCGTGAGGAGCATTACTGATCATAGCTCAGGGGAAAAACTGTTTATGAAAGGGGCGGAATCATAGAATCCGCAGCCGGAATACACCATTTTCCCCTGCATAAGAGCAAACAACCAAAGCAGCCCAAGCCCTGAAAAACACGCTTACGGCCAGGAAGAGACAATAATCCCCCCGGCCAGAACCCGCAGGCTGTCTTTGCCGTGTTCTCGCCCGTATAGCGCAGCGACCTGGCCGGGCGAATAAGGACCGCCCGGGTGTACCGGCTCAAAAACAACCCGCTCCTTCTCAAAACGGACAACTACAGGGCAGGGAGCCTGCCGGTAGCGGGTTCTGACCAACAGTTCATCGGGCCAAGCAGTAGGGGGCACGAGGATATTCAACGTTGCGCAACAAAACCCGGGGCTGCCGAGACGCTCCGCCGGACCGACAACCAGCCGGTTGCCCGCGCGTTCCTTGCGCAGAACATACAGCGGTTCTTTCCAGGGCAGCCCCAATCCCCGGCGCTGCCCTTCAGTATAACGCCACAGCCCTTGGTGCTGCCCGATAGGTGTGCCATCCTCAAGAACGGCCTCTCCCGGCCCGGGCAAGCTAATCCCGAGCCGTTCCGCCATAGCGGCAAGAAAGGCCCGATAATCATCGCCGGGAATAAAGCAAACTTCCTGACTTTCCCCAGGCGCAGGGGGTTGCAAAGAACGTTGGGCGAGCCATTGCCGTATTTCGCTTTTCAAAAGCCCACCCAGGGGAAAACAGGCTCCGGAAAGCCGCTGCAGAGGCGTCATCGCTAAAAAGTAGCTTTGATCCTTAAGGGGATCCAGGCCGCTGTACAACCCCGGAGAGTTCTGCTCTGCGTCGTGGATCAGACGGACGTAATGGCCGGTGACCAGGGCTTGCGCCCCCATGCCCTCCGCCGCATCCAGGAGCAAGCCGAACTTCATCGCTGCATTGCAGGCCGCGCAGGGATTAGGGGTTTTTCCTTCGGCGTAGGCCCGGATAAACGGCTCAATGATACGGGAGGCGAAACGCTCCGAAAGATCGACGACCTGCAGCGGCACCGAAAGCGCAGCGCAGGTTTTTTCCAGCGCGGCCAGCATCTCCGGGTAGCCCGGCGGCCGGGAATACTCCGGTAAAAAAACGGCGTGTAGAGCCAGAAGATCTTTACCCTGTTCCTTAAGAGAAGCCAGGGCATAAAAACTGTCTGTCCCCCCGCTCACCGCAACAGCGAGCTTCATCGTGGTTCCCGCAGCAATTTTTCAGTCTGTGTTCCGCGCCGGTTAGGCCCAGCGAACAACCTGCGGATTCGGCAGAGAGCGCATGCTCTCCCGCAGGGCATCCGGCTCCACCGTCGCGGCTCCGACTTCGCCGACAACGATGCCGGCTGCATAATTAGCCAGCAAGCAGGCGTCCAATAAATCCAAGCCCGCAGCCAGCGCCAAGGCCGTAACCGCTATAACCGTATCGCCGGCTCCGGTAACATCGTATACTTCACGGGCAAAGGTCGGGATATGCCAGATTTCCTCCGCCGACCTGAAAACCGCCATCCCCTGAGCCCCCAAGGTTGTCAGGAGATGACGGCAGTGCAGACGCTGGAATAGGGCCCGACCGGCTTTCAAAATTTCTTCCGGCGTACCGACGGGGAGCCCTGCTCCCTGGCTGGTTTCCAGAGCATTGGGGGTAAGCAAATCCACCCCGCTATAATAAGCAAAGTTCGGCACCTTGGGATCAACAAGAATACGAGGCGGCCGCGCCTGTCTAGCGCAGAGCTGCCGGAGCTTCTCCATCAATTCGTGGCTGACAAGGCCCTTGTTATAATCGGAAACAATCAGAACGCTCTGTCCGGGCAAAGCCTCAGCCAAAAGTTCAAGAAGACGATCAAGCTCCTTGCCGCGGATCGGCTGGCAGGTCTCCCGGTCTACTCGGAGCATTTGTTGCTGGCGCGCCAGAATACGGGTTTTAACCGTTGTCGGCCTGGCTTCGGAGCGATGCAGACAGGCATCTATGCCCCCTTCCCTAATCAGCGATTCCAGCAGCAGCCCCTTTTCATCGCGACCGCAGAGCCCGATGAGCCGAACAGCCCCGCCCAGGGAACGGACGTTGCGGGCAACGTTACCCGCTCCCCCGACCAGCGTTTTGGTTTCCTGAACGTGGACCACGGGGATAGGCGCTTCCGGAGAAATCCTGTCGGCATCGCCGAACAAGTACTCATCCAACATAATATCGCCGAGAATGAGCACGGATGCATCCTTAAGACGGCTTACGGCATCCTGCATGCGCTGAAAATTCCAAGCATAGGTTATCTCTTTCATGAGCATCTCTCCATTCCCATGCGGGCAAGAAGGGCATCAAGCTCCTGCCGGGAATTATAGCTGAAGCTTATTTTTCCCTTGGTTTCCCTACCGCTGATACGGACCGGCACCTCCAGACGGCTGCTGAGCAAGCTTTGGATATCGGTAAGAAACATCGATTCCGAGGCGGCCGCTTTAACCGGCACGGCATCATGCTTCGCGGCCCGGGATTCTGAAGGCGCCTCTTCCGAAGCAACCGGCAATTCGCCCGTCTCTTTCCAGCTTCCGGCCAGGGCCTCGGCTTCGCGTACCGAAAGATGCTCATGAAGGATGCGAAGCCGCAAAGCCTGCTGCGCCTCATGATCGGCAACAGCCAACAGGGCCCTGGCATGCCCCGCGGAAATACGACCCGCGGCCAGATCATCGGCAGCCTCGGAGGGCAAAGAAAGCAGACGCATGGTGTTTGCGATGGCCGATCGGCTTTTGCAGAGCTTTTGCGCGAGATCCTCCTGACTCATGCCGAACTCTTCCTTGAGCCGGGCCATGCCTCGGGCTTCTTCCATGGGGTTGAGATCCTCGCGCTGCAAGTTTTCCAAGAGCGCCAGAACCAGCGTTTCCCGATCGTTGAGCTCACGCACCACAACCGGCACTTCGGTCAACCCGGCTTTTTGGGCCGCGCGCCAGCGGCGTTCTCCGGCTACAATTTCATACTGTTCAGCCTCTGTTCCGGGTAGGGGCCGCACCAATATCGGCTGCAACACCCCTTGACTTTTGATGGATTGCGCCAGCTCATCCAACTGAACATCCGCGAAATGGCGGCGCGGCTGGTGTGGATTGGGGGTTAAGGAAGCCACGGGAAGTTTACGGACTTCCGTTGATGAGCTGCTCACATCCCTGCCGCTTTTAATCAGGGCATCCAGCCCCCTTCCCAGGCCACGCTGTCCGGTTGCCATACTGCTTTTCCTCCAGTTCAAACCCCACCATTCCAGGGCGTGATGGTTCCCTCAATAAGGGCTGAAACGGGATTTCCTGAGGAGGAATATCCCGCGGGCCTAGCAAGCCACTGCTTCACAAGGCCGGAATGATACGGGCTATCAGCTCTGCCACGGCATCTGCCGGGCTCATTCGGGATGGGCCTCTTTCCGCGGCCGCCGCAAAACAACTTCTTTGGCTAACGCCAGATAGGCCTCTGCCCCCTTGGATTTGATATCGTAATGGATAATCGATTTTCCGTGACTTGGGGCTTCCGAAAGACGCACATTCCTCGGCACAACAGTTTCAAAAAGATGGTCCGGAAAACACTTGCGGACCTCGTTCTTAACCTGCCGAGAAATCTTATTACGCACGTCGTACATAGTGAGAACAACCCCCAGCAGCGAGAGGCCGAGATTAAGTCTTTTTTTAACTAGATCAAAGGTCTGCAACAGCTTTACAATACCTTCCAAAGCAAAGAACTCGCACTGCAAAGGGATAAGCAGCTCGCGCGCCGCGCACAGGGCATTGAGCGTAATGAGCCCGAGGGATGGCGGACAATCAAGAATAATATAATCAAAATCATCTTCCAAGGGCTTCAGCAAATCACCCAGAAAATATTCTCTTCCTATTTTATCAACAAGCTCCAACTCCACAGCTACCAGATCAGTAGAAGCCGGCAACAGCGAGAGATAAGGATCATGGATTACCCGCAGGGCATTGCGAACAGAATCCGGGTGAAAAAACACCGTATACAAATTGCTGGAGCAACCATCCAACTCTACCCCAAAGCCACTTGTGGAGTTAGCCTGAGGATCACAATCTACCAGCAATACCTTTTTTTCCATGATCGAGAGCGAGGCTGCCAAGTTAATCGAAGTAGTTGTTTTGCCTACTCCACCTTTTTGATTCGCAATAGCAATAATTCTTGCCACGAGGTGCCCCCTTGGTCCCTGAGAGTGACAGCCGCATGTTTCACGTGAAACATTCCATCCGATTGATGAGGATTACCTACGTGACTATTTTTTGCACGTCAATACGGTAGCCTGTTTCTACTGAAAAGAACGCGTTCCAAAAAACCAGACGTGGGCGCTCCTCGCCATGGGCTCTGCCTCTCTCTCCGCCGGATGAAACCCTGCGCGGTCTGTCGATAGGTTCGCCTTGCCGGTAAAACCTTATCCTTACCCTTCTATTCTATCCTTACTCTATAGGTCCAATACATGGTACTCGAAATCCTGCCTCTCCCAAGCTGCTCATCTCTCCTTGTTTCAAGAAGCATCTTCCGGAGTGGCTCATTCCTCCTACTCCATACCATACCTTTACACGATATCCTTTTATAGAATATTCTTTTACAGAGCGCATCATTATAAATAATATAATCAGAGTATAGAGTATATTTAGAGTAAATGTCTGGCACTTCCCCTCACGAAAACGATATCCGCTCCAGCCAAATACAATTTTTATCTCTCCGCCTTGTGAAGGCCGGGAACAATTTTTCAATATATTTTGTTGCCATACTGAAATATTTCCCCAGTTGAGAAAAAGAGAACATCAAAAAAAGATATATTTTCTATACGCCTCTTTGTTTTTTCCGAATACCATTACCAGGGGAAGAAGAAAGCCTCTTGGCTGCAGCAATATATTGAGGCGCCTTCCCTATCAGGCGTTACGGCAGAGCATATAGTCTCTCTGGCAAGGAAGAGAGAAGCAAGGGAAGCATAGGGCATCCGCCAAAAAGAATGCCTGCTGATAAGGAAAGGGGAACAGTGTGGGGCTACTCGCCCTCCCCTCGTCTGGGGGAATGATTCCCCCTAGCCTTTTGAAAGAACGTCCGGCGCTGTGGGCAAACCAGCAATGAGGGAGGATACCTTCATCTCCCCGGCGGTCGTTGGACGGCGCCCCCCATCTCTCGACTCCCTCCCAACCCCAATGCCTCTTGCGCTGGCGCATTGTCTTGCTTTTTGCTAAAGTCATTGCGTACCGGGAACCAACAATGCCACGGTAGTTATTCGGCTACAGACCAAAGAAAGCACGCCATACAGCAAACGCGGCATGATACTGTTTAACCGATTCCGGCGGGGCCGGCTCCGTATGCCCTCTCATACAGCCGAAACGCCTTATCTTCCCGGCAAGGATATACCATGGATGAGCAACTGCGTTTTACTGTTTTTTCAGGAAAGCGTCTGCATATCGGCGTGTGCGGCTCCATTGCCAGTTACAAGGCGCTGGATCTCTTGAGGCGCTGGAGCGATGCGGGCATTACCTCGGGCGTAACCATGACTGCTGCCGCCAGGCAGTTTTTAACGCCGCTGGCCTTTGAGGCCCTTGGCGCTTCTCCCGTTTATACCACCCTGTACGCGGGTGGGGAAAACGATTCTCTGGATAGAGATATTTTTCCCCACCTTTCTCCGGGCGCTTCCGCCGATGCCTTTGTTATTGTAGCTGCCAGCGCCTCAACCATGGCGCGGTTGGCTCACGGTTTGGCTGATGAAATTCTTTCCTGCCAGGCCCTGGCCTTTCCAGGCCCGCTGGTTATCGCGCCAGCCATGAATCCACGCATGTGGAGCAACCCTGCCACCCGTAAAAATTGGGAAATATTACAAAAACGCGGCCATATTCTGGTGGAGCCTGATTCCGGACGGGTAGCCTGCCGAGAAGAAGGCGCAGGGCGTCTTGCAAAACCTCATGAAATCTATGCCGCGGTACTGAAAGCGCTTTCTCCGCAAGATTTTTCCGGGGTCCACGTTATGGTCACCCTTGGACCAACGCGGGAATTTTGGGACCCTGTCCGGTTCTGGAGTAATCCCTCCACCGGGCTCATGGGCGCATCTCTTGCGGTGGCGGCCTTTTTACGCGGGGCCACAGTGCATGCTCTTTGCGGCCCCGGAGCCCCCTGGCTGCCGCGAGGCATCGCCAGGCATGATGTTCTTTCAGCCAAAGAAATGTACAGCATGGCCAACGATCTCTGGCCAACCATGGATACAGGCATATTCACTGCGGCTGTTGCCGACTTTGCCCCCATACCTCTCGGCGAGCATAAATTCAAAAAAGGAAGCGCCGAAAACCTGACACTTAGGTTGACTCCCAACCCTGATATCCTGCACTCTCTGGGCAGGGCAAAAAAGCCACACCAAAAAGTCGTAGGGTTCGCCGCTGAAACAGGCAACCTAGAACAGGAAGTTCGACGCAAACTTTCAGCAAAACATGCTGATATGCTGGTAGGCAATCTGGTCAATGAACCCGGTTCCGGTTTCGGCGCCGCAACCAATTCCGTTTTCATCGCCGATGCACAAGGCCGATCCGACTACCTACCCGAGCTATCCAAGCCGGATCTTGCCTGGAGAATACTGACATGGCTCTGCGCACTATAACCTTACGCGAAGAACTCCGCCCCTGGCGCAATGCAGGGGTAGCCGCGCTGCTGTTGCCTGAGCCTCTTTCAAACGCAACCCTGCTCACCGCGCTGGGGGCAGGCTCCCCCAGCGCCCCGGCTTCTGAAACGGCTTCACCCTCTTCTTTCTTGGCTGAGCGGTACTCTGCCCCCCATTGCGAAAACCAAACCTCCTCTCCTGCTGCGCCGCCAGTTGCGCCCACGGCCCGTTCCGGCCTGGAGCCAAAAGGAACAGCCGCAAAAACGGCGCCTCGAGAAACTGCCGTTACCCGCCCCCCAAAGCGCTCAGGAATACCCCCTGTTCCCCTGCCATCCTTCGAGACTTGGCCCGCGCCCTGGCGGCAGGCCTTTGCCAAAACCCGCCCGGCCCCGTTGGTCTGGACGTATCATGAACTCGGCCTGGATCTGGCCGGTTTAGGCAGCCCGGGGCGGGGCGACTTTTTCCGTTCGCTGCTTGCGGCGCTTCATCTGCCTTCCGGCAGCAGCACATTTTGGCCAACGGCCGTTCCTCTGCCGGAACGTCACTCGCCCCTAACCCCCTTGCCCGAGGTTTTCCAGGCAGGCCTACACCGTTTAGGGCCACGGGCAATCCTGTTCCTCGGTGAACAAGGCATAACCGACGCGGGGTTTCAGCTCCAACCGTTATTCCAACAATATATTACCCAGGGGCGGATCGTTCTTCATATCCCATCCTTGGAAGCGCTGATAGCCGATCAGGAACAGCGCCAGGTAACTATTTCGTTCCTCCTCTCCTCTCTGGATTTCCTTCTATAAAGGCCTCCGAGAACTGTTTTGAAAACCACGCTGTCCGCGCAGCGCCGCATAGTTCCCCCTGGCAAAGAAAACAACGCTAAAAACAGACGAAGGCTTCATGGTCCCCCCCCTGAGCTCTGCTCTTTCTACCCAAGGCTTCCGGGAAAAATAGCTCGGTAGCAAGAGCCCCCCCTCATGCAAGCAGGTCGCGGATAGCGGAAACAATTCCCCATTTCATAAAAAAGCCAAAAGAGACAAATGCCCCTACAAATGCCCTCTGTCGGCACGCCGGTTTTGCCCCAGCCCATAGGGACATTGTCGGATAAAAAAATACTTTCCCCCGTTGTTTTTCTGTTCCCCAGCCCCCCCGGGCAGTATGAAAAAACAAGGAAGCATACCTCAACATGCGTATAAGAAACGTGAGGGAATACGGTAATGCTCCTTCCTCTCCGGCATATCTTTTTTCAACGTTGAGCAATCGCGATCACACCTGGGGAACGAGATTACCCAAAAGCGCTCCGCTCCTCTCGCTGAAAGAAAGCTTTTCGGCTACGGCGGGGAAGGCGGGCTTTGCCTTGAAGAACTCTTATGGTACTATGGTATAC
The DNA here is from genome assembly GCA_949741925.1 of uncultured Desulfovibrionaceae bacterium. Lineage (GTDB taxonomy): Bacteria > Desulfobacterota > Desulfovibrionia > Desulfovibrionales > Desulfovibrionaceae > JAJDHY01. The sequence goes on along the minus strand of CATJOY010000054.1, from coordinate 20,612 downwards.
ATACAGTGTTAACCTAAAGCCTATACTGTCTCTTATCCTTGGCAACCGTTTTCGAGGGGCTCTCGGCGCCTCGAACTATAACGAAGCCACGGCGAGGCAGGGGAATATTCCCATAACAACCTAAACCAAAAACCGGGAATTCTCATGCATGTTCTCGTCACCGGCGCCGCCGGATTCATTGGCTTTCACCTTTCCCTACGCCTTCTTGAGAAGGGGCATAGCGTCGTCGGGCTGGATAATCTTAATGATTACTATGATGTTTCCTTGAAACAGAGCCGTCTGGAAATACTCCGAGGCTTCGCCAACTTTACTTTTTCTTTGACTGATCTTGCCGATGACCTTTCTATGGAAAACCTGTTTTCCAAGCAATCTTTCAGCCATGTTGTGCATCTGGCTGCCCAGGCGGGGGTTCGCTATAGTATCGAGCACCCCCGCGCCTACGGCAAATCCAATCTCAATGGTTTCCTCAATGTTCTGGAGGGATGCCGTGAAAGCAAGGTAGACCATCTTATCTATGCTTCTTCCAGTTCAGTTTATGGCTTAAATACAAAAATGCCCTTTTCCGAACAGGATCCTGTTGATCATCCTGTAAGTCTTTACGGCGCGACGAAAAAAAGTAATGAGCTGATGGCCCACGCATACAGCCATCTCTATGGCTTGCCCTGCACGGGATTGCGCTTTTTCACGGTTTACGGTCCTTGGGGCCGGCCGGACATGGCTTTATTTCTGTTTACCAAAGCTATTTTAGAAGGCCGGCCGATCAAGGTTTTCAACAATGGACGTATGGAACGGGATTTTACATACATCGACGATATTGTTGAGGGTGTGCTGCGTGTTATGCCGCATATCCCCGAAAAAAAATTCGAGGCAGAGGCCTTCCCTCTCTCCCCGGCAGAAAGCCCCGCCCCGTGGCGCATTTACAATATCGGCAATAATAAGCCAGTTCGCCTGGATCACTTCATTTCCGTATTGGAAGAGAGCCTGGGGAAAAAAGCCATACGCGATAACCTCCCGATGCAGCCGGGCGATGTTTACGCTACCTATGCCGATATTTCATCTCTAAACCAAGCGGTAGGGTTTACCCCCACGATGCCCATAGAGGAAGGCATACCCAAATTCGTATCCTGGTACAGAGAATATTATAAGGTATAGTCAACGGTCTTGTTTCACGTGAAACAAGATTCTTCCCTAGCGAGGAGGTATACCTACTATAAAGGGAGGTGCCCCTTCCTTGGTGGTAAGGGAATACGCCCGGGCTTCTGACAGTATGCCCCCAAGTGGGGCTGGACACTATGCCTCAACGGAAGCCCACTTTGGAAAGGAACTGCATATTTTAATATTTTAGTAGTATTTCAGTGGATATTACGGCAGAATAGGAGTATGAATACCCTTTATTCCATAACGAGACCATCCTCGGAGTATAACCGTGTATAATATCGGAATGCTCGCTTTGGCCCTGTTGCTGGTCCTACTCAACGGCCTTTTTGTTGCAGCGGAATTTTCCTTCGTCAAGGTCCGTAGAACCCAGTTGGAACTCCTGGCCCAACGGGATAACAAAAAAGCCAAGTTAGCCCTTTTCGGCGTGCATCACTTAGATGCCTATCTCTCTGTCTGCCAGCTCGGCATCACCCTGGCCAGCCTGGGGCTCGGCTGGCTTGGGGAACCCGCCGTAGCGCATTTACTGACTCCGCTCTTCCAGTGGCTATCCATTTCCAGCCCCGCGCTCATCAGTTCGCTCTCGGTCGCCATCGGCTTTACGATCATCACCTTTCTGCATGTTGTCTGCGGCGAACTGCTGCCCAAATCTATATCCATTCAAAAAGCCGAAGCTACCGTGCTTCTTCTGGCCGCCCCTATGCGGGTCTTTTATATTATCTGGTATCCGATCGTCAGCATCATGAACGGTATTTCCAACGGCCTCCTCCATCTGGCCGGGTTTAACGCCGCTTCAGAAGCCGAACAAAGTCATTCTCCGGAAGAACTGCATATGCTGATCGTCGATTCCCGTCGGGGCGGAACGCTCGAAGAATCCGAAGGCCGGATGCTCAGCAATATTTTCAGTTTCTATAATAAGAGCGCTAAAGATATCATGCTGCACCGCAGTGACGTAATAGCCATCAATCTGGATGAAAGCATGGACGCCATCGTAAAAAAAGCCAGGGAAAGCGGCCACACCCGTTTCCCTGTCTACGACGCTGTTCGTGATACCATTGTTGGCTTTATCCACACCAAGGATCTGCTGCACCATGACGCCAGCGCCACCATCAACGATTTTCTCCGTGAGCCGCTGTATATCCATGAAAGCGTTCACCTGGATAAAATTTTGCGCCTGATGCAGGAAGCCCGGCAGCAATTTTGCGTCGTAGTCGATGAATATGGGGCCTGGCAGGGAATCATCACCATGGAAGATATGGTGGAGGTCATCGTGGGCGATATCCAAGATGAGTTTGATAATGAAGCCCCGGAGGTTCTGCCCCAGCCGGATGGCAGCCTGGTTATATCCGCGGAACTTTCTCTTGATGACCTGGCCGCCCATACCGATATTGTCTGCACAGATCCTGATATTAACGTCAACAAAATAATCGCCGCTCATATTATTGATGAATTGGGCCGTATTCCCTCTGTGGGCGACCACATCACCCTTTGCGGCAAACGTTTCACCGTGGCGGCCATGGATAGGCACCGGGTCCGCAAGGTCCGCGTTGAAAACGCTCCCGCAGATGAAAACAACGCGGAAGGTCACGCCACCCCCACAACCTGAACCCGGGACCATCCATGAATCAATTCAATCCTCTTAACCAATACGCCTCCGGGCCCCTGCCCTTGTACCGACGGCGGCCGTTCAGTTGTATTCTGCTGTTGCTCCTCCTGCTGTTTATCCTCTGGCGGATCATCGGCGCATTTCTGGACTATGCTGATCAACGGGGCCTTTTCTCCGGCCCCAGGCTGGGCGTTCTCCGCGTTGAAGGTTTTATTGCCGATTCACGAGACGCGCGGCGTTGGGCCGAAAGCCTGCAACAGGATGAAACCATAGCGGGCGTGCTTTTACGCATTGATTCTCCCGGCGGGGCTGTGGCTCCGGCTCAGGAAATCTATGAAGCCGTAAAACGGCTTGCGGCGGTCAAGCCGGTGGTGGTTTCTATGGGAACAGCCGCGGCCTCGGGCGGCTACTACATTGCCGTAGCCGGACAAGAACTTTTCGCCAACCCTGCAACCTTGACCGGCAGCATCGGAGTGAAGCTGCAACTAACCAATGTGCAGGGGCTTGCGGAAAAAATCGGCGTTTCCTCCCTAACCCTGGCTACAGGCCCGTATAAAAACGCCGGTTCGCCCTTTGAAAGCCTGACGGAAGACCAGCGCGCCTATCTTGAAGGTCTGCTCCGGGATATGCAGGAACAGTTTGTCGCGGTCATTGTTGAAAACCGCAAAATGCCCGAAGAAAAAGTATTGTCGTTGGCCAACGGCAAGGCGTATACCGGCAGGCAGGCTCTGGAATACGGGCTTATCGACGCCCTCGGCGATGAAGAAGCAGCCATTGCCCGCCTTGCCGAACGCTGCGGCATTCCCCGGTCTTCCGAACTAGTGGAAGCTCCGGCTCCGGAAAAGCCCTGGTGGCAAGGTTTTCTCAGCCTGCTTGGGGCACAAGTGGAACAAGAACTATCCCGCAAGGCAGTCGCACCGGAAATACAATTCTATTTTTAGGGATTGGTTCTCAAAAAATTTTGCCTGTGAAACAGCTCCGGGCAGCAGCAATGTATTGAAAGATCCCCCCGTGCTTGCCCCGGCGGCCAAGGCACCGCCCCGAACCTCACGAGGGGGATCATAGTTCCAAGCGGCATAGAGTCATCAACCAGTACGATGTGAAGACGCCCCGTAACGGCACGGCATAGCGCGGTTTTATCTGCGGGGCAGGTGGCGGTTCTCCCCAGCCGGAGCGTTACCCTCTTGCCACAAGCGCACCATTGCGATCGGGAACCGTCGGAACACGCCCGCGCCTCAATGCCGCCGTCATGACGGCAAGAGAACCCGGGAATACCAGCGAGGATTTGCTACGATGAAAACCAGGATGAGCGGCATACTTTTGCATATTTCTTCCCTGCCCTCCAACTACGGGATCGGCGACTTGGGCCCGGAAGCGCATGCCTTTATCCGCCTTCTCTCGGGCGCCGGCCTAAGCCTATGGCAAGTTCTGCCCCTGCATCCGACCTCTTCCGGCCTGAACAATTCTCCCTATTCCAGCCCTTCCGCCTTTGCCGGCAACCAGTTGTTCATCAGCCCCGAATTGCTGATGCGCGATGGTCTTATTGTTGATGCTGATCTGGAAGCATCTCGAGAACAAGCCGAGCAGGAATGCCGGGCGGCCGGAATTCCCGCAGGGGTTCCGGGGAATTGTGATGTCGCCTTCGGCCGTGTGGAGCGAGAGCGCGCCCATCTCTTGCGGCTGGCCTACGAGCGGAACCGAGGCAAGCTGGATAATGATACCCGCTTCAAAGATTTCTGCGAAGTCCACCGGTATTGGTTAGATGATTACGCCCGCTTTGTAACCATTAAAGAAGAGCACAACGGCGCTATGTGGACCCGCTGGCCGGAGGAATTAAAACGCCGGGAACCGGCAGCCCTGGGGATGTGGGATCATACCCGCCGGGAAGCCATCCTGCGGGAAAAATTTATTCAGTTTCTCTTTTTCACCCAGTGGGATGAACTCCGCCGGGCCTGCCACCACAAAGATATTCAATTAATCGGGGATATGCCCATCTATATTACCCATGACAGCGCTGATGTTTGGGCTAATCCCGGCTTTTTCAACCTGGATGGCGATTGCAACCCCATTACCGTAGCCGGCGTGCCGCCCGATTACTTCAGCGCTACCGGCCAACGTTGGGGCAACCCGGTCTATCGTTGGGAAGCCTTGCGACAAGATGGCTTTTACTGGTGGCAAAAACGTATTGCCCATAATCTGCTTTTAGTAGATCGTGTGCGTATCGATCACTTCCGCGGTTTTGCCGGGTACTGGGAAATTCCGGCCAATGAAGAAACAGCCGTTAACGGCCGCTGGGTTGAAGCTCCGGGCATGGAACTTTTCAGCGCTATGTCCCGCAGATTTACCTCACTGCCCTTTATTGCCGAAGATTTGGGGGTTATCACCCCCGATGTCAGAGAGCTGAAAAAAGCCTTTGATCTCCCGGGCATGCATGTCTTGCAATTTGCTTTTGGCGGAACAAATCCGGCCAACAACCCGGATATACCCTTCCGCCACACTGAAAATTCCGTAGTCTACACAGGAACCCATGATAACGCCCCCACCAAAGCCTGGTTTGCCACGGCCGGGCGGGAGGAACGGGAAAATTTGACCGCCTACGCCGGTTTGGAAGTCAGTGAGGAGAATGTCTGCCCTATTTTGATCCGGCTCGCCTTTGAGAGCAAGGCCAGCCTTGCGATCATTCCCGCTCAAGATGTGTTAGGACTCGGCAGCGAAGCCCGGATGAACACTCCTGCCCTGGCCGCCGGAAACTGGACGTGGCGGCTAACCGCAGATATGGCCCGGGCCGAACGCTTTCAGGAACTATCCCGCTGGGCGGATCTTTACGGGCGTCATTCCAGGAAATAAGATATGGGGCCCTGCCCCAGGCCCTGTTGGGGATATAATACCCCAACCCCTCCAAGCGACGGCTCGGCCCGCAGCGATAAACAGCCTATTGGGGAAGCAGGGGAATCATTCCCCTGCCGGGGAATTTGGAGCGAGCAGCCCCCCAATGCCTTTATCCCTATGAAGGGTGACGCGTTGCCTCAGCGTTGTACCGGGTGTACATTGATGAGGTGACAAGGCCGTCAAAAACAGCAAGCGTACCCACTGCAAAACAGGAGACAGGAGCCGCCGCCTCATGAGTTTGGTTCAGGAAACACCTCGTAATCAGTTATGCATTGTCCTGGTCGGGCTGCCGGCCAGAGGCAAATCAACCCTTGCCTTGCGGCTCCGCGATGGTCTGGAAGCCGAAGGCTTGGCCGTCAGGATATTCAATAACGGCAATCTGCGGCGGACCCATTACGGCGAACGATCCTCAGAGCCCTGGTTTTACGATCCCCACAATGCCGAAGGGTGCAGAGTCCGCGAGCATCTTTCTCTGCTCAACATGCGGGCTGCCAGAGAATACCTGGATAGCGAAGGCAACGTAGCCATCCTGGATGCCACCAATGCCAGCAGGGAACGGCGTCGGCTGGTGGAGCGCGAGATGGGAGGCAGGCCTATTCTCTATATCGAGTGCATCAATGATGATCCCGATCTTCTGGCGGCAAGCATCCAACGCAAGACCAGACTCCCGGAATTTGCGGGCATATCCCGGGATGAAGCGGCCAAACGCTTTACTCAGCGCATCGAGTATTACCGCTCAATTTACGTTCCCCTGGAAGAAGAAGATAACTTCGTCCGCCTGGACAGCCTCTGGAACAGGATCATGGCCGAAAACCTGCGTCGGGATATTCCTAACTATGTCCGAGTTCGGGATATTCTGGTTTCAGACTGGGTCAACAATCTCTACCTGGTGCGGCACGGCGAAACATATTTCAATCAAGAAGGCCGCATCGGCGGCGATTCTCCCCTAACCCTGAAAGGCCAAGCGCAAGCCAGAGCCCTGGCCGACCATTTCCGGAACAAGGCCATTCCCTATATATTCACTTCCGGCAGGCTTCGTTCTGAACAAACAGCCCTCCCCCTGCTGGTGGATCACCCGGAAAGCATTGTCATGACCATGCCCGAACTGGATGAAATCGACGGCGGCCTGTGCTCCGGCATGACCTACGCCGAAATTAGGGAAAAATATCCGGAAGTCTATGCAGCCAGGGCTAAAGATAAATATAATTACTGCTATCCGGAAGGCGAAGGGTACGCCAGCATGCGCGACCGGGTCGGCCGGGGATTCCGCAAGGCGCTGTTCCTCTCCGGAGCCGCCCCTGGTACCCTGATCATCGGGCACCAGGCCGTCAACCGAATGATCCTGGCCTTCTTTTTATACCGCCAAACCGTAGATGTTCCTTATATCTACGTACCCCAGGATAAATACTATCATATCGTCGCAACACACCACAAAAAACTTTTTGAACTGGTCCGCTTTATGGGGCCCGAAATCTAGTTCCTTTTGCCTGCCTCAGGCGGCCGGGCAACGCCCCGCCCAACCAGGAGGGCCACTTCACAAGATAGCCCAACGGGGCACAGGAACGTTGTTCCTGTGCCCCGTTGGGACTGAGCTAATCATTCCCCTGCCTTTCCGGCCCGAAAACCTGTTCTTCTCTCGCGGAAGGGAACGGGAAAACACCGTTCCTCCAACGGCAAAAACAAACGGCGAGATGCCCCCGCGCCATCACTTCCCGGACCTTGGGAAAAAAGCGTGGAGCCAGGCGCCCCTATCGTACCCACAAAAACTTTTTACGGCGAAAGCAGCCTTGTAAGGCGTATGCCAAGAACTGCCGCTAAAGCAGACACAGCCATAACAGAACAAAAAGATTTTTTTGTCAGCAGGCCTTGGAAGAAGGCATTAAAAAAAGATGGTTAGCCCTGATTTCCGGCCATAAGATGTTCGACAAAACCACAAAACTCCGCCGGATGCACGGTTTGCTCCCCATCCACAAGCTGCACTATTTCAGCCACGGTCATACCGCGCTGACTGGAAAGCTCCCGCAGAGAAAGACGTAAACAACGCGGTTCCTCCGCCTCGGGCTGATCAAGAACCAACCACCAAGCGCCGTCGGTCAATTCCCAATGCATGGCGTATTGCCCCGCATCCGCGCGAGTGTAGGCCAACAAGGCTTTCAAATCGTTCAGCGTAAAACGCCCTCTGGTCCGGCCCCCGGCTCCTACATATTGGCCCTGCGTAGTCCGAATAACCAACGGCAACGAAAGCAGATGCCGAGGAGGCTGTTCCTGAGCGGCGGGATTCTCCTCCGGCAAGGCTGCCGGAGCAGCACTGCGCGGGGAAGGAAAACGCACAACTCGAGGGGTTGCGGCTCCGCCCTCGGCCGCGGTTCCCCCGGAGGCCTGATCAGGTATTTTTTCGGCAGCTTCGCGCAAGGCCTCGGCAGCGTCTGTCAGCGCCGCGGTAGCCTGATGAAGCGCCGCAACCAGGGAGCTCACCTCCCTGAGCGCGTCGAGTTGCTCCAGCCGCTCCAAAGGCGCCAGGCTTTCAGCCAGCAAGGCCACGTCAAAAGAAACTGTTGCCGGAGCCTGGGAAGGACCGGGTGCTCCTTCAAGATGCTGCAACCGCTTTAAAATACCGCCTTGCTGCTGCGTCAGGGTGACCATGCTCCGGGCCAGATTGCTGACCGATACCGTAAACTCTTCGGGCAAGGCCACAGCAACGGGCTCTTCCTCCTGGGGCTCGGGAGTAACGAGACTAATCCAAGAAAACTCCTCGGCCAAACGCGCCCTAACTTCGGGAACGCTCATCCCTTCGGCAAAAAGATCGCGAATCCGTAAGCAGACTTTCCCTGCCTCCTGGGTAAACCGGATGGGCTTGCCCTGGCTGGCCACAGGTATGCAGTCCGCAAATTTGCGGCGATAACTTTTAATAGTGGTTTCAGAAACCTTGAGCCTGGCCGCAAGATCTTTGTGGGTAAGCGTCCGCTCCGGCATGAATCCTCCGGTACACTATGCTGTAACAAAACAAAGACATTAAGCTATCGATACTCATCGATCGGGTCAAGAAAAACGGCGAAAAACTATGCTGTTTCAGCAAAAAATAAGGCTTTTCCCAAAGCCGTTTTTTCCCCTGGCGGGGGCCCGGGGCAATTCCCCGGCCGCCAGAGGCATTTAAGCGGCTTTTTCAAATTCCGGAGGGAAAAGAAGCGGGTCCTTTCCCCCATTAATGTATTCGCGCCAGACAGTGACACGTCGGGTGAATTCCGGCATATCTTTTTGGGCCACAGGTTCGCTGCGGGGCGTCAGTTCATGCAACGGGTTCACATACACGCCGTTTTTTTTCATTCTAAAATCCAAATGAGGGCCTGTTGAATAGCCTGTGCTGCCCACATAGCCGATGACATCGCCTTGCTGAACGTTCAGCCCTTTCTTAAGCCCTTTGGCAAAGGCCGACAGATGCAGGTACATGGTTTCGTAGCCGTTTTTGTGGCGTACAGCGATATAGTTACCTGCTCCCTTGCCCCAGCCGGAAAAGGTTACGGTTCCGTTGCCCACGGCTTTGACCGGAGTTCCGGTAGGCGCGGCATAATCTATGCCGGGATGCGCTCGCCATACCTTATGAATGGGATGCAAACGGGCATTGGTAAACGTTGAAGATATCCGGGTAAAGGAAAGCGGCGCCTTGAGAAAAGCCCGCTTCAGGCTCTCTCCATTGCTGGTGAAATACTCGGGGCGGCCTTCGGGATCTTGAAACAAAAAGGCCTCAAAGGTGGTTTTATTATTAATAAAGCGAGCTGTTTGGATTTTCCCGTAGCCCTTGAACTCGCCGTCGCGAAAGCGCTTTTCTACAACAAGAACAAAGGAATCACCGGGTTGGATATCTCTGATGAAATTGATTTCCCAAGCGTAAATATCTGCCAGGGCGATGGCCAGGGCGGGCCCTTCGCCGGCATCGGCCACCGTCTGGAAGAGATTGGAGGTTATAACGCCCTCAACCCGTTCCAACAGAACATCATAAAAAATATCCTCCCCTCGAGCAATAAACAAACCTTCTTCATCCCGAGAGATAATCAGTTTGCGTTCCTGATCTATTTCATATTCAAAAGAGATGAGAACGCCCTTCTCTATGGTCAGCGTATAAGGTTGCCCGGGACGCAAGCGACGCATGGTAAAAACATCCTCGCAGGCATCGGAAAAGGCTTGAATTTCACTGAGGCTCAACCAACCGCGGAGGATGCTTCCGGCCGTATCTCCGGCATTGACGACCCGCTGGACCGTATATGGTCCATCAGGCATCTGCGGACCGTAGATTGTCGGCAGATCAAGAGAAATGCTCTCTATCCCGCTCGAAATTTCCGGCATTGTAGGGGACTGGTCAGAAGAAGCCGAGGCGATCTCTTCGGGGAAATCTTGCTGGGGAACGGATTGTTCTGAAGCCTGATATGCCGGTGGGGCGGAAACGGATTGATCCCGATCATGGTAAACAAGGGAGAACGCCACAACGGACAAGACCAAAAAAACAAAAAAAACGAATATATTCCTCGCCCGGCGCTTGCGCGGGCGTGGATGCCGTAAAGTATGCTGCATAATCCAGGTAAATAACGGGAAAGAAAATCAAAATCAAGGGCGGGCCGGCGATCTCAAAAGAAAGGGAATGCCCCGGGGCAAAAGGCTGTTTTCTCGGCACTCTTCCCGGCCGAAGCTTTTCCCGGAAGCCGGAAGCGGCAGGGAAAAGAAAACGAGCATACGGGGAAGCTCGCTCCCGGAGGGAGAGCATGAGAGAATATCCCCGGCTTCTGCCGGGGATAAGCACGTTAGATTATACCGGGTAGGAATTGTCCTTTGGGGCCCGGAATGAGTTTGCCGTCTTTGTATACGGTGACGCCGCGCAACAGCACGCGGGAGATGCAGCCCAGACAGGCGCGGCCCTCAAACAGGCTATAATCCACGGCCAGATGAGGGTTCTGAAAAGGAACAGTGTGGGTGCTGCCGGGATCAATGAGGACCACATCCGCATCGGAGCCGGGGCGGAGCGTGCCTTTCTGGGGATAAAGTCCGAAAATCTTGGCAGGATTTTCACTCATAAGGCGCACAAACTCGGGGATGCTGATGCGCCCCTGATTGACGCCTTCCTGCCAGGTTATACAAAACAGGGTCTCTATGCCGGGCGTGCCGTGAGGGGCGCGGAAAGTCTGATCAAAAAGAGGAGCGTTTTCCTTGGTGTCGTGTCCGGCAGCATCGGAAGCAATCACATCGATCTCATGTTCACGAAGAGCTTCCCAAAGGGCTTCACAATCACTGCTTTTACGGAGGGGCGGAGACATCTTAGCCAGATTGCCGCGGCGTTCGAGTTCGGAATCGTTGAGTACCAGGTAATGGGGGCAGGTCTCCACATAAAGCGTATCGAGCTTCTGCCATCTGCGGAACAAACGGATAACATCCAGAGATTCCGCGCAGGTGATATGGGGCAAATAGACCGCGCATCCTGTGGCCGTGGCCAGAGAGAGGATACGGAACACGGCCTCGGCTTCAGACATGGGGGGATGGGTGGCCGGATAGTAACGCGGATGGTTGCAGCCGGCGGCAACGGCCTTGGCTTCGAGATATTCAAGCATGGCGTCGTTCTCAGCATGAAAGGCGAGCAAGCCTTTTTGTCTGGCAACGATATCCATAAGATGGATGATTTGATCATCTTCGAGCTTCATGCCGCGCTTGCGGTAGGAGGTGAAGGCCTTAAAGGAAACAACGCCGCGTTCAACAAGAGCGGGGATGGCTATATCCACTTCTTCCATGACATTGGAGGTCAGGGTACAGTGAACGCCAAAATCGATGCAGGAACCCTCGCTGCCTTCCCGGATGAAGTCGTCTATAGCTTGAACAAGGCCGCCCTGCTTACCCCAAGCGGCAACAGAACCGATATAGGGAATGGTGGTGGTGATGCCGGCGGCAAGAGCAGCCCGGGAAAGCCGGTCGATACGGTCGGCGTAAACAGGATGGTTGTGCGCGTCAATGAGCCCCGGCAAGACATACCGGCCTGTGGCGTCGATGACTTCAGCGGCATCGATTTCGCTCCCGTGGGGTAGAAGGGCCTCTACCTTATCTCCGGATAGAAGCACATCCAGCGGGCGCAGAGCCCCCGAATCAGCCACAATACCATTTTTGATACACGTAGTGCTCATGCTGGCCTCATGTGGTATGCAGCGGCGGGAGCATGGTTTCGGGAACAGGTCAAGCTAGGGGATCGATGGCGCATCCCGAGGTCATGTTCCAGACCGTCTGCTTCAGATATTGTATGATGTTTTCCACGCCGTATTCACAGATAATGGCGTGATGACCGGAAAGGCTGAGGGCCCACGGCCCGCCGTTGGCGGTGATAACAGGCACGGCTACGCAATGAAGCGTCTCATAGAGTTCACCCTCATCCTGGGCATACCCGTTCATTTTGGCTTCCATGAGAGAAGCTTTCAGCTCTTGACCGTCCACGAGGGTTTTTGCGGTAAAGGGCGTGCGGGGCACAGTTCTGATGTATTCGTCGATTTCTTCCTCACTTCGAGTGGAGAGGAGCGCTTTGCCTATGCCCGTGCAGTAGGCGGGAATCTCCTGGTTCATATCGAGATGGATAACAGTACTCACCGGGATTTCGCGGCGCACGACAAATACTTGCTTCTCGATAAGCGTTCCAAAACTGACAGATGCCTGACTATAATGAGCTATGATATCGCGCATATAGTGCCTGCCTGTTTCAACAAGATCGAAACTCCGACTGGCCATGGCCCCAAGCTGAGCCACTTTAAGCGTGGCTGAAAAGGTGCCGCTGCGCTCATCCTTGCGTACATAGCCGAAAGCAATGAGGCTATTGAGAAATCGATGGACAGAACTTTTTTGAAGATCCAAGGTTTTACTGATCTCCAAGGCCTTATGGGGGCCTTTGGCGCAAAGGAACTCAAGAACTTTAAATATCTTTTGAGAAGAGGTCATCATGGTCTTTCTCTCCAGAGGCATCTTGTAGACGATTCGTAGCAACGTATTACAATATTTATTGCACAAATTATGCCATAATCTATAAAATGCGCTCGATGCCTTTGTAAAGCCCCTGGTTCCTCAGAGCAAGACGATGATCTCTCCTCCCTTTACGCAGGGAAAGCGTACCGAAACCCTTTATCAAAGGCCTGTGCGTTGACTTCGCGGACCTTGGCAGGAACACGGTCGGTAACGACGGAGCGCCACACCTCCGGATCACCTCCGGCGAAGCGAGCCAGACCGCCAATGATCACACTGTTGAAGACGCGGGAATTCCCCATGGATACGGCCAAAGACGTGGCCGGGATCTCATGGAGACAAGCACAGTGTTCGCGCATGGCAGCGCGGATGGAATCCACAGAGGGATACACGGCTGCTCCGGAACTCACCGAAACAGGATCGATGCGCCAATCGTTGGCGAAAACAAGGGTATTCTTATGGGTATAGCCCAGGTGGCGCAGGCCTTCGAGCCATTCAAAACTAAGGTAGCAATCGGCGGTGCCTTTATCGATCATGGGCGCGCGGACATTTTCGCCCCAGATGACATGGCTGACCACAGAACCGCCGCGCACGGCAAGGCCGAGGATATCCGATTTTTTGGCGTCATACCCCAGCCGGAGCCCCACTTCAGCGATGATGTCGCTGGCAAGGATAGTGCCCTGGCCTCCGACGCCGGTGATGAGGAAACGAACAGTTTTCATGGGCGGACTCCTTACTAGGCTTCAGGCTCAGAAATGGCATGCGCGGGGCAAATCTGCGCGCAGATGCCGCAACCCACGCAGGTCACGCTATCGATGCGCGCTTTGCGCTTGCCGTTCTTAGGGTTGATTTCATCGGAAAGGACCACGGAGGGGCAGCCGCTTTGGATGCATTTGCCGCAGGCTATGCACTTGCTGTGATCGACCGCGCAGGCGGGCTGGGGATTGCGCGAAACGAACACGCAGTCGCCGCGGGTAATGAGCACGGATACGCCTCCATAGGCCACGCATTCTTCCAGGCCGCGGCGTACCTCCGCCAGATTAAAGGCGTTGACGGAAACGACCTTCTCCACGCCGCAGGCACGGCAAAGGGTGGGGATATCCACAGGCGTTACCCTGCCAAGGGAGAGGGTAGCTTCAATGCCTGGATTATCTTGATGGCCGGTCATGGCGGTGGTGCGGTTATCCATGATGATGACCGTGCCCTTGCCTTTGTTGTGGACCATATTCAGGAGAGGGGCCACGCCGGAATGAAAAAACGTGCCATCGCCAATGGTGCAAACGGCGTGTTCGCGTAGGCCTGACAAGCCCATGCCGTGCAGTACGCCTACGCTGGCGCCCATAGCGCCCATGGTGTGCTGTGCGTTGAAGGGGGGCAGCGTACCGAGGTTATAGCAGCCAATATCTCCGGCCACAGGCAGCCCCAGGAGCGAGAGAGTATAAAAGGTGGAGCGGTGGGGGCAGCCGGCACAGAGCAGCGGGCTGCGAAGAGGCAGACCGGCGGCATAGTCTTTCACCGCCGGGGCCTCGCCTTTAAGGATGCCCGCCTTGCGGCAGCTTGCGGCGATATCTTCAGGGAGCAGTTCGCCGCAAAGGGAAAAAATATCCTTGCCGCGGGCATGAATGCCCATGGCGCGGACCTGCTCTTCAATAAACGGATCCAGTTCTTCCACCACAATAACCTTCTCCACACCCTCGGCAAACTCGCGGATCAGTTTTTCAGGCAAAGGATAGCACATGCCGAGCTTGAGAAGGGAGGCTTCAGGGAAAACTTGTTTTACATATTCATAAAGGATGCCGCCGGCAATGAAGCCATAGGCGCGGGTTCCCCATTCAATACGGTTGCCGGACCAGGTATTGCTCCATGCGGCAAGGGCACGCAGGCGGTCTTCAAGAATATAGTGGCGTTGGCGGGCCCACGTGCACATGCAATTGTACTTTTCTACATTGCGGGGAAAGGGGGACACGCCCCGGCCATACACGGCAGGTTCTCCCAGTTCAACCACAGACTTAGAATGGGAGGTGCGCATAGTCGTACGAATAACCACAGGGGTATCGAACATTTCGCTCATGGCCACGGCTTCAAGCATAAAATCCTTGCATTCCTGGCTGTTGGCAGGTTCCAGCATAGGGAATTTGCCGAGTTTGGCGTAATGACGGTTATCCTGCTCATTTTGCGAACTAAACAGGCCCGGATCATCGGCGGTGATGACCACAAGAGCGGCTTCCGCACCGGTGTAGGCCGTATAAAACAAGGAATCGGACATGACGTTCATGCCCACTTGCTTTGTGGTAACCAGGGCGCGGCGTCCGGAATAGGCGGCGCCGGCGGCGGCATCCATAGCCACCTTTTCGTTGACGGACCATTCAGAATATATTTCCTTGTATTTACTGACATTTTCAAGAATTTCAGAACTAGGCGTTCCGGGATAGCCGCAGGATATCTCGATACCAGCTTCCAGAGCGCCGCGGGCGAGCGCTTCATTGCCGGACAGGAGTTCTTTCATAATGCTCTCTCCGTAAAGGGGTTATGCATGAGCGGGTGTGGGGGCCGTCTGTATGACGATATCCACAATACGGACCCCCTCCCCTTTGGGCAGGACCATGACGGGGTTAAGATCAATGGAGACTAATTTTTCGCCCAAGGCCTCACAGAGGGCGGAAAGGCGGACTAAAACGTCTTCAAGGGCTTCCGTATCGGCTTCAGGCCTGCCGCGGAAACCGTAGAGGAGCTGAGAAGCCTGAAGGCCGCTGAGCATCCTGCGGGCCTGGTCCGGAGTGAGGGGAGCCAGTTCCAAAGAAACATCGTGGAGCAATTCCACGAAGATACCGCCCAGGCCCACCATGACGGCAACACCAAAATGTGGGTCACGGTGAGCGCCGACAATGGTTTCCGTAATGTCGCTGCTGCCTTTGTCCGCGCGGGCCATGGCCTGAACGAGCAGGCCTTCAATGGCCGTATCCGGGTGGTGGGCGGCAAGGTTCTCTTCAAGGATCTTCCAAGCGGCTTCAAGTTCGGCGTCGTTGTGCAGGTTGAGCTTTACAAGCCCGGTTTCGGTCTTATGCGGGATAGCCGCGGAGATGGTTTTCAAGGCCACGGGGTAACCAATGTGGCGCGCGGCCTCCTTGGCTTGAGCAAGGGTGGCGACCAGCCGTTCATGGTCTACCGGCATCCCGAAATGTCTGAGCAGCCGCACGGCCAGGGCATAGGGCAGAATTCCTTCACAGGTCTTGAGTTCCTGACGCAAGCTCTCGGGCAGGGGCTCCAAGCGGGGAAGCGCTTCCCCTTCCCCACTTCCGCCAAGGCGCGCCATAGAAGCGGCCGTCCAATCCATCCAACGGCGAATGGCAGGAATGCCCGTCCCCGTGCCCTGGACCACAGGCACATTGCCCTCATCCAGAATTTTCTGGATAGCCGGGGCAATGCCGCCGGAGATATTGGAAACAACAACAACGGGTTTGCTACAGCGTGCGCGCACAGCCACGGCTGCACGGGCCACGTCAGAGAACTGCTCCACCTGGTCAGGAGCCATGTTGCCGGGTATATCCTGAGAAACGATGAGGGTTTCTACATCTTCTTCAGCAGCAAGGATATCCAGGCTGGCAGGGTAGGCCTCGCGCAGATCCCCACTGCCCCAGGCATCCAACGGATTGGCCAGAGGAGAATACGGGGGCAGCACATGGCGCAGGCTCTCCTTGCCCTTTGCGGAAAGCGGGGGAAAAATAAGCCCGCTCGCTGAGCAGATATCTGCCAGCATGCCCATCTCGCCCCCGGAGACCGCGGTCATGCCCACGCGTGGAGAGGTCACCCTAAACCCCTTTAATCCGCTGAAGAGCACAGAAGTCTCAAGCAGCTCGTCCAGCGTGTTTACTCGCAGGACATGCACCTTGCGAAACAGCGCATCGAGAATCGCATCACTGCCGGCAAGGGCCCCGGTATGGGTAGCCGCTACGCGGCAGGCCAGTTCGGAACGGCCTACTTTAAGCGCGATCACCGGTTTGCCGCAGGCAAAAGCGCGCGTACAGGCAGAGGCAAAGCCTTCAGGATCGCGGATCGTTTCAATAAAGAGCGCGATGACGTCTGTCCGCGAATCATCAATAAGATATTCCATATAATCGGCCAGGCCGAGGGCAGCCTCATTGCCGGAGGAAATCAGATAAGAAAAGCCCGCCTTGCGGATAGAGTTCCCCAGAGCCAGCAGCACCGCGCCGCTTTGCGCAATAACGCCGATACCGCCTTTCTTGAATTCTTGCGGCAAAGGGGCACTGTACATGCAAACCCGATCCGCTATGTTGGCATAGCCCACACAGTTAGGACCGCAAAACATGAGGCCGGTCTCGCGGCAGAAATCATGGATGCGGGCCTGTATGATCTTGCCCTCCGCGCCTGTTTCCGCAAATCCACTGGCAAAGCCCCACACGCCCTTCACCCCGAAGGCCTGCGCTTGTTCCAGCATGGGCAAAAGGGAGCTGCTGCCCAGCAGTACAGCGGCGCAATCAGGTACTTCGGGCAGATCGTGGAGAGAAGGAAAGCAGGTGTGGCCAAGCACCTCGTTGTATTTCGGGTTCACAGGGTAGATTTTGCCCGTATAGCCTATACGATGCATGTTGTTGATGGAAATGGCTCCTGCGCCGGAATTGGGCGAAGCGCCTATCACGGCGATGGAACGGGGCGTAAAAAAGGCATCCAGTTTCCAACGAGATCGTTTCACAAGGCGCTCCTGGTTGTACGGGATATCCAACACAAGCATTTATTCATAATATGGACTACTATTTGAATAATGAAATAGTAAAAGGTTCATAGAGAGAAGTCAAGCAAGGACACGCCGATGAAGCCAAGCCGTTTTTCTTTTTTAAGGCCTTCCTCCGGATGGTCTGCAAGGATGGAGAGATCTTTCAGGAGCGCTCGGCAAAAAGGAGTTCCACGGGATGGAGCACTCGGGCTGTGGGCAAACAGCGCGTCCACTGGATAAAGCAGCCGCTGCATTCCGTGGCCACGATTGCGGCGCCGGATCTGTTGAAAGCTGCCCGAGCACGCTGAAAAACATCCGTAGACAAACCGGGGTTGAGTTGAGGGACAAGCGCGCCACCGCCGCAGCATTGCTCGCCGCCATCGGTGAAGGTATCGATACCGGCACGGCGCAGAACATCGCCAGGGGCACAGGAAACGCCGAAACTCACTGAAAGATGACACGGTACGTGGACGAAAACAGGGCTACCGTTTTTTCCGGCGGGAAGGCACAGACCGGGTTCTTCCGCCATGAGCAGAGAAAGTTCACGCACTTTGGGAGCGAGAAGAGCTGCTTTTTCCGCCATGGCCGGAGAGACGCGGCCGGGCGTCTCGTGCGCCAGGGTATGAGCGCACGAGGCGCACGGAGTAACGATAAGATCGGCCCGAGCCGCCATAAGCGCTTCGATATTGCGTTCCATAAGCAGAGTGGCTGCCTGGGGAAAACCGCCGGAGAGGGCAGGCAGACCGCAGCACCCCTGAAGCTTGGGGATACTCACGGTAAAACGGCGGGAGAGGGATCGGATCGTTGCGCGTAGCAGCCCCGGGCGCATCCATGTTCCCAAACAACCGCTGAACAGAGCGACGCGGGGCGCTCCTGCCGGACCGGCCACTTCGTCGGGCACATCGAAAAGGGCGGCGTGGGAGGCTACCGGAGGAAGCTTCTCTGCCCCAGCCAGCAAGGGGAGGAGCATGGAAAGGCCGGAAAAGCGGGTCAAGAGCTGATCCAGGAGCGGTTTGCCGCTACGGCAGAGGGCAAGCATCGCCCTGAAGAGCCGGGGAGAAGGAAGCATCCGGGCAAGCAGCAGTCTGCGTGGGGAAAGCATACCCGCAGAAACGCCTGTTTCCGCGAAAAAGGCGCGTGCAGCTTTGAAGGTCTCCATGCCGGGAACATCGTTAGGGCAGTTTTTGGAGCAACGCCCACAGAGCATACACTGATCCGCAGCCTCAGCCAGTGCTTTTTCCGTATTCTTGTCCAGATATCCCTCGAAACGGGCCGTGAGCAGGCGCAAACGC
Source organism: uncultured Desulfovibrionaceae bacterium (assembly GCA_949741925.1). GTDB lineage: Bacteria > Desulfobacterota > Desulfovibrionia > Desulfovibrionales > Desulfovibrionaceae > JAJDHY01. The sequence continues at coordinate 1,960 of CATJOY010000054.1, read as the reverse complement.
CCTCGCGCCGAGAGACCTTCCCTCCTCCGAGCGCCGTAAACAGGACATTCCTTCTGACACGTACCGCAGAGGGCGCACCTGTGGGAAGCGGCCAGAACCTCCTGGTCAAACGTGGAGCGCTTTTCTGTGTCTGTGGAAGCGCTATGATGAGGGCGGTTCATGGGGCATCTCCCGGAATCATGCCTGCTTCGGGCTCGGGAAGGGCTTTGCAGGGGTTCAATATACCGGCCGGGTCGAGAAGGCGGCGGATGCGCTGCATAACATCCAGAGCCACCGGATCAATGCCCCGGGCCAGGAAGCCAAGCTTGATCATGCCGATGCCGTGTTCCCCACTGATGCTGCCCTGGAGAGCAATGGCGGCATCAAAGATCATCGCTGCCGTATCCCAAGCATGCTTGGCCTGATCCTGCCGTTCCTTGTCATAGACGATATTGACGTGAAGATTGCCATCGCCGGAATGCCCGTAGCAGCAGATATACAAACCGCTTGTAGATGCTATTTCGGCGGTACGCTCCACCATGGCGGCTATGGAACCCAAGGGCACCACAATATCCTCAGCAATGCAACCGGAACCAAGACTGTGAACAGCCGGTCCCACGGAGCGGCGAATTTTCCAGACTTCCTCGTATTCCTCGGGTGAGGCCGAGGCATGGGTTTGAAGGGCTCTGTCTTCATGATCCATCATCAAAGAACGGATACGCTCAAGATGCCGAATCGTAACTTCCTCAGGCCCGTCAACGTCTACAAGCAAGAAGGCCTGTGCTCCTTGGGGCACATGTAACCCCATGCGAGATACGGCCTTCAGCGTGCTGTTATCCAGGAATTCCAAAGCCGCAGGCCGTATGCCGCTGGTCAGAATACGCTGTACAGCCAAAGCCGCAGCGCGAGCAGAAGAGAAAAAGCCATTGATGGCGGCCTTGTGTTCGGGGATGGGAAAAAGGCGGAGTGTAGCCTCTACAATAACCCCCAACGTGCCTTCACTGCCCACAAAGAGCCGGGTGAGATCGTACCCGGCCACGTTCTTGATGGTCCGCCCGCCCGTATCCATAATCCGGCCGTCGGCCAGAACGACTTTCAACCCCAGCACGTAGTCACGCATGACGCCGTATTTCACAGCGCGCGGACCCCCGGCGTTTTCGGCCACATTGCCGCCCAAGGTGCTCATATCCAAGCTGGCCGGATCAGGGGGAAAGAAAAGCCCATACCGGGCCGCTTCCTGCTGGAGTGCTCCGTTGACAACGCCGGGCTGCACCACGGCGACCATATGCTGTGGGGAAAGTTCAAGGATTTTGTTCATCCCGGAACAATCGAGGACCACGCCGCCGCACATGGGCAGGCTGCCTCCTGATAAGCCCGTGCCGGCGCCGCGGGGAGTAACGGGGATGCCATGCCTGGAACAGAGGGCCAAAACCCGAGCGATCTGCCCGGCATCCACCGCCCGCACAACGGCCTCGGGCACCCTGCGCTCCTTGGTTGCATCATAGGAATACAGTTCCCTGTCGATGGAGGAAGTAAAAACATAGTTTTTTCCTGCGGCCTGTTCGAGTTCTTTCAACAAGAGCGTATTCATGAATACAAGACCTTGATGAGGGAAGGTGAGATCTCCAGAGCTTCCGCCAAGGATTCCGGAGAGGGCCTTGAGGCAGGGCAAGGAAAGAGCGCGGCATAAAGCCCCGCTCTTTCGCATTTACTGCATGAGACCGGCTTCCTTAAAGGCGCGGTAGGCGCCTGGGTGCACGTTTTCGGGCGTAACACCGAAGGTGAGGACTTCGCGCGTGATGAGACCGCCGGCAGCGTGGTAATCCTTAAACTTATCCGCGTGGTCGATGATCATTTTCACAAATCTATAAGCAACATCCTCAGGCATTTCAGTAGAAGCGGCCCATTGTTGCAAAGAACCATGGGTATACACATCTTCGGTCTGTCCTTTGAAGGATCCGGCAGGAATGGTGTAGATCTT
>CATJOY010000053.1 GCA_949741925.1 uncultured Desulfovibrionaceae bacterium | reverse complement strand
TCTCCTCACCTGTTCCGTGACTTTACCTACCATGGTGGTGAACTCCTGGCGGACAACGGTATAGGCGGTGAATGCCGGGTTCCGGCAGAGTTTATACTCGGCCAGCGGCGGCTGGAACTTTCACTGATGAGCGATAGCCTGAGCAACCGGGCTGCTAAGTACCAGGAGATGGTTCATCGCTCCGCCAAACGCTTCAACGTGAATCCGGATCTTATTTATGCCATCATGCGGACGGAAAGCGCCTATAATCCCTTTGCGGTCAGCGCCGCAGGCGCATTGGGCTTAATGCAGTTGGTCCCCTCAACAGCAGGCGGCGAAGTCCACGCCTATCTCGGCAAGTCCGGGCTGCCCACAGGATCACTGCTTTTTGATCCGGAAAACAATATTCAATACGGCAGCGCTTATCTGCACTTGCTTTTTACCCGGTATTTTCCCCACGTGCGCAACGCAAATTCTCGCGAACTTTGCGTCATTGCCGCCTATAACGGAGGGCCCGGCGCGGTGCTCCGCGTCTTTCACCCCGATAAGGATAAAGCTATTAAGGTCATTAACAGTATGAGCGCCGATGAAGTTTACCGTAAGCTCACGAAGGAAATGCCCTTTGAGGAAAGCAGACGCTACGTAGATAAAGTGCTCAGCCATATGCGCCGCGGTTAAGCTCTACTCATTGCAGTACAGAACGCCATCGGGGCTGTATGTTCCCCCTGATGGGCCGGAGGGGATGCTTTTCCATGCCTCGTTTCCTCCACATCGTGTCGCCTCGCCGTCCGTGGAGTAGCTTGACGCACAGAGTCCACAGACATACTGCGCGACATCCCGGGCGATATATCGAGCATCAATCGGGGATACAAGGAAAGCGCTCTCGCCCCCTATCGGGCTTGAGATCACATAGCTTTTTTTCCAAACATAGACTATATTCCAGAGACGCATGATACAGCGAATTGAGCCGTAGGTTCCGAATCGTTGCCATAAGGGATGGAATTATGATTGCGGTTGCCGTTACCGGATTTAAAAAAAGCGGGAAAACCTCGCTCATGGGTCTCGTGGCCGAGGCTCTGGAAGGCCGCGGTAAAACCGTGGCTATCCTTAAGTACAGTTATCACGCTGTCGAACGAAACAACACGGATACCTTTTGGTTGATGCGCCCCGGCCGGACCGTAGCCGGAGCCTCGCCGGAGGAAACCGCTGTGTTTTGGTCCCGGCCTTTGTCCTTCCGGGAATTGGTTTCTATGCTCAGGGCCGACGTTCTCCTGGTGGAGGGCGGTACAAACCTGCGGAAACTGCCGCGCATTCTCTGCCTTCGGGATGGAACTGAAGAAGAAATGGAGGCCCTGGCCCCGGGCTTCAAACACAATGCCGGCTATATCCTGGCCAGTGTCGGCAGCGCGCCCGCCAGGGCCGATATGCCGCATTTTGCGGAAGCCACCCCCGAGGCGTCGGACGTTTTAGCCTCGCTGATCCTGGAAAAAGGCCTTAAACTGCCGGAGCCCGGACAGCAAGGGCTAAGCAACCCCGCGGGCGGGGGTTCTCTGCCGCCGAACAAACAAGAGACTGCTGGTTTTTTCCTTCTTCAGGCCGATGGGGAAGAAATGGTTCTTCCGGCCCCGCTGGAACATGTGCTGCAATCGACCGTGCGTACCCTACTTGGCACGGTCCGAGAGCTGGGCCCGGGAAAAGAAGTGCTTATCCGCCTCAAGCTATAACAGCAGGTTTTTTCCATCTTTTGTGCCAAGCCCTGCAGCCTCACGATAGACCGCTGGGAACAGGCATCTTCCGGGTTGCTCTCTTCCTTTATAGCCACGGCTGGCGGGCCTTACGTTACTCCTGGTCATCGCCGCCCTCTTGGCTTTTGGGGTGGGCGGCATCATATACCCGCATAAGGTGGGCCAAATTCAGATGAGTATACCGCTGGGTTGTGCTTAATCGGGAATGCCCCAGCAATTCCTGTACACTGCGCAGGTCCGCCCCCGATTCCAGCAGATGGGTAGCAAAGGAATGCCGCAAGGCGTGCGGAGAAACACTCTGAGCAAGCCCGGCCAGACGGCACAGGAGGGCGATACGTCGGGCTGCTTCCCGCCGAGAAAGGCCTGCACCACGCGAGCCGACAAACAGACACTGTTCTTGACGGGCCGCCACTTCGCCGCGTACCTGGAGCCATTGCTCCAGCGATAACCGCGACGTATCGGAGAGCGGGACAATCCTTTCCTTGCCGCCTTTGCCCAGCACACGGACCTGGCCGGAGGCCAGGTCAAGGCCGGCAACGCTGAGCGCCAGGGCCTCGCTGATGCGCAGGCCCGAACCGTACAGCAGCTCGGCCAAGGCAATATCCCTGCAATGCAGAATTTCTTCACGGCGGGCAGGCCCCGCTCCACGCTTTTTCTGAGTATTTCTGTTGTCCAGCAAGGCAAAGGCCTGGTCAACGTTTAATGCTTTAGGATGGCGTTTATCCTGTCGGGGATTGGCTATGCCCTCTGTGGGCAGAGCCTCCACCAGACGGAGACGAGCGCAGAACCGGAAAAAGGTTCGCAGGGTGGACAATCTGCGTCCCATACTGCTCTTTGCGATACCCCGGCGATGTAATTCTGCCAAAAACTGTTGGATATGCCGACGGGTGACTTGGTCCGGAGAGCAGTCCGCTACGCCTTCCTCCGTGAGAAAACGGAAAAAGTCTTCCAAATCTTCCCTGTAGGCGGTGATCGTCGCCGGAGAATAGCCCTTTTCCAGCTCGAGATGGGCCAAAAACATGGCTGCGCTCTCCGGAGCGGCCTGATGGGAGAAAACCTCCTGCCGGTCCGCCTCCTGCCTGCGAGCCGCCGGAGGCCGAATGCGAATTTTCGGAAGGCTCTTATGCCTCAAGGAATCTTCAGCGCTCATGCCCGGCCTCCTGAAAAGCCCAAAAATACCGCTCGCCGCTTGGCAGTGTATACCTGTGCCCGGCACAGACCCGCCAGCCCCGGGGAACAGCGTCGGCGGAGGGGGCCGGTTCCAGCATCATAAAAACCACGGCTCCGTTCGGGGCAAGCTTTCCCGAGAGCAGCGCCAACAGCTTTCGCCAGGGCATGAAAGCTCTGCTGAGAATAAGATCGGCCGTATCATGCTCCGCCAGAAAGTCTTCTACCCTGGCCCGGATGGCTCTTGTTCGGGGCAACGTCAGATGGGCCAAAGCCGTTTGCAGAAAAAGCGCCCGTTTTTCCCGGGCTTCGACCAGAGAGTAATCCCCCTGCTGCCAGAGCACGCGCAACGGGATGCCGGGCAATCCGGCCCCTGCCCCCAGATCATAGGTGCGTGGAGCAACAGGCAGTAAAAGGGAGTTCAGAAAATGCTCCAGATGGAAGCTATCGAGAATCAGCTTTCGCACAATATCCTCAAGGTGGCGGAAACCGGTCAAATTCATAACGCTGTTCCAGCGCAGCAAAAGTTCCAAATACTGCGCTAGCCGGGTACACTGGTCACCCGGCACGGTAAACCCTGCTTCGTCCAAGAGGCAGTGCAGCTCAGGTAATAAAGATTCTTCATGCATGGCTTGCTTGTAGCCCGGAACATCCTCCGCCGCAAGGCCTGGAACCGGGTTCCTCAATCTCTCTGAATTCAATTCGTTTATCCCCTCCCCAAGCCGCCAAAAGGCTACGTGCCTGCATCTGTTTTAGTGGAGGAAAAGATAGACTGCCCATGCGGTTTACGGTTCCCTCGCCCGGCTGTTGTCTCCCGGCGCGTTTGCATGTAGGTTATTCCCTCATTCCCTCGCCCTGCCCCTGCGTAACCATCGCGACTACGGCCCGAAATATACGCT
>CATJOY010000052.1 GCA_949741925.1 uncultured Desulfovibrionaceae bacterium | reverse complement strand
TTCATATGGATTTTTTCCTGTTTCCAATGATGGAAATATCCATTACGAATTTACTTTTCGCGGCAACAGAGTACATATATGTCTCCACTTTGAAGGCCAGTGGATGAAATATAGTTCTATTCTTCAACAGATAATAGATAAATGTGAGTTACCGCTTATGCGAAACTCAAGCTCAATGCGCGAAGGATGCTATTTTATTGCATATGACATATATGACATTGAACATATTACAAAATTAATGAAATATTTAATTTCTGTCTCATTTCCAATCTTACGAGAAAACAAGCTATGCTCAGAGACTGCTGTTCTCTGCAACATAGGCTGAGCATTGCTCGCGGCAAGACAGCCATAATACCCTTTACTCCAGTGCATGGCGGGCGGAGAGAAACACAACACCTGAAGAGCCGGATATAACTGCGAATTTTTACGTTCTTCCCCTATAAAGTAACGGGAGCTGCTCGCCTTCCCGGTGGAGACCTCTTTCGTTGGAGAGGGGTCTCAAAAACTTCACCCCTCCCTCCTGAAAGAGCGAGACATCAAACAACCCGAGCCCACGATCCCCCTTCTGCCCGGACAGAGCGACCGGCACTGTGTGTCCCCTCGATGGGGGGGGGGAACTCAGCAAGGCAGGTCGATGGCATCAAGGATGCCGGTAAGTTCGGCTATGGCTACTCCGTAATTGGTGATGGGCACGCCCTGTTCCCGGGCTCTTTCAATCCGCGAGAGCATGTAGGCCCGGTTGAACATACAGCCGCCGCAATGGATGATAAGATCATAGCCTGTGAGATCAGCAGGAAAATCCGTGCCGCTACGGATCGCAACCTGGAGGGAAGAACCATGGCGCTTGCGGAGCATGGCAGGAATTTTCTCGCGTCCGATATCCTCCGCCAAGGGGGCGTGGGCGCATGCTTCCGCAATGAGTATCCGTGAATGGGGACCAAGGGTCGCAAGGGCTTTCGCGCCTTGTACCAGAACACCGATATCCCCTTTATATCCCGCCATCAACACCGAAAACGAGGTCAACCGGCTCGCGGCGGGTTTTTTGGCATGCACCGCCGCAAAGGCCTGAGAATCCGTGATGATCAATCGGGGCGGGCGGGCCAGAGCGGCAAGAGCGGCATCCAGCGTATCAACCCCGGTGCTCATGATCAGACAGCGCTTATCCAAAAGCTCGCGCAGGGTCTGCACCTGCGGCAGAATGAGCCGCCCCCGAGGAGCCTGAATATCCTGCGGCATGACCAGCAACACCAGATCACCCTCCGCAGCCAGGCCCCCGGTTATTTCAGGGGCATTTCTCTGCTCGGGCAGAACCCGCATGATCCGCTCCCGCACCAGGGCCGGTCCTTCAGGGGCAAGGGCACTGACCCAAAGCGGCTCCTCGCCGAGAACCTCAGCCACGGCCGCGGCAAGACGGGCCCGCGCGGCATCATCCGGAACAGTATCCGCCTTGTTCAGCACAACAAGAACGGGCGTCTTTTTTTCCCGCAAGGCCTTGAGCCACTGTTGTTCCTTTTCCAGATACGGTTCCCGATCCGGGGTTTCTCCGGCAGCTTGTTCCGGAGCCAGAACAAGCAGAGCCACATCTGTTTTTTCCAGAGCCAGGGCTGTTTTTTCTACCCGTTTTTCCCCTACGGCCCCCTCATCGTCAAACCCGGCCGTATCAATAAAGACGCACGGGCCGAGCCCGTGGATTTCCATGGGGATAGACACGGGATCTGTAGTGGTTCCGGCTATTGGGGAAACAATAGCCGCATCGTGCCCGGTCAGGGCGTTGACCAAAGAAGATTTCCCCACATTGCGCCGACCAAAAAGGCCTATGTGCAGACGTACCGCCCGGGGGGCATCGTTCAATGAAGACATAGCCGAAACTCCTTTGCCCGCGCGGGCTGCCGCCGCGCCCTCCGCCGCAGCGCAGCGCGTCAGGCCCCTGCTTTCGGAGGCCGGGGACAGGCCTGAGGTAAGCCCTCCCCTGCGGCGTAATCGCCACGGTCCATACGTATTTCATAGCCAAGGGCGGCAATATGCCGCCGCAGCGATGCCATATTTTCGGCAGCCTCGTCCCCATCAGAGAGTTTGCCGTTGTACAGCATGTATTTTTTCCGATTCTCGCGCGGAGAGACGTTGGGCATGAGCACGTTGGCCCCGGCCAGAATTCCCTTTTCGCGCCCATCCTCAGCCGCTGTGCCCAAAGCCGTGGTGGCGGGCAAGAGCGCCCGAGGCAGCATCAGCCGCGCCAGGGCCAGCATGACCAGGGTTCGCGCCACGCTCCCGGCCTGAAAATCCGCCAACGGCGTGTCATTATGCGGTATGAAAGGGCCTATGCCCACCATTTCCGGCCGCAGGCGGTAGAGAAACTCCAGATCTTTTGCCAGGTGTTCCGTGGTCTGCCCGGGCAGCCCCACCATCATTCCCGCCCCGGTCTGATAGCCTGCATGTTTCAAATCATGGAGGCAGCGCACCCTTTCAGCAAAGGTTTGGTCAGCGGGGTGCAAACGGGCGTAAAGCGTTGCGTCGGCGGTCTCATGCCGCAACAGGTAGCGGTCAGCTCCGGCCCGGCGCAGATAGGCATACGATGCCGCGCTTCGTTCCCCTACAGATAAGGTGACGGCGCTCTCCGGACAGGCCGCCTTGATACGGGCGACGAGCGCCGCCAGCACGTCGTCGGAAAACAAGGGATCTTCCCCACCCTGGAGGACAAAGGTCCGAAATCCCAGATTCCACCCGTTGACGCAGCAGGCCAGGATATGGTCGGGGCTCATACGGTAGCGCGCGGCCCGGGCGTTTCCCCTGCGGATACCGCAGTAATAACAATCTTTGCGGCAGATGTTGGTAAATTCAACCAGGCCGCGCACAAAGATATGCCGCCCAAAGCAGGCGCGGGCCACAGCCCTGGCCCGCGCAAACAAGGCAGCGCGCAGAGCCTCCGCTTCCGGAGCGGAGTAGAGGTCGATACAGGCAACCAGCGCGGAACGCCCGGGAAGAGCCCCCTGCTCCAAAAGATCGAGGACTTTCGCGCTCATATCCATCGGCAACACGCATTCCCCCGGCTGCCCCGGCAACGGGCCGGGCCGGCCTCTAAGGGGCGACCCGGCCCGTTGTATGGTTGCGGCGGCAGGGGAAGCATTCCCCCGGATCTGCCAAAGGGGCCCCTTTTGCAGAAAAGCGAAAGGGGACACAGGAACAAGGTTCCTGTGTCCCGAAGGGGCAAGGACCAAGAACGGCCCAAATTACTCATTCCCCTGATTCCAACGCCCCCTTGCAAGGGGCGTATGCGTCTTGTCAACCATGACGCTGTATCAGGCCTTTTTAAACCAATCGCGGAATTCCTTCATGTACACAAACAGGGCCGGGCTGCCGCCGGTGTGCAGGAACAGAACGTTCTGCCCCTTCTTAAAGACGCCCTTGCGGATCAGATCGATAAAGCCGGCCATGGTTTTTCCGGAGTAGACCGGGTCCAGCAAAATGGCTTCGGTGCGGGCCAGCATGGTCACCGCTTCGAGCATGCCGTCATTGGGCAGGGAGTAGCCGGGGTTATAGTAATCGCCGTAGCAGCGCACGGCTTCACGAGGAATGCCGCCCTTGACGCCGCAGAGTTCGGCGGTTTGTTGGGCCAGAGCATACACCTTTTCTTCCTGCACTTCACGGGGCCGGGAAACATCGATGCCATGCACGGGAATGTTGGCGTTGTTGCCGATCATGCCCACAAGGGTACCCGCGTGGGTGCCCGCGCTGCCCGAAGGCACAATGATGGCGTCAAGGTTCAGGTTCATGGCAAAGCACTGCTCCAAAAGCTCCTGAGCGCAGGCAACATAGCCGCAAGCGCCGAGAGCGTTGGAAGCGCCGCCGGGGATGATGTAAGGCTTTTTGCCTTTGGCCTTCAGATCATCAGCCACCTTGTTCATGGCAGCATCCATATCCGCGCCGCCGGGCACAACGGTAATGGATTTGATATCCATGAGCTGGAACAGGAAGTTGTTGCCGGAGGATTCAGGGTTGTAGCTATCTTTAACCCGCTCTTCCAAAACAAAGTGGCAATCCAGGCCTTCCTTGACGCAGGCGGAAAGGGTCAAGCGGCAGTGGTTGGATTGCACAGCGCCGCAGGTGATGATGGTATCCGCGCCTTGCGCCAGGGCATCGGCAATCACGAAATCGAGCTTACGGGTTTTGTTGCCCCCGGCAGCGCCCGGCAGTTCATCATCCCGTTTGATGTAAATTTCCGGTCCGCCCAAAAGTTTGGTCAGGTTGGCGGCATACTCTACCGGGGTGGGGGTTTTCACATAATTTCTGCGGGGAAACTTTGCCAGATTCATGAGGCCTCCTTGATGTTGACAACAACAACGATAACAACAGGACACACCACCTGTATAAAAAACGACACCGCTTGTCGTCTGTCGACATTAAAAAGGACATACCTCCCTGTAGGCAAACTGTCAATCGTATCCGACCGCAGGCCGGCCCGCTCCTGAATGGCCGGCCCGCCGACGTCCCGGTAGTCTTTCATAGGGCCGATACCGCCCGCAAGGCCTTCTTTTGGCAGCGCTCAGTTTAAAAATTTTGCAGGCTGTTCGTCCTTGCCCCAACACATGCTTTTCTACTCCGGCAGGCGGCTCGGCGTGAGGCCCTGAACAACCTGCCGGGGGAGAAGTAGGGAGACATCATGCCTCGGCGGGCAGGGGCAGCGTGGCAAGGGGCGGCAAGGAAACCCGGGCCTCGATTACGCCTCGGCGGATGGGGGATAGCGCCGGGCCTCCCCCGGCAGGTTGAACAAAAAAGCCCTCTCTGCGAAGTCCTGTCACTTGCCGGGATTCCGGCTTTCCGTTAGAATAGGAGAGTTCGCCCCAATCGTCTTGATCCACGCGCACGCTTCAGGAAGCGTGGGAACCGGCGAAACCGGCGACCGAGCATGCCCTTTCCACCGAGGGCATCCGACCTTAACCGCCAACGGATGCCGCCGACGGCAAACGCCTTCGGCGGCGCCTGATGTAACGCTATTGTATGCCTGGGAGTTTTTTATGTCGTTATGCCCCTGTGGTTCCGGCCTGGAGCTGGAAAACTGCTGCCAACCGATTCTTAACGGAACGCCCGCCGCTACGGCCGAAGCGCTCATGCGGGCCCGCTACAGCGCCCACGTTCTCGAAGCCTATGACTTTCTTGAAGAAAGCGTGCATTCCTCCGCGCGAAAGGATGTGGATACGGCCAAAGTCCGGCGCTGGTCGGATTCCGTGGTTTGGAAGGGATTGGAAATCCTCAGCACCGAAGCCGGGGGCCCCGAGGATGATCACGGCAGGGTATCCTTTGTGGCCCGTTTTACCATCAACGGCATCGAACAGGATATGACCGAAGATGCGGAATTCACGCGGGAAGACGGGGTATGGCGCTATCTTGACGGCCAGGTTCACGGCCACGTGACCTACAGGCGGGAAAGTCCGAAAATCGGACGGAATGATCCCTGCCCCTGCGGAAGCGGCAAAAAATATAAAAAATGCTGCGGCGCTGCTTGATCGGGGCGTGAGGAGCGGGCCCGGCGCGCTGCCGCTCCTCTTTGCGCTGTAATGTGGCGCTTTTTCTGTACCCGCTTTGTGGCCGAATTGTTTCAGCGTAGCCCTTGGCAACCGATATTGCCAAGGGCTTTTTGCTTTTCGTTTCGCTCCTCAGGCTTCCACCGGCTCCACGCTGCTGTAGGCATCCTCAAGGCGGAAAAGGAGGTCCTCCACGCGCCGTAACTCGCGCGCGAGAATGTGAGCAACAACGCCCTCCAGTTTGGCTTCGGGATCTATCTTTTCCAAAAGAGCAGTAAACGCCTTGAGCGAAGAAGAAGCGTTGTACAACACCTCTTGTAGAGTTTCCACTCCCTGTTCTTCAAAAATCTCCCGCTCGCAACGAATAGCCAGCTCCGGAAAACGGTAGCAACGGATTTCCTCTTTGGGAGCCGTTTCCTTTTGGGGCTCGTCCTTTGCTTCCGGCGGCTTGCTCAACGAGAGCAAGTCTCGCGCCGCTTCGGTGAGCAGGGCGGCTATAGCGGCCGGGTCTGCTTGTCGGGCTGGAGAGAACAAACCATGAGGGTGGTTGGAATCGGACATAAAAACTCCTTCGCAATGGCTAGAGATATGCCGTCAACACGGCAAAAAAAGCCAAAACTTTCGGGATTGGCAACCGTCTGCGAAGGTGTTTTCAAGCACCAAGGAGAACTCAAAGCATACAGGAGAGCAGGCGTCAAGGGTAAACAGGGGAGAGAAGAGGCCGTAAGGATATCCGGAGTGTGATCATCAGATCTAAAGTTCGGTTTGCTCCCCTGCGCATCCCGCGCAATCGGGGGAGCCGCAAAAACGCCCTCGTGTGGGGTACGCCGTGTGTGACCAGCTTTGGTCACACGCAGAAGGCGGCATACAGCGGAACTGATTTCAAGGCATCGACCTGCCCGAAATGCCGCAACGAAAAACGGATAGTGTAGGCAGGTCGGTATTTGCCGCTAAACACGTTCAGACTCCGCGAACGGACATTGAGACCGCTTTTCACCTCCATGCCGATAATATCGCGTCCCTTTTGCACAACAAAATCAAGCTTCGCCGCGCCATTGCTTTCCCAATACAACAGATCATAGCCCTTGGCGGCAAGCTGTTGGGCCACATAGTTTTCCGCAAGAACGCCAAGGAACTGATTTTCCAAGTCCGCAAGGACAGTCTGTTGCGCTATGCCTGATTGCATCGTCAGCAAGCCGACATCCCCCATATAAAGCTTGAACGACGCCAGATCCAGGTACACGGCCACCGGCTCATAGGCGTGGGTTATCTTTTGGCATTTGAGGACAACGCCCGCCAGATGCAGCCATTCGATGGAAGCTCCGAAAATCGCTGTGCTGCCGCCTTTCTGAACGACCTTGTACTGGAATTTTTTATTCTCCTTGGCCAGTTGAGCCGGTATGGATTGATAGCAGGCACGAATCTTCACGCTCTCGGAAGCCGAAGCATACTTGGCCATATCGGCCACATAACTATCAATGATCTGGCTTTGCACCAGCGTTACGTCAAGGAAGCTCTTCTCCTGCATAAAATTTCTTACGCAGGCGGGCATACCGCCCACGATCAGATACTCACGGTACAGCTCCACAGCCTGCCGGTGCAGCCCTTCCGGCAGAGGCTTCATGGTTTCGTAGGCGGAACGGATATCCTCCGCGAGCCCTGTTTTGCCTCGCGCCCACAAAAATTCCTCAAAGTCGAAGGGAAAAAGCGTGATGGTTTCCACTTTGCCCACGGGAAACGAAGAACGCTGAGGGTTCACCGCCACGCCAAGCAGGCTGCCGGCCGCCGCAACATGGTATTCCGGCGCATCTTCACAAAAATATTTCAGCGAAGTCACGGCACGTTCGCAGGCCTGGATCTCATCAAAAATAAGAAGCGTCTCGCCCGGGGTTATCTTCGTGCTTGAAGCGGACTCAAGATATCGAATCAACCTATCCGGAGAAATATCATCGCCGAAAAAGGAGGCCAGTGCCAGATTGGCTTCCAAGTTGACGTACACAACATGGGAAAACTGCTCCTCCCCGAATTTCCTCAAGATATACGTCTTGCCGACCTGACGCGCTCCGTTCACAAGAAGCGGCATACGCTCGCCCGCCGGCTTATTTTTCCATCTCAAAAGTCGGGCTTCAAGTTTGCGTTTCATGGGAACATTCCTCCTTCCCTTGAGTAACGCAAAGTATGTTGAAAGGTAAGTCAAAAAAAATAGCTTTTTTATTACTTTTTTGAAGATAACAATACCGCTGCGGTTTTACCTCGGCTAAGGAGGTTCCCCCCAAAATTTTTCACAACGGGGTATCCTGCCTTATCGCGCCAAGCTGAGGGCATTCCTCTGCCCGTCCTTCATAGCCACGAGATCGACTTGGTTGGGGCATCAAAAAATTGAAAGACCTCTGCTCCAGAAAAACCCGCCACGTTTCCGAAGGCCCATGAACGGCGCTCCCCTGATTTGCGGATGCGCCTGAGGCCCCCAAGCAGAACCGGGGGGGGCCTCAGGCGCATCGTTGGCGCGGCGGTGTGGAATCTCCGCATCCGTTACAGAAAAAGCTCAGCGGCCCGGAAGCAGGCTACGCTATGCTCCGGGCGGATTGCCTCCAGCGGGGGCATGGCCTCGGCGCAGCGGGGCTGCCGGTACGGGCAGCGGGTGACCAGCGGGCAGCCCGGCGGCGGATTGAGCGGACTGGGCAAATCACCCTGAAGAAGGCATCGGGGGGAATCTCTTCGGGCAGGGTCGATGTGGGGAATAGCGCTGAACAGCGCCCGGGTGTACGGATGCAAGGTATGCTCAAACAGTTCCGAAGCCGCGGCAAGCTCGACAATATGCCCGAGATACATGACGGCCACTCTGTCGCTGAGGTGGCGGACCACAGAAAGATCATGGGAAATAAACAGATAGGCAATTCCCAGATCCCGCTGGAGTTCAAGAAGCAGATTGAGAATCTGCGAGCGGATAGAAACATCCAATGCGGAAACCGGCTCATCGCACACAATGAGCTTGGGCTGTACGGCCAAAGCCCTGGCAATGACGATACGCTGGCGCTGCCCGCCGGAAAACTGATTGGGCAATCTATCGTAATAGGAGCGGTGCAGGCCGACCCGATCCAGCAGGCTTTCCACCCGCTCTCGTCCGGCTTCGGCACCGGCCATGCCCCCAGCCCGGAGCGGTTCTCGAATGCTTTCGCCAATGCTCATTTTGGGATTGAGCGAGGCAAAGGGATCTTGAAAGACAATCTGCATTTGCTGCCGGACCAGACGGCGGCCTTCAGCGTTCCGGGCGCTCAGCGGCTCGCCCTCGAAATGCAGTTCGCCGGCAGTGGGTTCGAGCATGCCTAACAGGGCGTAGCCCGTAGTTGACTTGCCGCAGCCGGATTCACCGACCAGGGAAAGCGTTTCGCCCTTATGGATGGTGAAGCTGACGCCATCCACCGCCTTGACCCAACCCCGAGGGCGGCCCATAAAATTCCGGTTGACGGGAAAGTAGACTTTGAGATCACGAACATCCAGCAAGGGCGGGAAATCGCGCGCCGTATCGGAACAGGCAATCATAAGCACTTCCTTTGGTTCCCATGCTGGCAGGCGACCATATGGGCAGGAGAAGCGGCAGCCCGGTCAAGGAGCAGGGGAGCGGTAGCGCGGCAGGCCTCAGAGGCCAGGGGGCAGCGGGGGTGAAAACGGCAGCCTCCTGCCCAATCCCGGATATCAGGCACGGTGCCTGCGATGGCGCGGAGTTCGGTTTTCGGCGGCGTGCTCCCGCCGGGGATGCTCTCCAACAAAAGCCGGGTGTAGGGATGCTGGGGATTGCTGAACAGCTCGTCAACGTCGGCCAGCTCCACAATCCGCCCCGCGTACATAACGGCGACCCGGTCCGCGGTTTCGGCCACAACGCCCATATCATGGGTTATCAGCAGAAGCGCGGTATTTCGTTCGCGCATGAGCCCGCGCATCAAATCGAGGATTTGGGCCTGGATGGTCACATCCAAGGCTGTGGTCGGTTCATCCGCAATGAGCAGGGCCGGATTACCCGCCAGCGCAAGGGCGATCATCACCCGCTGGCAGAGGCCGCCGGAAAGTTCAAAGGGATACTGCTTGAAGCGTGCGCCGGGATCGGGAATCCCCACCTTCTCCAGCATTGCCAGGGCCCGTTTTCGGGCTTCGGCAGCGGGGACGCCGCGCACGGTAAGGCCTTCCATGATCTGCGCGCCCACGGTCATAAGGGGATTGAGGGAGGTAAACGGCTCCTGAAAGATCATGCTCATTGCCCTGCCGCGCAGTTCGTTATACCCATCTTCCTCCAACCCGACCAGCTCCCGGCCCTGCAAAAGGATGCTTGACCCCGGAGCCAGCCGGGCCGCAAGGGGCAGCAGCCCCATGACCGCCAGCGAGGTCAGGCTTTTGCCGCAGCCGGATTCTCCCACCAGGGCCAGGGCTTCGCCTGCATGCAGGGTGAGGTTGATGCCATCCACCGCGGGAATATCCCGCAGCCTGACGCCCAGATTGCGCAGGGCCAACACCGGAACCGCCCCGACATCAGGCCCGGAAACAGCGGCGGAACGCCCTGTCATGACACATCCTCCGCCACGGCCGCCGCCCAAGGGCTGTTGTGGTGCGCCATTCCTGTATTCAGGCCGGTGGAAGGATCATGGCGCACGGCTGAGGGCAGGGAAAAACGCGTCGGGTATATGGTATCGTCAACCACTTCCACCGGAAACGCTTCGGCAACGCGGGCGGGTACGGCGGCATCCGCACGCGAGGAGATGCGGATTGTTTCGGTGCTGGCATCCAGCCGGGGTTCAAGAAAGGCCTCTTCCAACGACATGCCAAAGTCGAAGACGTACGAGAGAATCTGTACAAGCGTGGGAAAGATGGTACGCCCTCCTGCCGCGCCCAAGGCATAGCGTTCGCCGTCTGCGCGGCTTACCGTCAGCGGGCACATGTTGGAAAGCGGCCGGACGCCCGGCGCCATGCTGTTGGGATGCCCCGGGAGAGGATCAAACCACATCATGCCATTGTTCAGCAGCATGCCCAGAGAAGGAGAAGTAACCTTGGAGCCGAAGCGGGAAAGCAGGGTATTGGTCAGGGCAACGACCGTCCCCCGGCGATCCACAACACAGAGATTGCTGGTGCAGGAAGGCTCCGGGCTGCTGCCGGGCACGGCGGAATGCCCCATATGCACGAGGCGGTATTCGTATTCCTCACGGCAGACGCGGCTGTACAGCAAGGCCTCCTCTGCTCCGGGACGGTTTCCGGAGGGGCGCAGACGGCGTTCCAGACTGCCGAGGGCGCGCAGCAGGCTTGGTCCCGCGGAATTGCCGGGCATGAGCGCCACATCCCAGCCGCGATAGGAGCCGCGCAGCGGTTCTTTCCACTGCGGACGGTAGGCCGCCAGATCTTCCGCATCAAGGGGAGAGCCGCCTTTGCGGAGATCATCCGCCAGCGCATGGGCCAGCTCGCCCGTATAAAAATCCTGTGGTCCGGCCTTTTGCAGCCGTTCCAGCGTGGCCACGTGGGCCGTGAGGGGCAGCCTGGCCGGACGGGCTCCCGCCGCCACGCGCGAGACGCGGCCTTCCGGCAGCCAAAGCGCGGCGGATTCGGGATAGCGCAGGAGCATATCAGCATCCATAGCCAAGGCCAACGCAGCCATCCAATCCAGCTCCAGCCCGGCCCGAGCCTCTTCAATGGCCGGTTCAATAACCTGCTCCCAAGGCAGCGTTCCCAACTTCTCGAGGGCCTCCGCCAACCCGGCGACCGCGCCGGGAACACCGATGGAGGCGTAGCCGTGGATGTTGCGTCCCTCCTTGACCTTGGGCCAGTGGAACCAATCGCCGTCATCCGCGGCATCTTCCAACGGGTAGTCGGCAGGATTGAGCCTGTTTGAAGCGCATATACCGAAATCCAACGCCCGCTCCATCCCGGACGGCCCATCCTGAACAACCATAAAGCCGCCGCCGCCAATACCGCTGAGCCAGGGTTCCACCACGCTCAAGGTCAACGCCGCGGCCACGGCGGCGTCAACGGCGTTGCCGCCCGCTTCCAGCATAGCGGCTCCGGCCGCGGCGGCCTTGTGGTGCTGGCAGACGACAACGCCGCCGGGAACGGTTAGTTGCGATTTTATAATTTTCCATGGTGTCGTGTGCATACTCTTCTCCAAAAGGCCGCGCGGAAGTGGCTTGGTCCGAAAGGTTGACCAACGCGGTACCGGACATCAGTGCGGCGAGCGCGGGAGCGCGAGCGCAACGCGGCATATGCACGGAAGGGGGCGCCTGTGGGTTGGGACATAGCCTTTTTTTCCTTTCGAGGGTCTAGGTTGTATCCTTGGGGCCAGGGGAACGGTAATTTCAGCTTTTTGAACACATGTTCACCCACCTGTTGGGGGGTCCAGGGGGAATCATTTCCCCTGGTGGGGTCCGGGGCAACGCCCCGGCCGCCGGAGGCATTCCTTAACGGCGCACCAGTTACTCCCCCCTAGGCCGCCGGAGGCATTCTTTAACAGCGCATCAGCCAAACCCACCCCCCGGGGGCATTCGCCTACAGGGCCCTTTTTTTCTCCTGGTATACAGCGCGTACACCGGCGGAGTTGCCGCCATCCACGGCCAGATTGGCGCCAGTGATGAAAGAGGCCGCCTCAGAGCACAGATACAGGATTGCGGAGGGCGCATCTGTGGGGCCTGAGGGGCGGCCAAGGGGAATATTGGCAATAACCTTACGGACATGCTCTTCAGTAAGCGGCGTGCTTTCGCTGCCCGCGGCAAACCCCGGCTCTACGGCGTTGACCCGAATGCCGAACTCGGCCAGCTCAAGCGCAAGCCCCAGGTTCAGGCGATCCAGGGCCGTTTTGGACACACAGTAGGGAACGGCGGTAGAACGCATCTTGCGCGCGGCTCCGGAGGAGATATTGATAATAGAGCCCTTAACGCCTCGTTCAATCATCAGCTTGGCCATGTCGCGGGAAAGAATAAAGGGCGCGCGCAGGTTGACGTTCATGATGCGGTCCCATTCCTCATTGGGCAGGTCGAGCAGAAAACTTGAAGGATACACGCCCGCGTTGTTGATCAAAATATCCGGAGCGCCCCAGGCGGCGCGCACGGTCTCCGTCAGGCGCTGCATGGCATCATCCGCGGTCAGATCAACAGCCGCCAGCAGGGGGGGCACAGGGCAATCAAGCTCGGCGGCCAGGTGTTCAAGCTTGGCCATCTTGCTGCCGGTCAGGCAAAGTTCAGCGCCCACCTCAGTAAAGGCCTTGGCGATCCAGACGCCGAAAACGCCATAGGCTCCGGTGAGAACAACTTTTTTCCCCTTAAGACATGTCAGATCAATCATCGCGGGCTCCTGTACGGCGGAAGCGTTCCGCCGGATTACGTTCATGGTTCCGGTTCCGGAGGCCATGCGGTTCAGCGTAAACGCGGGTCCATTCTATCGCGCAGATAGTCGCCGATAATGTTGACGGAAAGCACCAGCAAAAAGAGGCAGAAGCCGGGGAAACCGGCAATCCACCAGGCCGTATCCAGATAGTGCCGCCCTACATTCATCATAGCTCCCCAACTTGGCGTGGGCGGTTGCACGCCAAGCCCAAGAAAGGATAACCCGGCCTCAAACAGCACCATGGAGCCGAATTCCAGCGTTGCCACAACGACGATCTGACCGAAAACATTGGGGAGCAGGTGACGCCCCATAATGGAGAGGCCCGGAGCGCCGACAAAGCGGGCATAGCGCACGTAAGGTTGAGGCATGAGGCTCAGCGCCTGCCCGTAGACAACGCGGGCGTAGCGGGTCCAGCGGGTCAGCCCGAGAACCAGCACCACGTTAATGAACCCGGGCCCGAGCACAGCCACGGTGATTACTGCAAAAAGCAAGGCGGGGATGGAGAGCATCATATCTACAAGACGCATGACCGCCGCCTCAACCCAACCGCGGCAGTAGGCCGCCAGCAGGCCCGCCGCTGTGCCGATGACGCCGGAAAGGCATACGGCCAGAACAGCCACACTCATGGAGGCCCGGGCTCCGTAGATGATACGGCTGAGAACATCGCGTCCCAATTCATCTGAGCCGAGCAGATACGAAACGCCACGAATGACGCTGCCCGGCGCTTTCATGCGGGCCAGAAGGTTTTGGGCTGTGGGATCGCGCGGCGCAACAAGGGGCGCGCATAGCGCCATCAGGGCAAAGCCCGCCAGAATAGCAATAAAAACCCATAGGGAACCGGGCACGGCGGCCGCTCCAGCCCGAAACCTCGCCCCAAACCTTGGAAGGGGGCGGATTTCCTGCTCAAGGACGCCGGGAACAGATGCGTTCATTGCGCGCCTCCGGTATGGCGGATTCTGGGATCAACAACACCGTACAGGAGATCGGCTATCAGGTTGCAGCCTACCGAGGCCACGGCCCCGAACAAGACCACGGCCTGGACAATGGGGAAATCCCGGGCCTCAATGGCCTGCACCGCCACCTGACCCAGCCCGGGCCAGGCGAACAGGGTTTCCACAATCACCGCTCCGGCCAACAAATGGCTGATTTCCAAGGCGGCCACAGTAATTACCGGAATGGCGCTGTTCCGGGCCAAATGACGCCAGACGATCCGGCCCAAGGGCACGCCCTTAGCCCGAGCCGTGCGCACATAGTCTTTGCCCAGCTCATCCAGGACTGCGGTGCGGGCCACACGGGCAAAGGTGGCCAGGGTGAGCAGGCCGAGGGCGATAGAGGGCATTACCAGCGAGGCTCCCGAATCCGAACCGGAAGCCGGAAGCCAGCGCAGATGGACGGCGAAAAGCAAAATCATCAAGATGCCGCTAAAAAAGGTGGGCATACTTTGCCCGGTGAAGACCACGGCTTGGAAAAAGCGTTCCGGCAGTGTTCCCCGTTGCAGCGCCATGAGTACCCCGATGGGCAGCCCCAAGCCGAGAGAAAGCAGCATGGCTCCGGCTGTGAGTTGCAGCGTGTAGGGGATGCGCGAGAGCAGGATATCCCATACAGGCACACCCTGCACATAGGACATCCCCAGATTGAATGTGCCGAGATCTTTGAGATAGCGCAGGTATTGCACGAGCAGGGGCTGATCAAAGCCCAAGCTGGCGCGGAGCATGGCAATATCCTCGGCGGTAGCGCCCTCGGGGACCAGCAACAAGGTGGGATCGCCTGTAAGCCGCTGGACAAAAAACAACAGGGTCAAGGCGCCAAGGGCGGCGATAAAGGCTTGCCAACAGCGTTTTAGGATAAATCGGCTCATGGGGATTCCTCTGCCGAACCGACGCCGGCAGACCGGCGAACGGCATACGGGGCGTAGCAAGAAGCCGGATATTCCTCGGGGGAATATCCGGCATCCGGCGGTTACTTCCAGCGCATCCGGTTGAGAAAGAGGCTTTCATCAGGGGTCGGCGTCCAGACCAGATGCTTGTTTGCTCCGTAGATATACGCAACTTGATAGAGCGGCAGAATATAGCTCTCGTCCAGAATGATTTTGTCTGCTTTGGCGTACAGTTCCACGCGCTTTTCGGGATCAAGGCAGATGCGGGCTTCATCAAGCAGGCCGTCAAGATCGGCATTGCGGGTCTGGGACCAAGCGCTCCCCGAATGCAAGAGCGGGTAAACCACGCCGTCGGCATCCATGCAGGCGCAGGACCAACGCCCGAAGGAAATGTGCGGTCTGGCGGCAAGATCGCCCTGCTGCACGGCCTTGAGGAAGGAGGCCTGATCCATCATAGCGATGCGCACGCGCAGCCCTATATCGCTCAACATCTGCTGCACGGCCTGCACTATGCGCTGATCATAGGAAGGGGCGGTGGCAAAAACCAGCTCTTCCTTGGCGGCATCCCCGGCCTGAGCCACAAGCGCCCGGGCTTTCTCCGGATCATAGGGATAGCCGGAAAGCTCGCTGTACCCGGCCATTTCCTTGGTGAGCATCGTGTGGGCGATGCGGTCTTGTCCGTTCATCAAACCATCAATAATGCCCTGCTTATCTATGCCGTAGGCAATGGCCTGACGGATATGCTTGTTGCTTGTGGGCGCACGGCCGTTGTTAGTGCGCAGAAAGGCGACCCGTTCGGTCAGGGTAACCCGCGGTTCGCACACCGCATCCTTTTCAATAACGGCGGCAAGATCGGGGTTGAGATCCACGGCCAAATCGGCCTTGCCCGTGCGCAAATCGGCCACGCGGGTTCCGGGGTCGGGCACGAAACGGAATTCAGCTTTGGGGAAAAAGCCCTTGTTGCCCCAATAGGCTTCGTTGCGCTCTAACAGGATGTGAACGCCACGCTTCCACGCGACAAATTTGTATGGTCCGCTGCCGATAGGAGCCTTATTAAAGGCTTCTTTGCCTACCTTTTCCACATAGGCCTTGGGCACAATGCTCAGTTTCACCAGTTGCGCCAGCAAGGGCGGGTAGGGCTTGGCCGTGGTAAAGACCACACGATCAGGGCCTGTGACCTCCGCCTTGATGACGGCTTCAAACTGGCTGCGCTGAGGGCTGGCCGTAGCCTTATCGGTAATGCGCTCGATGCTGTAGACCACGTCTGCGGGGGTCAGCGGCGCGCCGTCATGAAAGGTGATGTCCGTTCTGATGACAAACTCAATTTGCGTATCGTTCAGGGATTTCCAGGAGGAGGCCACGGCGGGGATGATCATCCCCTTGTTATCCCGAGTAATCAGGTTATCGAAAATATTACGGTACACGCCGTAGCTGTTTTGGTTCCACTGCATGTGGGGATCACAGGTTGCCGTTTCGTTGCTCAGGTCGATAACAACCGTATCCTTGGCGGCCAAGGCGGGAACCGCCAGCAGGAGGATGGCGGAAAACACCCCCGCCAGATAGATTCCTAGGCTCTTGCGCATGCTCGTTCTCCTCCGGGTCATGGGTGTACGGAAACAGCCCCGCGCAGGCGGGCTGTTGTGCTCAAAGGAGCGCAGGGGGACGATCGGGAATAATGCCGGATTCGCGGAACAGGCCGCTGTTGGCGGATCGGGCATGGTAGGCCGCCAGCTCGCCGGCCGTGCAGATCCACAGCCCTTCGGTCGTTCGGGCATGTTCCAGCAGGGCTTCGGCAAGGGCTATGCGGCCGCTGCGGCCGGTAAGCCAGGGATGAACTGTTGTTACTGCAGATCCGCCGAACCGTTCGATGCCTGTACAGATTTCGAGCCAGCTTCGGGCCGTTTCGGAGGTTGCGCGGGGGGGCCAGCGATCGGCTCCCGTACCGGCGTAGCGGAAAAAAACAGCGTCATCCAAAGGCCACTGCACGGGTATTTCGATGATATGGCCAAGAGAATAGGGATGGTCGTAACCGGAAAGGGAACTATCGTACAGAAGACCGGCCCGTTGCAGGATCTCAAAGGCCCAGGGCGTCATTTCCCACGCGGGCGAACGAAAACCCAACGGACGAAAGCCCGTCATTCTCACAACGGTTTCAAGCCCCTTCTCAACGATTTCAGCAAACTGATCGCGGGATAACTCGCTGACAACCTCATGCAACACGCCGTGCAAACCGATTTCATGGTTGGCGGCGGCCAGGGCTTCCAGCAGCCAGGGGCGGGTTTCGGCTTCATGAACGGGCACGAAACAGGTGGCTCGAACAGCATACCGTTGCAGCGCCTCAAGCAGATGCCAGATACCTTCCCGCAGGCCATAACAGCGCTGTTCCAGTTCGTTCATGCTCAAGGAAGGCTGGTTGCGGCTACGCCACAGTTGCGGGCTTTCGGCATCCACATCAATGGTGAAGCAAAAGGCGGCCCGGATAGAGGGCGGCCAGAGGTACGGCTGTTTCATGCGTTTTCCTACCGGCGTTGATCAGATTGCCAAACGAAGGTAAATCCCGCATACTGAAACTATAAAACACCCTTTATAAGAAGGGGTAGCTTCCGGTCCTTTTTTTGTCCATTTCGTTTTTGTTATTCCGTCCATAACTTTAACGGCACGACAGATTTTCGGCGGAACCTATGGATTGGATGCATCTTGAAACGTTTTATCATGCGGCTACCTTGAAAAGCCTGAGCAAAGCGGCCATGGTCATGCACCGTTCCCAGCCTGCTCTTTCCAAGCAAATCAAGGCCTTGGAAAGTTCTCTGGGCTGTAGGCTCTTTACCCGCCTGAACAGCCGGAACATGGTACTCACTGAGGAGGGCCGCCGTGTGTTGCTCTTTGCGGAAGATGTTTTTCAGCGCCGCGGCGGTCTGCTGCGTGAACTGGAAAGCCTGCGCAACGGGGGCGCCGGAAGGGCCACGCTGGCCGCGGGCACGGCAACGCTGAGCCTCATGCTGCCGGATGCCCTGGTCCGATTCAGACGAGAGTACCCCGGGGCCAAGTTGACGCTGTTGGAACGTTCTCCGGATGTGGCCTTTGAAATGCTGAGCAGAGGGAGAATCGACCTGACCCTGGCTCTGGAATCGCAGGTGCCGGGCCATCTCGTGACCTACCCCTGGAAAACAGCCCATTTTGTGCTCATGGTGCCGCGCGGCCATGAGCTGACGCGCTGCGGAACCATTCGGCTGGAAGATATTGCCCGGCATCCGATTATCAAGCTGGCCTCAAACATCCGCTTTGCTTCCGGAACCAAGCTGGAGCAATCCTTTGCCGAGCAGGGGCTGCCGATGAACTTTTTTTTGGAAGCCAGAAATATTTATTTGATGGGCGAATACGTCCGCCGGGGCTTTGGGGTGAGCCTGGTAACCGCCCCGGCCGGGGGCTTGCCCCTGTTCCGCGAAGAACTGGAGTTTTTGCCCCTGGACCATCTGTTCAACCCGGAACATATTCTGATTTGCGCCTGGAAAAACGCGCCGCTTTCTCCCTGCGCTCAATCCTTGCTGCATATTCTGCTAGAAGAAGGCGAGCGCACAGCGCCGGCCGACGCATCGACCGCATAGAGGGAGAGGCACGATACGAAGAAGGCCGCCGGCCTTTCCACCCGCATCAGAGGATCGCGCCGGCCGTCACTTGCCGCATAGCGGCCTTGGCCCGGGCAGCCTTTGTTCAGCATCCTGCGGATGCTGGATACTTTTCCCCAAATCGGGTATCAAACAACTGCTCTTTACTTTTATGGCGACAAATCCGGTCGCATCTCCGGCGCGGCCCGCCGGGGCGGCATTTCCGTTTCCCGGCAACCTGGGACATTCGCACGGCGGCGTTGGTCGATCACGGCCAAAAGCCGCCCTGGAGTGCCTGGAGCTGTTTGCGTTGAGGCACACCAGCTCCAGAGTGTTTTTTAATCTCTTTTACAGATTGAAAGGGGGCGTCAGGCATGAATCGTTCCTGTATCTTACCCCAGCCGCCGGATACGCCGGCTCCGGCAGGCTCTTGTTCAGGCGCGGCGACACCGGGGGGAGCAGCATGAAACTCTCGGCAAAAGCCCGCTATGCGGCACGCATCCTCATTGAGCTTGTCCGGCGAAAAGACGCCGGTCCGGTCACCGCAACCCTTCTCTCCAGGCAAACCGGCGTATCCACCCAATTTATCGAACAGATACTCAGGCCGCTGAAACAAGCAGGCCTGACCGCCAGCATTCGCGGAGCTCTTGGCGGGCATGTTCTGCTACGCAAACCTGAAGAGGTCACCATCGGGGATATTATCCGGATCATGGAGGGGGGCATTCAGCTCACCTTGTGCAGCGTGGCCGATCCCACAACCTGCGAGCGCTACGAAAACTGCCTCACCCGCAAGGCCTGGAGCGCCCTCTCCAAAACCTTTGAACGAGAAATGGACGCCATCACCCTGGCTGATCTGCTCAACGACGGGGCAACCAACGATCACTGCCTTATTCCCGACAGCCGGCGTAGGAGCGCCGCGTTCTGATCCGAATAACGCTTCTTTTTCACGCCTTCGGAGGCCGGGGGGCCGCCTCCCGGCTCCCCCCGGCCTCCGGAGACAGCCCGCGCCGCCGGCCCGCGTAGACAATGCGGCCCTGCTCAAGGCAGAGTTCGCGGCTGATCAACGAGGGAACATCTTCATCATGATGGCTGATATAAAGGCACTGCACGCCACAGCGCATGGCCTCATTAAGGGCCTCGAGAACAAGGCCGCGTGAGGGGGCATCCAATCCGGAACAGGGTTCATCCAGCAACAGCAGACGC
Organism: uncultured Desulfovibrionaceae bacterium; assembly: GCA_949741925.1. Classification (GTDB taxonomy): domain Bacteria; phylum Desulfobacterota; class Desulfovibrionia; order Desulfovibrionales; family Desulfovibrionaceae; genus JAJDHY01. The sequence continues at coordinate 34,965 of CATJOY010000052.1, read as the reverse complement.
GGCCTTCCCGCAAGAGCGCGGGCCAGAAAAAAACGGCGGGCTGTGCCGCTGGAAAAGCTGGAGATCGGGCGGCCCGCCAGATCGTCTATGCCCAAAACTTCCATCCAGCGGCGGGCCTCGGCCCGCTCGGCATCGCGTATTTCCCGCCACAAGCCGATATGTCCGTCAAAGCCGCTGCACACCAACTCTTCGCCGCTCAAATCGTAGCCGTAGAGGGCGTGCAGGCTGTCGGAAACAACGCCGAGGCGGCGCTGGAGTTCTTCCAGGGAGGGACGGGGACCGCCGAACCAGCGGATTGCGCCGCCCGCGGCGGCCTGCTCCAGACCGGCCAGCAGACGCACCAGGGTACTTTTTCCCGCGCCGTTGGGACCGCTGATGCGCCAGTTCTCCCCGGCCAGAACCTGCCAGGAAAGGCTATGCAGCACCTTAACCCGGTCCACGTACACGGAAACATTCTCCAGTTCGAGAACCGGCGATGATCCGGAGGGCATTGCTTCCGGCGCGGGAGGCAGACTTGGAAGACGCGCCGCCCGAGGCAAACCATCCGGAACCGGCAGACCGGCCCGCGTCCCGCTATAGCGTATCCTGCCCTTATCCAGGATCAGGGCCAGGCCGATACACCCCGGCACATCGGCCTGGCGATGGGCCGAACAGATAAGGGAGGCGCTCTGCGCGGCCTCTTCCACAGCGCCGAACAGCAGCTCGCGAGAAACGGAATCCAGGCCATCCAGGGCCTCATCCAAAAGCAATACGGCCGGGGCGCTGACCATGGCCCTGGCCAGGAGCAGTAAGCGGAACTGGCCCTGGGAAAGGGCTCGAACAGGCTTTTCGGCGTAGGCCGCGCCGCCAAATCTCTCCAGCATCCGGTAGGCCGCCGCCTCCTCGTCGGGCGGGGTGGCGGGGCTGAAGAGGGCATCGGCAAAACCGCCGGCAACCAGGCTCAGCCCGGTCATGGGCCATTGCTGTTCGATGGCCAGGCGGCTGTAAAAGCGTTGTTGCTCGGCCGAAACCAGCCGGACCACAGGCCGCGCCGCCAAGGGCGACGTTTCTTCCCGGCCGGAAAAATTCCAAACGCAGGTTCCGGCAACGGCGCCTCCCGGCCCTCTATCCGGGCGCAGTTCCCCCCGGAGCAGCCGCAGAAACGAAGATTTGCCCGCCCCGTTGGGCCCCAGCACCAGCCAATGCTCTCCGGGCGTAAGGGACCAGGTTACCTCGGAAAGAATCGCTTTGCCGCCAAGGCTGACGGATGCTGCATTCAGACGTATGCAGGGAGAACCAGGCATAACAGCCCCTGCGGGGATCAGGAAAAAGGCCGGGAGATCATGCTTTTCTGCTGAAACCAGACGCTTTCCGTATACCCGAAACGGTGAGCGTAGGCGGCAAGTTCGCCGAAGCCCCAGGCCACATCCCCGGCGGCATGAGCATCTGAAGCAAAACTGATCGGCAGGCCCAGTTCCGCCGCCAGGGCCATAATCGGCGGCGCGGGATAGGGTTCGCCCAGTCCCTTACGCAAGGCGGCGGAGGAAACTTCCAGCGCCATGCCCTGCTCTTTAATCGCGGCCAGGGACCGCCGGATCAAGGCCAGGGCATCCGGCTCATCGAGCCAGGCCTGGAAATCATCCGGACGAAAAAGCTTGATCAGATCAGGATGGGCGGCGATCTGAAAAAGCCCGCTACAGGCCATTTTTTCCAGATCATGGTAATAGCGGACAAAGTGCTCCCGGCAGGTTTGCGTGGAGAGGTTCGCCCATTCCGCCGCGCTGCCGTCAAAGCCCCAGTGTTCCTGAAAATGCAGACCGCCAATGACATAATCATACGCGGCGGCCGCGCAGGCTTTTCGGGCAAAGGCTTCCTCGGCCGGAATGTAATCCAGTTCCAGCCCCAGGAGCACGGTCATACGCCCCTGGTATTTGCGGCGTTCTTCCAAGACTTCAGCAATATAGGAGGGAAAGTTTGCGGCAAGCCGCTCCTGGTAATCGGAAGCATAACCATAGCCTGGCGGGCGCAAAGAATGTTCGGAAAGACCGAACACGGCAAGCCCTTTCTCCGCCGCCGCGGCGACCATGTCGCCAACGCTGTCTTTCCCGTGCGAATAGGCCGTATGGGCGTGGCAATCAATACTGATCACAGCAACAGCTCCGGTTACTCCTTGGGGTTAACCAGCACCTGGCTGAGGGCCTTGCCCACTGCCTCCCGCACATGGGCTTCCCGAATCGGCTCGCGGAGGACGATGGTGCCTCTCTGGGCGTACCGGGCGGGCAACAAATTCAGGGCCAAGGCATACGCGTCACACAAAGATTTTTCCGGCAGTTCCGGGTTGCCAAGCTCTTCCAAGGCCTTGCGGATGGCTGCGATCACCCGGAGCTCATTGCGGTTTCTCACCTCGGCGAGATTCACATTGCCCAAACGATATCGATCCTGCTTGTTCATATGATACCCCTCCTGGTTTTTCATATGCTCCCTCCAGACGCTGTTTGCCAGGGCGTTTCTGCCGCTCCGCCGCCTTTTCCCCCTGGCGGCGTCAGCCGAAAAAACGCTCAATGTCTTTCGGAACAGCCTCTAACGGAACAGCGTTATAGCAGCTTCCCCCCGCACTACGCAAGAATGTCTCCAGCAGCAAAGCGCTTCAGGAATAAAAACACCGGGATAAGGGTCGGTGACGATTGAGGGCCGCTCGCCACACTCCAGCAAGGGAATGATTTCCCGACGCCCCTAATTGGGGGGTAAGGCTGGAGGCCAAGCCCCGTTCGGGGATCTACGGACATCATCGGCGAGGCGCGGGGCAACGCCCCCATCTTCAAAAAAGACCAATACCATAGAATCGGCCAGCTTGACGCTCCCGGCCCATACGGCTAAGCACTAGGAACAGAGGAACTGTTTTCCGTGATCCGGCGCGGGAACCATTGCCCGGGCCGGAGGAGCATTGCGATCTCGCGGCCAAGGATGCATATTTTTGTCTGAGGATACCCTGCCATGCAGCCATACCACCAGGGACAGCTTGATTTTTTATGCCCCGTGTACGCGGTAATCAACCTCTTGAGTTCGCTGTTCCCCTTGAACCTTTCCCGAGGGCGGGAAATTTTAGCTTCTACTTTGGAAGATATTTCCGCCCACCCCCGGCTTTGGGATGCCACCCTAAGGAACAAAACGGATTTTTACTGGCTCACGCCCTATGTGCTGGCCAGAACCCGCACGGCCTACCGCTATCCTATCCGGGTTTTCCGGCCCTTCGGACCGACGCCGCAGGAAGACCCTCTGCCCCCCGGCTGTCTTGATCTTGAAAGTGCCGCGTTGTATTGCCCCGAAGAAGAAAACCAGGGCTTCTCGCACCCGGAGGTTTGGGACGCGCTGGAACAATGGTTTTCCAAAGGCGGGGAAAAACGCAGGGTTCTTCTGCGTTTCCAGCGTTTTCTGCCCTATACGGAAGATCCTGTGATACGCCACTGGACTGTCGGCGAATCCATGCGCAACAACGCGCTGCGCTTCCGGGACGCCAGCCGGGATTCGGGAGCTGTTTTTGCCCTGAAACGCCAGGATACCGATATTGACGCCAGGCCGGAAAAACGCCGCCACCTGTTGGTGCTGGAACCGGCTTCTCTCTACTTTATCGAAAGGCCCTAACCGCCCGAAGCCCGACAATCCGCGCCGGGGGCGTCGGTCCCTTACCACGCCGCCACAGCAGTACCCGCAAACGCAGGAGGAACGCCATGTCCGGTTTGGTCATTTTGGTGATTCTCGGCTCGGCGCTTTTCCATGCTTCCTGGAACGCCGTCATTAAGGGCGGCAGCAACAAGCTTTTTGAAACCGTGATGAAAGCCTCAGGCGGCGACATTCTCGCGGCCTGCTGTCTTCCCTTTCTACCGACTCCGGCTCCGGAGAGCTGGCCGTATCTCGCGGGCACGGTGACTATCCATGTTTTCTACTACCTAACAATAGCGTATGCATACCGCGGAGCCGATCTCAGTTACGCGTATACCATCATGCGCGGCGCTTCCCCGCTGTTTACAGCCCTGACGGCAGTTTTCCTGCTGCACGATACCCTTTCTCCGGGCGGCTGGCTCGGGGTGTTGCTTCTCTCCACGGGTATTCTCGCTCTGGCGGCTGATTCCCTTCGGCGCGGCCGGTTCAACCTGCCTGTCACCCTCAGCGCTTTAGCCAACGCCCTGATTATCATGGGCTACACGGTAGTCGACGGCAGCGGCGTCCGGCTTTCCGGCAGTACGATTTCTTACATCTGCTGGGTCTTTTTTCTGAATGCCTTTCCCATCCTGATCATCGCGGTCATCCTGGGCCGGGGCAAATACTTCCGCTACCTGAAAGGCCGTTGGAAATACGGGCTCTTTGGGGGGACATGCAGCTTTATCGCCTACGGCCTCTCCCTCTGGGGCATGACCCAAGCCCCCATTTCCCTGGTGGCGGCCCTGCGCGAAACCTCTGTGGTCTTCGGCATGCTGCTGGGAGTGATCTTTCTGAAAGAAACAATCACCCCGGCCCGTCTTCTGGCCGTCTGCCTGGTGCTGGCCGGGGCTGTCTCCATCAAGATTCTGGCCTGACTGCTGCCGGGGCCTTCGGGAGCATGCCTCCGGCTACCGGGGCCACGCCCCGGCCGCCACCAGAGGGAACCATTTCGCAGGAAAACAAAAGGGGACACAAGCTCTTCGTTCCTATGCCCTGTACGGGCGGAGACCAGGGCGCCCGAGGCAATCATCCCCCCCCCGGCTCCTCCAACAAGGGGGGGGGGGGGCGCACCCCCCCCCCATGAAGCCCGGGAACATCGTTCCTCCGCCCCAAAAGACAAAAGAGTAAAGGCCTTCCGCCTCTATTTCCTCCGCGAGGGGTTATATTTTCTCTGACCGGAAAGCCAGAAAACGCAGGCAAAGGCCTCGGCTTAGGCCAAGCCTGTTTTTTTCGGCTGAGGTTGCCAAAGAAAACCGGGGGACTTTGCGAAAAAAAGGAAGAACCGGCCTCTCCCCCTCGCCGGGAACAATGTTTCTGTGCCACCCTCTCCCCGGCCCGGGGGGGGGACCAGGGGGGAATCATTCCCCCCTGGTGGGGTCCGGGGCAATGCCCCGGCCGCCGGAGGCATTCTTACCGGCGACACAGAAAAGGCGATCAATCCGCCGCGGACGGGCGCAGATCTTTAGGAGCGGCCCTCAATGCCGCCAGGGCTTCGCGAACCATGAGCACAGCCAAAGCCATGAGCACGATGGAAATGACAATGACAACATAGTTGGTCGGGGTTGCCCGGAGCTGATCCCGGATAAGCATAGCCAGTGCGGCAATGGTGGTAACAAGCATGAACCACATCGGCAGCATCAAAAACTTGTTGTCCTTGCCAAGGCCCTTGCGCACCCAGACGGCAACGCCGAGCAGGGCCAGGGCGGCCACAAGCTGGTTCGCCGAGCCGAAAACCGGCCAGATAAAGCTCATGATGGTCTGGTCTCCGGATTTGGAGAGCAGCAGCAGAAGCGATGCGGCTACAGCAATGAGGGTAGCGCTGTATTTATCGATGCGCTGCCCGGAGAATTCCTGGATCTGGTAGCGCGTCAGGCGGGTGGCCGTATCCAGGGTGGTCAAGATAAAAGAGTTAATGGCCAAGGCCCCCATAGAAGTGCCGAGGGCCGCGTCAATGCCCACCAACGAGCAGAACTGGCCGAACCCGTTGGCAAAAATCGCCACCGGGCTGCCTTTGGCCTCCAGGCCGGAGATCATAATAGTCCCCAGGGCGATGACGGCTACCATGCCTTCCAGAAGCATGGAGCCGTAGCCAATGCTCAGGCTATCCGTCTCCCGGCGGAGCTGTTTGGAGGTAGTGCCGCTGCCAACCATGGAGTGGAAGCCGGAAATGGCCCCACAGGCGACAGTAACAAAAAGAATCGGCCAGATATACTGATCCGCCGCCGCCGGGGGGCTGGCCGCAACAACGCCGCGCAGGGCCGGCAGAGTCACTTCAAAGCTTCCGGAACCGAAAAGCATCCCCACAGCGCCGATGATAACAGCAAAATAGAGGAAGTAGGAGGCCAGGTAATCGCGAGGCTGGAGCAACAGCCATACGGGCAACAGCGAGGCCAAAACAATATAGCCTACCAGAATCCAGCGCCAGGTTTCAGAACTGTAGGTAAAGGGGGCGGTTACGCCGGGGAACTCCCGGGCAAACCAACAGGCTCCGAAAATGATCGGCAGCAAGATAAGGGTCGTCAGCTTGAGCGAAGCCTGGTAGCGGTAAACCAGCACACCGAAAACCAGGGCCAAGCCCATGTAAAGGCTGGCGGCAAAGGCCACAGTGGGATCCCCGGCAAGCGTATCAGCCGCCAGTTGTAAAAAGACCGCCACAATGAGGATCAGGGTCACAACGGTGAAGCAAAGGAAGAGAAAGCGCCCTCGCTCGCCGATCCAGCCGCGAATGACCTCGCCCATGGAAAGCCCCTTGTGCCGGATGGATGCGATGAGCGATCCGGCATCGTGAGGGCCGCCGAAGAATGCCGAGCCGATCAGGCACCAAATATAGGCCGGCAGCCAGCCAAACCACAGGGCAGCGGTAATGGGGCCGACAATGGGACCAGCCCCGGCGATGGATGAAAAATGGTGCCCCAAAAGCACCGCCGGATGAGCCGGGCAGTAATCTACCCCGTCGTACATGCTCTCGGCTGGTGTTTTCCTGTTTTTATCCAAGTTGAAAACCCGGCTGAGAAACCCGCCGTATACCTTGTAGCACAGGCAAAAAAACACCAGTGCCAGAAGAAAGAGAACAATCAGCATCCGCACAAACCTCCTTTTGCGCGCTGCGGCATAAAAATACTCCCCGCCGGAGGGCGGGCCTCCGACGCAAAAACCGCCTGAGCCGGTAAGGCTATCGGGAAAACAGCAAAGGCCGGTTCAGCGTTGCGACAACTCTCGCCACGTCATGCGCCATACAAGGAGCGCCCGGAGGCTTCTGCTGCCAGCTTTCCGGCCAAACGCACCAACCCGGTGAGATCCCGGGGCTCGGTATCGGCCTCCAGCTCCGGACGGCAGGCGAAAAACTCGGCAAAACCACGGACTCCCAACCAGAAGGAGCGGATTCTCCGCCCCGGCCAGGGGTCTTCCAGCAAAAACAGGAAACGCTGGGTCATAACATCGGGAACAGGCCGCAACGAAGACCACAGGGCTTCGCGTTCAGCAGCCGTGCCGCAACGCCAGACAATACAATCCCAGGCATGGTATTCGGCGATTTTCCCCAGAAAGCCATCCTTGACAAAACGCTGGGTTCTTGCAACCCCCTCAAACGCGCCATGACGCCATGGAGCAAAGCCCCAGTGATCCCAAAAGGCCCCAAGACGGGGAAAATCCTCCTCCGGGATAACCCTTCTCGCGCCTTCGTGCATCATGGGCTTCTCATGCTCGCTTTCAGGGCTAAAAGTCAAGACGGGAAATCAAAATTTCCCGTTTATCCCGCGGCTCCCGGGACAATTAGTAAAATTCGCGCGCCGAAACCGGAATCCGGGTACGGCGCGCGTTGAAAAAAGGTAAAAAATCAAAGATAGGGGTCATTTCCGGCAAGATAGCCGCGGATATATTCCGTTACGCCCTCTTCTATGGAACGCATCGGGGCTGTATAACCGACCTCGCGCAGGCGGCTCATTGCGGCCTGCGTAAAGTTTTGGTACTTGCCGCGAAGCGTTTCAGGCATGGGCGTATAGATGATGTTCGGGGCGCGATCCATAGCGGCAAAGATAGCCGCGGCAAGATCGTTCCAGGAACGGGCCGTTCCTGTGCCTAAGTTAAAAACGCCGTTAACTTCAGGGTGTTGCGCCAGCCACCACATGACCGCCACGCAGTCTTTAACATACACGAAATCGCGCATCTGGCCGCCATCGGCATACTCCGGATGATCTGAAGCAAACAGGCGGAGCGCCCCGGTAGCGCGGATTTCCTCAAATCCTTTGACGGCCACACTACGCATGCTTCCTTTGTGGTATTCGTTGGGGCCGTATACGTTGAAAAACTTAAGGGCGGCCAGCAGCCGGGAAGCGCCGCTGCGCCGGGCCCAGAGATCAAAAAGATGCTTGGAGTAGCCGTAGGCGTTAAGGGGCCGCAGGTTTTCCAAAAGCGCAGGATCATCATCAAAGCCGAGGCTGCCGTCACCATAAGTAGCGGCGGAACTGGCCTGGATGAAGCGGATGCCGTGGGAAAGGGCGTAGTTCGCCAGGGTTTTGCTGTATTCCAGATTATTGCGGAAAAGATAATCTACATCCCGTTCGGTGGTGGAAGAACAGGCCCCCAGGTGAAAGATCGCCTCAATGTTTTCAGGGAGCGCCCCGGTTTGGACCCGTTCCAAAAATTCTTCCCGAGGCAAGTATTCCTGGAATTTCCGCTTAACCAGATTGCGCCATTTTTCCGAATCCGCCAGGTGGTCAACGACCCAGATATCCGTAATGCCCTGCTCGTTCAACTGCCAGACCATGGCGCTGCCAATCATGCCCGCGCCGCCGGTAACTACATACATGGCGTGCTCCGAATGCTGCAAACAGCCCGAGAACGGGCCGCTCAATTGATGATCCATAAAGCCGTTCTTGCAGTCTTCTCCAGGGGCGGGTCGGAGAGGAATACACAACGTCGCTGCCCGGCCTTCAATCCAAGCCCATTGCCTTACCGACTTTTTTCATCATCTTTTTCGCCTTGTTGAGGGGCTTCTGCTGCTCCAGATCGGCGAATTCGCGCAACAACTCTTCTTGCCGGGGGGAAAGCCGCGTGGGCACCAACACCTTAACCTCTACCAGCAAATCCCCGACGCGCTGGCTATTCAGGTAAGGAAGACCGCCGCCGCTTAAACGGAAAAGCTCGCCGTTTTGGGTTCCTTTGGGTATCTCTATGGAGAGAGGCCCGTCAAGCCCCGGCACCTCAATGGTAGCGCCCAAAGCAGCCTGCGTGAAACTGATCGCGGCATCTACCAACAGGTTCTGCCCCTCGCGCTGAAAGACCTTATCTTCCTTAACCATGATCAACACGTACAAATCCCCGGGAGGGCCGCCCAAGGTTCCCGGCTCGCCTTCCCCGCGCAGGCGCAGGCGGTTGCCGGTATCCACGCCCGCCGGAATGCGCACGGCAAGTTCACGGGTTTCGCGGGTCACTCCCGCCCCCTTGCAGCGGGGACAGGGATTGCTGATGATCTTGCCCTCGCCGTGGCAGGAAGGGCAGGGCATGGAAATCTGAAAAAAGCCCTGGCTATGGCGCACCTGGCCCCGCCCGCCGCACTGAGGACAGGTTTCCGGGGTGGAACCCGCGGCGGCTCCGGAACCCGAGCATTCCGGGCAGAGAACTTTTTTGGGGATCTTCAGAGTAATTTCATCGCCTTTGGCAGCTTGCTGCAAGGTAATTTCAAGGTTATAGCGCAAATCCTCGCCCTGCCGGGCGCGCGGCCCGGAACGGGCCCTGCCGCCAAAACCTAAAAAATCCCCGAATATATCGCTGAAATGGGAGAAAATATCTTCACTGCTGGAAAAGCCGCCGCCTCCCATGCCGCCCAAACCTGCATGGCCGTAGCGATCGTAAACGGCGCGCTTTTCTCGATCGCGCAGAACTTCATACGCCTCGGCCGCCTCCTTGAAACGAGCCTCAGCCTCGGGATCGCCGGGGTTGCGATCCGGGTGGTGGCGTAAGGCCATCTGCCGATAAGCCTTTTTAATTTCCTCGTCGGATGCCGTACGGTCAACTTCAAGAATTTCGTAATAATCGCGCTGTGTCATAGGGCTGGACCTAAAGAACGGAAAAGCCCCGCCCGGGAACAGAAGGCGGGATGGGAAGTTCAGTCAAGATCCGGCTTTACCGGGCTGGTAATGGGGGTATAGTAGGAAAGATCCTCGGGCATCACCTTGCCTGCCGCAATTTCGCGCAGGGCGGTAACAATTTCCTTATTCCGGGATTCAACAAGCGGCTCATAGCCGTCTCTAAACTGACGGACGCGCTTGATGGCCATCTGCACCAGGAGAAAACGGTTATCCACGCGTTCCTGGCAATCTTCAACGGTAATACGGGCCATGGGGCCTCCTTGCAAGCCGGGAAGCCTGCACCTGGGGTGAAAACGACAAATGCTGCCGGGATAAAGCCCAACAGCCTCAACATTGTGGCGCATCTTTTTAGAAAAAGGATGTGTGAACTCCACAGTAAGTACGTTGATATAAGGCAGCCCCCGGCTCCTGTCAATGGCAGCCTAAAGCCCGCCTTGCCAATTTTTTGATGATTGCGTAATGTTCTCGATCCGCTAGCAACGGGCGCGTCTCTCCCACGAAGAGGCCGCCGCAAAGGCGGCTTTCCGGAACACCTGTTTTTGGGGGCATCCGGGCGGGGCATAGCCGCAAAATCCGCAAACGGAACGTGTGCCGCAAAGGAAAGCGCGGCGAAACCCTTGTGGAATTTGCAGCGCCTGAGCAGCCGCGCTTCGGTATGGCAGCACGCTTGTTCGCCGATGATCCGCGAGGGTATCCGTAAAAAACAGGACGGATATTTTGCAATGAGATACAAGAAGAATCCGGAGGAACTCCATGACCGACAACGTAAATAAAATCGGAACCCGCGTCAAAAAATTCCGCGAAGCTCAAGATATGACCCGTGAACAGTTGGCCGAAATCACCGGCCTCGGCATCAAGGCCATAGAAGCCCTGGAAGAAGAAAGCCTTTACCCTTCCATCGGCCCCCTGCAAAAGGTGGCTCAGGCTATGCATGTTCGGCTCGGAACCTTTATGGATGACGTGGTCACCAAAGATCCTCTTGTTGTCAAACGCCACGCCAGAGATGCCGATCTGACCATGCAGCTCCGCGCGGATAAGCCCGCTTCCTATCGGTATTACGCCTTAGGCAAGGGCAAGGTTGACCGCAACATGGAGCCTTTCTTTATCGAGGTTATGCCTGATCCTGAAGAAGACCGCAAACTCTCCTCCCACCAGGGGGAAGAATTTATCATCGTCTGCTCGGGTAAGCTCCTGGTTGTTTACGGCAACGAGCGCCATATTCTTGAACCTGGTGATACAGTCTACTACAATTCCATCGTGCCGCACTATGTCGGCGCTGAAGGGGATGAACCCTGCTCCATTTACGCTATCATTTATCATCCCTAGCCTGCCGCGGAACCACCCCCGCCTGCCGTTCCGGCACGAAATCGGCGCTGCGGAAGAGGCCTTATCGCTGCACTTCGCCTGAGGGCGGCGCATACCGCTTGCAGGGTTCCTTCGGCATCCCGCGGCCCGGTGGATGCACGGCGCCCATCGCGCCGCGGGTGCCCCAAACGCCGACCGCGTCGCAAAGCCTTGCAACGGCCCGCCGAGGCTCCCGGCCTTGCGGCTCCGCGCTCCCGTTGCCGGGGCCGGTTCTCCTGCCCTTTATCCATGCGGCCTTATCGTTTCCCCCGGCAAAAAAGAGGAAAAACGCGGATGAAGGCTTGACAGGCATATGCCGGGATGGGTTTTCCGGAGGATCGTGCCGGGAGAAGGGGCGGCTTGGCAACAACAATTCATTTGGAAACAGACCCTAGAGCTTGCGAGGAAAGCCATGTACGTTGAGCCGTTTGAACTGCGCCGGAGAACTCTGGGCGATATTCTGGATCAGACCATTGCCCGCTGCCCGGATAACGACGCTGTTGTCTATGTAGATCGCGATTACCGCCTTACCTGGAAAGAATTCGGCGAAGAAACCGATACGCTTGCCAAGGGCTTAATGGCCTTGGGCGTCAAAAAGGGCGAAAAGGTAGCCGTATGGGCGAGCAACGTGCCCTTCTGGGTTAGCCTGATGTTCGCTACAGCCCGCATCGGCGCTATTTTGCTGACCGTGAACACCAGTTACCGCGAAAGTGAAGTAGAGTATCTGCTCAAGCATTCGGATTGTGAAAACCTGGTGGTTATTGATGGCTTCAGAGACCACGATTATCTCCAGACCACGTACACCATTGTTCCCGAACTGCGCACCCAGCCGCGCGGCGAACTGCGCTCCTCCAGGCTCCCTCACCTGAAACGGGTTATCTTTTTGGGCGTGGAAAAGCACCGGGGCATGTACTCCATACCGGAAATAAAAAGCCTCTCGGTCATGACCGGCGATAAAGAATATGCCGAACGCAAAGCCTCGGTAGACCCGGATGACGTGGTCAACATGCAGTACACCTCCGGCACGACCGGCTTTCCCAAAGGGGTCATGCTCAGCCACACCAACATCGGCAACAACGGCTACTGGATAGGCTACCACCAGGGCTTTTCCGCAAAGGATAGAATCTGCCTGCCGGTGCCGCTGTTCCACTGCTTCGGCTGTGTGCTGGGCGTTATGGCCGCCGTCAACCACGGCGCGGCCTTGATTATCTTGGAGTCGTACAATCCGGTTCAGGTAATGACCTCTGTGGAGGCGGAAAAGTGTACAGCCCTTTACGGCGTGCCCACCATGTTCCTGGCCGTTTTGGAACACCGTATTTTCGAGCGGATCGATTTCTCCTCCTTGCGCACCGGCATCATGGCCGGTTCTGTCTGCCCGGAACCGTTGATGAAACGGGTTTTCGAGAAGATGAACATGCGCGAGATTACGATTGTTTACGGTCTGACTGAAAGCTCTCCCGGCATGACCCAAACCCACAAGGACGAAGAATTCAGCCGCCGCGTCTCCACAGTGGGCCGGGCCATGCCCGGCATTGAAGTTCGGGTGGCCGATCCGGAAACCGGTGAAGAGATGCCCCGCGGCCAAACCGGCGAAGTGCAATGCCGGGGCTACAATGTCATGAAAGGCTATTACAACATGCCCGAAGAAACCGCCGCCGCCATCACTGAAGATGGTTGGCTGCACTCGGGTGACCTGGGCATAATGGATGAAGAGGGGTACCTGGTCATTACCGGGCGGATCAAGGATATGATTATCCGCGGCGGGGAAAATATTTACCCGCGCGAAATCGAAGAGTTTCTCTCGGGCATGGAAGGCGTTTTGGATGTGCAGGTAGTGGCCGTGCCCAGCCGTAAGTATGGCGAAGAAGTGGGCGCGTTTATTATTCCCAAGCCGGGGCTGGATCTTCGTCCCGAAGATGTGCGCGATTTTTGCCGGGGGCGCATTGCCTGGCATAAAGTGCCGCGTCATGTGGCCATTGTTGAGGCCTTCCCCCTGACCGGCAGCGGGAAAATTCAGAAATTCCGCCTGCGGGAAATGGCGGCCGCCATGTTCCCCGAGCCGGCCCAAGGGTAAACGGGAGCTGTTGCGGTAAAAATAGGCTGTCCACGTAACGCCGCATAGCTTCCTTCAACAAAAAAGACGAAAAAAAACAAGCATAGACGGGGGCCATAGGCCGGATTCGGTTGTTTTCGGCTGAGGCCGGCCGGGGGAAAAGGTAATCAGGCAGCAGAAAGGTATTTGAGAACAGTTTTTATACCCCCGGTCCGCGCGCTGCGGCCCGGCACTCCCCCCGCCTCCTTCAGGAGACGGGGGGAGTCTGGATTTTCGGCCGCCCATGCGCTCAAGGGAGGCAGGTCCTCATTGAAAGCGGCGAGGCTGCCCCCCCCGGCTGCCTCCGTTTGCCTGCTCAGGACGCCGTGGTTGCATCGCAGTTCGCAGCAGTTTCAAGAACCAGCCGGTTATCAACACCGGCAACGCCCGGCACACCGCGGGCCAGCTCTTCCAGGCATCTGATCGTTTCTGTGTTGCCGACCGCGCCTTGTAAGGTGACAACCCGATTCCGCGTGCGCACGGATACCCCTGCAAGGCTTGCCCCATGCAGCCTGTTCAGTCGCTCCTTGACGCCGCTTGTAATGATGGCATCATCCGTCAAAACGCACAACGCCGGGGACGCTATACTGACCATAGAAATGAGTATTTTGGGAGCTCTAGCTTGTAATATCTTGTTTCTCTTCATGGCAATGACCATATACAACCTAAATTTACATACATTATTGCATATATTCCAAACACATAACAATAAAATACCGGCATATTTTTTCTACTATAGGAAGTTATATTGGAAAAATCTGCCCTCATCCTTTCAATATAGTGCACTCATAAAGGATCTTCTTCCCATAGCTACAGAAATATCATTGCAATAATCGACAGTCTATGACCTATAATGAAAGCTTAATTCCAAAAATGGAACCATCATGCCGAACCCCTTTAAAAGCATCTTGCGCGATCTGCCATTGTTCGTAGAAGTAGCCAGACATAAGAGCTTTACCCAGGCCGCGGATATCCTGGATGTGCCTATTTCCACCCTTTCCAGGAGGATTTCAGCTATGGAGCAGCAGCTTGGGCTCCCGCTGTTGCTGCGGAATTCCCGCAGTGTGGAGCTAACGGAAAGCGGCAGGCAGTTTTTCGAGCGGTGCGAATTTATTGTAGAAGAGACGGAAAACGCCTGTGAAACCCTGCTCCAGGATGCGCGGAATCCCACCGGTTGGGTGCGGCTCTCCCTGACAGCCGAAATATTCCACGCCTATCTGCGAGAGGCTGTAACGGATTTTGTGGGGAAGTATCCCGGCATCCAATTGAACGTCCATTTTTCAAATTATCAGATTGATCTTTTGACCGACCCCTTTGATCTGGCCTTGCGCGCCGGCAGACTTCCGGATTCCGGACTCAAGGCCAGAAAACTGCACACCATCAGCACCGGAATTTTCGCCTCCCCCGCCTTTCTCAACGCCTACCCTTCTCCCGCAAAGCCCGACGATTTGACGGCCTTGCCTTGCATTTCCTTCAGTTTTATGCGCAACCGCTGGAAAATGCGAAAAGGAACCAGAACCGCCCAACCCCTGATCAATCCCAGCCACATTGTGAACAGCGCCAATACCGGCATGTATTTTGTGCTCGGCGGCCTGGGAATCTCCATCCTGCCCATCCCCATGGCCACGCCGCACGAACAGAGCGGCGATCTGGTGCGGCTTCTGCCGGATTGGACCACCCCCACGGTGGATATGCACATTCTCATGGCTGACGGCAGAATGCCCAAACGGGTACGGCTGTTTGTCGATTATCTTGTGGAGTATTTTGCAAAACTGCCCAAATAGGCGTTCTATCGGGAAAGGCCGCGCCGGATGACGCTCCCGCACGATCAATCCGGATAGCAGAGACGCGCTCGTCGCAAGCCCAATCAACACTTGCCCGGAAGGCCTTAATTCCTTATGAAACAGAGCAATATGATCAATGCGCCCCACCACCAACCCTCCCTATCGGCTCCCGGTGAAACCATACCCCTGGAAGAGCTGACGCGCCGCCATGCGGCCGTTCGTTCCGCAATGCAAGCTCGTTTCCCTCAGGCCGAAGGGTTTCTCGTCCTTGGCTTACAATCGCTTTACTACTGCGCCGGCACCCTGCCCGCCGGCGTCCTCTGGCTGCCTCTGGAAGGCGAGCCGGTGCTGGCCGTGCGCAAAGGCCTGCCCCGGGTCCGCTTGGAAAGCCCCTTGAAAACCCTGGCGGCCTACCGTTCCTTCAAGGATCTTGAGGGCATCTGCCGGGAAGCGGGCAGCCCGCTGGGACGGTGTATTGCCACAGATAAAAGCGGCCTTGGCTGGGATCAAGGGCTGTTGCTGGAAGCGCGCTTGCCCGGCCGCGAACTGCTTGACGGCAGCAGCGCGCTCGCCCGAGCACGCTCCCGCAAAAGTCTCTGGGAATTGGCCCGGTTGCGCGAAGCGGGCAAACGCCATAACCAGGTCCTGCGCCACATGCTGCCTGAACGGATACGCCCGGGCATGTCCGAGCTTGCAATAGCCCATGCCCTGTGGGACTGCTGTTTTGAAGTAGGGCACGCCGGAGCCCTGCCTACAGGCATGCCCGGCCTCGGGCTTTTTCTCGGCAACGTCTCGGCCGGGGAGAACGGCAACTACCCCACTGCCTACAACGGCCCTCTGGGCCTCAAAGGCATGCACCCGGCAGCGCCGGCCATGGGGAACGCCCTCTGCCTCTGGGAAAAGGATATGGTTCTTTCCATTGATATCGGGTTTAATTACGAGGGCTATCTGACGGATAAAACCGAGATTTACTATTCCGGCCCCCACAAGGCTCTCTCCCCACGCATCGAAAAAGCCGAAAACACGGCCTTAGCCATTGAGCGCATGGCGGCCTCCATGCTTCGCCCCGGCGTCCGGCCCTCGGCCATATACGCCGAAAGCCTGCGCCTGGCGGCTGAAGCGGGGTTCTCCAAAGAGTTCATGGGGCTTGACGATAACCAAGTGCCCTTTCTCGGGCACGGCTGCGGCCTGAACGTCAGTGAATTCCCCATTCTGGCCCGAGGATTTGAAGAACCTTTGGAAGAGGGTATGGTCATCGCTCTGGAACCGAAAATCGGCCTGCGGGGAATCGGCATGGTCGGGGTTGAAAACACCTATGAAATAACCGCGCAGGGAGCCCGTTGCCTGACAGGCGATGCAAGGGGCATCATCTGCCTGCCATAAGCCCGCATGAACCCCTGCAATAGCAGGCCTGCTCCGGCGCGGGCTGTTCCCCGCTCGCCCTTACACAATAGTAAGAAGCGATTTCCAGGGAGCGTGGTGCGAGGGGGCGAAAAAATCATGTGCTTCCCTGAAACAGATCTCTCATCGGAATATGGAGAATTGAATATGAAAAACGGGCTTTGGAGAATACAGCGCTCTTCTCAAGGGCCGCTTTGCGGAGTATGTGGCATGTTTTTGCGCAAGCAAGCCCCTGTCCTGCTTCTCGCCGCCTTCCTCGCCGTAACCCTGGCCGGGTGCGCCGGCCGGAACGCCGCTCCGGAATATTCCGGCGGCCATGAAGAGGCGCCGCTTTCACCCCCTCCCGCAACCCTACCCTCGGCCCCCCCGCAAATCAGCGAACCGGACAGCAACCAACCGCCTCTGGAAAGCCCTCTACCCGATACTACCAATCTGCCGGCGCGCCCCGCCGCGTCCCAAGCCGCGAGCAAGCCCGCGCCACGCAAGGCCCCCCCGGTTCCGGCAACCTGGCATCCCCTATTGGAGCGCCTTGCCGCTGACGGCCTGGCTGGAAAAGACATCCACCGGCTCTTCGCTACCCTGGGCGATAGCTACTCCCCCAAGCCCATGGGAACCAAGATCAAGGAACTGTTCACCTCCAAATACCTGCGCGACAGGTCAGTCAAGAAGCCTGCCGCCTCCGCCCCCCGCGTCTACCCCGGCTTCCTCACCCCGGAAAAAACAGCCCTCTGCCGCGGCTTTCTTGATACCCATGCCCCGTATTTCGCCCTGGCCGAAAAACGCTATGGCGTGCCCGGTGAAATCATCGTCGCCCTCTTGATGGTGGAAACCCGGCTCGGCGCCTATCTCGGCACAAACAATGCCTTCTGGAGCCTGGCCTGCATGGCTGCCGCCGATTCCCCCGAACGTATCGCCGAACCCTTGGAAAAGCTCCCCATGACCCCGGAACGTTTGGAATGGGTGCGGGGCAAGCTGAACGAGCGTTCAACCTGGGCCTACAAGGAACTCAAGGCCCTGATCATCCATATCCGCGAACAGAAGCTCGATCCTCTGAATATGCCCGGCTCGGTCTACGGCGCCATCGGCCTTTGCCAGTTTATGCCCTCAAACCTCAAAGCCTACGGCGTTGACGGCGATAAGGACGGAAAAGTAGATCTCTTCAGCCCGGCCGACGCCATCCCCAGCGTTGCCAACTACCTCAAGGCGCACGGCTGGAAAGGCGCAATGCCCCGAGCCCGAAAGCACGCCGTTCTCAAGCGCTACAACAACAGCAATGTTTACGCCAATACCATTTTGGCCTTGGCCGAAACCATCACCGCCGATGCGGATAAGACCGCCGCAAACCAAACCGCTCCCTGAAGCCCTCCCTTGATCGCGAAGCGCGGCCATGAAGGAAATAAGCAAAAAAGTCTAGAAAAATCAATATATTGCAATTTTATTTTCAGACAGCATTTTCTCCTCAAAAGGGTTGTGCCGCAGGCTGATACCGGGTGGGGATTAGCACTAAGCGGAAAACCAGGTAATTCAAGTTTATTCCCTTCTGCCGCTTGGCATTGGCAATGATTTACTTGCGGATAGGGTGATAATACTTTGGCGGCCTCAAAGCCTGCCGTAAAGTTGCTTTACACCGGGAGCGGCCCGGTTGTTATGGGGGACGCCATAACGTTACACACGACAGGCGATATCACGAAAAATACCGGGTTTTCGTGTAGACCTTTACCGAGGAGAGGCAGTTCGCGCGCGCGGTTCGGTCATGAATTCCTCCCTTTACCCGGAAACTTCCGCTTTCCCGGCAGGCCCGCCCTGCCGGGAGGGCTCCTTAAAAAACCTCTTTTACAACGTACTTGCCGCCGGCGGCCGAATGCCGGCGGCCGGGGCGTTGCCTCGGGTTCCACCAAAGAGACCATTCCGGGGGGACCATCTCGCAAGAGAGCGAAAGAGGACACAGGAACATCGTTTCTGCGCCTCGCAGAGGCAAGGGGCAGGGCGGCCCGAGTCAATCATTCCCCCTGGCCCTCCCGCTACGGGAGATATTCTGCTCTCCCGCTGGAGGGGGCACAAGAACATCATCCCTGTGCCCCGTGAGGACCAAGAGCCGATCACTCCCCCAACGGCCCCTCCAACAAAAAAATCTTTTTCTCTCCCGAAAATCGGGGCACAAGAAATCGTTCCTCATCCCTGAACGGTAAAAGGCAGCAAGGCCCAAAGCAATCGCCCCTCTGCCGTCACAAAAAAATACGCATGATCACCCCGGCAAACTCCTCGCTTCCAATGAATGAAAAGGGGCATTCAAGAGCTTTGGTTAACGACAAAATTTTTTGCACTATGAAGTTTCTTGCAGGAAGGAATATGACAATTTGATCTTCATTATGAAAGTATTCTTTCACTTTTTGCATAATGATGTTCCAGATATATAGATACTTACACTGTAGAAAAATACTTTCTCTTCATTACTACAGTTATATTTTAAATATATATCTAAAACTATAGGTATACCTATCTATATAATCAGATGTTATATAAATTCTGAAAAGCAACATTCTTGTCGAATACAAAGACGCTCACACAATTTCTTTGAACGTATATTACTTTCTTCAACATAGGCATAAATTCTTCTGGCATTTTTATATCGAAATAAGAATTCCATATAGGCCTTTGCCGCCTCAGTTGCATAACCTTTGTCTTCAAACTTTTTATTAAATCTCCAACCAACACCGTAGGTATCTTGAACTTCCTTTTTAGAAAATATATTACCGATAATAGTATCATCTTCTTTTATACATATTGCTAAATCTGTTCCTTCAGAACGTTTATTGTGTACCCTTATATCTTCAAGCGCTTGATCAATACCGGCAATGCTCCCCTCATACAAACAATCTACTCGATGATAGCTATAATATTCAAATAATCCGGGAGCATCTTTTTCAAGAAAATCTCTCAGAACAAGTCTCTCAGTTGTAATATTTATCATACTGAATAATCCTTATCAAAACATCCCAGCCTCACAACAAACTTGGTCCAAAACTATAGGAGCAACAGGGATATTCAATTATTATAATTTTTACTTAATAAATTCGTTAAATGCATACTTATTTTATTGTAAAAAAACCAATAAAATTACAAACAACTTGCTATCTATCAGCAATACCACATTGTTTATTAAAAAAGCTCATTTCATAACTTTTCCTATAATCCATATATTTTGCTTAAAGTAAAGATTTTTTCATTTTTTAATAAAAAAATACATCATAAAAACATATAAAAAACTCATCTATAGGGATAATTATATCCGTATATACAAGCATAGAAAAAAATTATCGTTGCTTAAAACGTATTCCACAGGAAAGATACACTATATCTCCTGACTGCAAAGAACATAATTTCACGGATAAACCACAGAAACAGGCAGCAACGGGGCACAGACGAAGCTGAGCGACTCCACGGCGGTTCCCCAAGTTCTTCACGGCCTCTCGGTTTTCCGCGCCGGTCTGTTCATTATCCTTGAATCCTCCGGAGCAGCTCCCTCCATTGCAGAAAAACAAGCGGCCCATGGTTGCCATCAGCTTCCAGTCAAGGTAAGGAAAACGCATCTTCCGGTTTTGGCCGCTCCGGCGGAGCAGCCCCGGGGGATGTTTGCCAAGACGTTTCTCCGCGTAAAGCCGACTTGTTTCCTTGGCTGAAGGAGGACGGAAAAAACGAGCAAAGGCATATACGATATACTCCAAGCTCTATTGGTTCCGATTGAGGCCGCCAGGAGAAAAAGACGGTTTTATAGCAGCACTATCGCGGCAAACGGACCCTAACCGATTGCCGGAGGCCCTATGCTCAAGGAAGCAGCCATGCGCGCGTTGTTTGAAAAAACACGGAGTATCGCCATCCTCGGCGCAAAAGACGTACCCGGCCAGCCGGTGGATAGGGTCGGGCGCTATCTTATTGCGGCGGGCTTCACCATTTTTCCGGTGCATCCAAAGCGCGCAGCTGTCTGGGGGCTGCAAGCCTACCCCGAGCTTGCCGCTGTTCCTGAGCCTGTAGATATTGTTGACCTTTTCCGGGCAGCCGCCTATTGTCCGGGCCATGCCCGCGAAGCGCTGGCCATGCGCCCCAGGCCCCAAGTATTCTGGATGCAGCAGGGCATCAGCAGCCC
The DNA here is from genome assembly GCA_949741925.1 of uncultured Desulfovibrionaceae bacterium. Classification (GTDB taxonomy): domain Bacteria; phylum Desulfobacterota; class Desulfovibrionia; order Desulfovibrionales; family Desulfovibrionaceae; genus JAJDHY01. The sequence continues at coordinate 14,433 of CATJOY010000052.1, read as the reverse complement.
GGAAGCGGCGGCCGTGTTGGAAAACAGCGGTATTGTGGTTGTAGAAGATGCCTGTATCATGGTGGCCCACCAGCATGCTTCCCGTTGAATCCGTTGCCGCCCCGGAGGAAAATCCGGCTTTTAGTTGCCGGCAGTGCGGAACCTGCTGCCGTGGCCGGGGAGGCATTATCCTGCGGCGCAAAGACAGCCTCCGGCTCGCCGCCCACCTTGGCCTTACCACACAGGAATTTATGGATCGCTATACCAGAAAGCGGCAAGGCAAATATGAACTCATCTGCGGGCAAGACGGCTGCTGCGTTTTTTTCAGTTCGCCGGGGGCCTGCGCCGTTCATGAGGCCCGTCCCGATATTTGCCGGGCCTGGCCTTTTTTCCGGGGGAACCTCATAGACGAGCAAAGCTTTGCCCTGGCCGCGGCTTACTGCCCCGGCATCAACCGGGAGTGTTCCTTTGAGCAATTCGTAGCCGAAGGCCGGGAATACCTGGCTCAGGCAGATCTCATCTGCCGGGCCGATGAACAGGATGCGCCGCGGGCTCTCATTCTTGAAACCGCGGCTGAACAAAAGGTCGGCAAGCCATGATAAACCGCAAGCAGGCGTATGCCCTTCTGGAACTTCCCGAGACCGCCGGTCTTGATGAGGTCAAACACGCTTACCGGCGGCTGGCCTTTGCTCTGCACCCGGATCTGAATCCGGATAAGCCCGATGCCTCCAGCCAGTTCCAACGCCTGAACGAGGCGTATGTCTATCTCTGCGATATCTTGCAGCCCCGCGCCAAGCCGGGGGGCGGTTCCCGTTACGGAGGAACCTACGGCGGCCGTGAGGCCGAAGAAACGGCCAAGGCCAGGGCCGAGGCCAACAGGGCCTATAAAAAAGCCCAAAGCCGGATGCGCGAAGAACGGGCCGGAGCGGCCGCTGCCGGCAAAGGCAGCGGCGCGCGGCGCGAGGCCCCCGGCCGGGAACCCGGTAAAAACGACGTGCTCCGGGATCTCTTGCGTGATCCTTTTGCCCGCAGGGTTTTTGAGGATATTTATAGCCAAATTCGTTTTGATTCAGGCAGACGACGCCCCGCCGCCCGCTCCGGAACCGCTCCGGAAAACGCCCGCGTCCGGTCCCTTTCCCCTGCCTCAAGTACGTCGATTTTAGGTAAAGCCGTGGACGGCGTGCAAACCTGGCTGCGACGCCAGATAGACGAAGAGCAAACCGTGCGCTTGCCCGGGGCCATGCTGACGCCGGGAGCCAGGGTACGCTTACAGATAACCCACGGACTCAGCAATAAACCCCAGACCATTGAAGTGACCTTGCCGCCGGAATTCCAACCCGGCAGGCCTATCCGCCTCAAGGGCCTGGGCCGACGGTTCGGCGCCTGGAAAGGTGATCTGTACCTCCGGATCATCCCCGGGTAGCCGGGCCTTGCTCCGGCTCCGCCGGATTCCGCGCAACCCCGAACGCGGCCCTGCCGCCGAAGGATCACAGCCGCCATGCGAATTTATATCGCCGCGTCCTGGAAGCACCAGCACGCAGTGGAAATGCTTACCGAGCGCCTTGAAAACGCGGGGCACACCGTGCTCTCTTGGATACGCGAAGGCAGGCCTGAAGAAGCCTTTCTCTCCCGCAGGGAGCTGGCCTCCTTTATAAGCTCCGCCGAAGGCAAACGCATTTTTGCTTTTTGCGCCGGTTCCGCCACCCAAGCTGATCTTTTGGTCTACCTTGGCCCTTCCGGCTGCGATGCCTGGGCCGAGGTCGGCGCGGCCTACGGCTCCGGGGTGCCCATACTGGGGCTTTTGGCCAAGGCCGAAGATGTGGGGTTGATGCGGCATATGGTCCGCCGCTGGTGTAGTTCTGTAGGGGAACTCCTGGAAGCCGTGGCCGAACAAGCGGATGATACGGCCGGATCAGGCCGCTAATCCCCCGCCAAAGCCCGCTTTTACCACGGACCTTTACCCGAAAACCGCCCTGAGCCGGGCGTAAGAAATCCTTGCCATGAACAACCCCAAAGGCTACACTAGAACTCTAAGTATTCGAGGCTTTGCCGGAAGGCGCCTCACGTCGGAATATTCTGACCTGAACCGGGCATGCCTGTAGTGCCGCCGATCAACCGGCAAGGGGGAGAAGCAATGACACCCAAAAAAATACTCGTGGTGGATGACGAGCGCCATATCCGGATGCTCTACCAAGAAGAATTACAGGCTGAAGGCTATACCGTGGCTGTATCTGACGGGCGCGAGCCCATTCTTGAAGTTATCGCCCGGGAAGATCCTTCGGTGGTTGTGCTGGATATTAAGCTGGGGCCGGATATCTCCGGTCTTAACCTCTTGCAGACCATCCGCAGCGCCGATACCAAGCTGCCGGTCATTCTCAGCACCGCCTACGACAGCTTTCAGCACGATCTTAAATCCATCGCCGCCAACTACTATGTTGTCAAATCTGTAGACCTGACCGAATTAAAAGAAAAAGTGGCCAGGGCTATGAACGGCGAAGGTTGATTCAGCTTCGGCGGCGGTCCGAAGCTTTTGCCCGCCGGGAGCAGTCCGGAATATTCCGGTCTGTTTCCGGCGTGAATATTTTGTTTGCCCGGAGAACAGCCGAAAGCAACCGGGGCAATACGCCCGAAAGCCTCATCAGAAAAAAACTTCCGGAGGCAGTTCGGGGCAGGGCCGGCAGCCGCTGCTACGTCAGGTCGCCGGAAGCGCCGCGGCAGGCTTTCCGAGGCGACAAAGCGCGGCATCCGGCGGAACGTCGCAAGGCATATATGGATATATTCGCTGATTTTTCCCAAAAAATAGCCCATTTGGCTGTAGCTTTTGTGCCCATGTTGCTGGCCATCATCTGCCATGAAGTGGCGCACGGCTGGGTTGCCTTCAAATTGGGCGATCCGACGGCCAAAACCTTGGGCAGGTTGACGCTCAACCCGCTTTCCCATTTTGATCTCATGGGGTCGCTTCTTTTTGTGGCTACCGCTCTGGCCGGGCCCTTTATCCTTGGCTGGGCCAAGCCGGTTCCGGTAGAGCCCCGCTACTTCAAAAATCCCCGCCAGGGAATGATTCTGGTTTCCCTTGCCGGGCCCCTGACCAACTTTATTCTGGCCTTCCTCTTTGCCGTGGCTTACGGCCTGCTCATCCGGAGCCTGCTTTCGGGAAACATTGCGCCTTCGGGGGTCATGGAATTTGTTCTCAAGGCCTGTAGCGCCGGGGTTACCATCAACATCATTATCGCCTGGTTCAACTTGATTCCCCTCCCTCCGCTGGACGGCAGCCATATTCTCGGCGGTTTTCTGCCGTATTCCCTGGCCCAGTCGTACTTCAGCATTGGCAGATACGGCATCCTGATCATCATCATCCTCCTGGCCACCGGCCTTTTCTGGAATATCCTCGGCCCGCTGGTCAACAAGACAACGTACCTTATCGCCAGCCTGGCCGGCGTGCCGGTACGCTTTATATAAGGAGCCCGCCGCCACATCGCGCAGGGAAAAACAGCAAGAAGAGAATGCCCGCGAATCTGCCGCGGGCGGAACCATTCCTCAACCATACCACCGGCGCTTGCCGCAGAGCTTACCAGCGGCTCCGCCCGAATATCTGTTCCGGAGAGCAACCATGCACAACCACGATAGCAACAAACGCGCCCTTTCAGGCATGCGGCCTACCGGCCCCTTGCACCTTGGCCACTACTTCGGAGCCATTAACAATTGGGTCCGGATGCAGGAAGATATGGAGTGCTACTTCTTCGTTGCCGATTGGCACGCCCTGACCAGCGAATACGAAAACCCCGCGAAAATCCGCGAGTTCGTGCCCGAATTGGTCAAGGATTGGGTGGCCTCCGGGCTGGACCCTGAAAAAAGCGTCATCTTCCGGCAATCCCACGTTATGGAGCATGCCGAACTTTCCCTGTTGCTCTCGATGATCACCCCCCTGGGGTGGCTGGAGCGCTGTCCAACCTATAAAGAGCAACAAACCCAAATCATGGGCAAAGATCTTTCCACCTACGGTTTTCTCGGCTACCCGGTGATCATGGCCTCGGATATCTTGCTCTACCGGCCCCGCTGGGTACCCGTGGGGCAAGACCAGGTGCCCCACCTGGAAATGACCCGAGAAATCGCCCGCCGTTTCAACAATTTTTACGGGCAAACCTTTCCCGAGCCGGAAGCGCATCTCACCCCGGCAGCCAAATGCCCCGGTCTGGATGGCCGGAAGATGTCCAAAAGCTACAACAATTACATCGCCCTGCGTGAAAGCATGGCCGAAATTACCCCCAAAATCCGGGGCATGCTCACAGATACCGCCAGGCTGCGACGGTCCGACCCGGGGAACCCCGATCGCTGCAACCTGTTCCCCTACCACGAGTTGCTGACGGATACGGAAACCCGGGCTGAAATCCGGCAGGGCTGTACCACGGCCTGTCTTGGATGCGTGGATTGCAAAAAAATCCTCCTGGCTAACCTGGAAAAATTCCTGGCCCCCATCCAAGAACGCCGCAGAAAACTGGAAGAAAACCCCGCCCTGATTACTGAAATCCTGGCGGCCGGCAACGAAAAGGCCCAAGCGGAAGCCCGCAAAACCATGGCCATCGTGCGCGAAACCATGGGCCTTGAATACGCTCTGTAACGCCGTATCGTCTCTGCCCCCGCCGCCGCAGTCCGGCCAATGCGCCGTTAAAGAATGCCTCCGGCGGCCGGGGCGTTGCCCCGGACCCCACCAGGGGAAATGATTCCCCCTGGACCCCCCGCGAGGGGAGATGGTTTGCTCTCTCGCGGTAAGGAATATAGGGCATCGTTCCTCTATTCCGTCAGGCAAAAAGAAGGGCGCCTGATCAGGCGCCCCCCGCAAGAAACAAAAAAAGATGCAAAAACCGTTGGCTGATACCCCCCAAACGTAAACCTTTAGCAGACACTCCCTTAGAATAGCGTATGAACGACGCCCTGAACCATCCGAAAATTCTTTCCCGCGACCACCTGCCCGCAATCCTGGAACCGTACCGCACAGCCGGAAAGCGGCTGGTATTCACCAACGGTTGTTTTGATATTCTCCATCCCGGGCACGTGGATCTCCTGGCCCGGGCCAGAACCCTCGGCGATCTGCTCATTCTCGGGCTCAACAGCGATGCTTCGGTACGTCGACAGGGCAAGGGAGCGGAAAGACCTTTTAATGCCCTGGCAGCACGGGCCTTTGTTCTGGCTCATCTGGAGGCCGTGGATATCATCACCCCCTTTGATGAAGATACGCCCCTGGAACTGATCAAAATCGTCCGGCCTCAGGTTTTGGTCAAAGGCGGCGATTGGGCCCCGGAAGCCATTGTCGGGGCTGATGATGTGTTGGCTTCGGGAGGCGAAGTGCATTCCCTCCCCCTGCTCGGCGGGTATTCCACAACCGGCCTGGCCCGGCGTATCCGCGGCGGCGCTGCTCTCTGTTGCGCCCTGGCCCTGACGCTCTTGATAGGTTTGGGATCGGGGCAGGCCTTGGCCTCTCCCGCGCAGGATAGCTTTACCGCCGCCGATACCGATGCGAACGGGCGCCTCTCCCGCCCCGAATTTTCCGCGGCCTTCCCGACCTTAAAAAAAGAAGCCTTCGATCTTTTGGACGCCAACCATGATGGAGCCCTCTCCCGGGCCGAGTGGGAAGCCTTTCGCGCCGGGCATGGGGCCTCCGGCAATCGAACAGGCACGGGAACACGCCCCGGCAACGATGCCTCCAAGCAAAGCGGGCTACACGAAATACTAAAAAACCGCCGTCCCCCGGAAAGCGCGGAGCCGGCCTTGAGCAGTTCCCCGGCCACCACGGCGCCCGCCGGGAATTCCCCCCGTGATCTGCCCCTGCTGGAAGCGCCCAAGGCTGCTTCCTCCGCCTCCGGCGCTTCTCCAATCCCGCTGCTCGAACCGCCCCGGCCGTGATGCGGCCAGGCCCGAGAACGTATCGAATGAACAGCCATTCCCCCGGCCATTCCCCTGATTGGCCTTGTGCCCGGCTCCCCGGCCGTCCTCTTGATCAGCCCGGCTTTCTGCCCATGTTCCCCCAAGAAATGGAACGCCTCGGCTGGTCCGAGCTGGATGTGCTGCTCATCAGCGGGGATGCCTACGTGGACCACCCTTCTTTTGCCATGGCGCTGCTGGGGCGGAGTCTGGTTGCGGCAGGATTCCGCACCGGCATCATCGCCCAGCCGCCCTGGGCGGATCAAGCGGAAGCCCTGGCCGCTATAACCCGTCTCGGCAGACCCCGGCTGCTGGTTGGCATCGGTTCCGGAGCCATTGATTCCATGCTGGCTCACTACACCGCTTTCCGCAAAAAACGCAGCGACGATGCCTATACGCCGGGCGGCCGGGCCGGAGCCCGGCCTAACCGAGCCATCCTGGTATATACCAGCCTGGTCCGCCGGGCCTTCCCCGGGCTCCCCGTCATCCTCGGCGGCATTGAAGCCTCACTGCGTCGGCTCAGCCATTACGATTTCTGGAGCGACTCCCTACGGCGCTCCATCCTGCTGGATAGCAAAGCAGATCTCTTGGCCTGCGGCATGGGCGAAGAAAGCTTGCGCCTGGCCGCGCAAGCCGCCGCCGCCCTGCCCGAACAGAACGCCCCGGGCCGGACAGCCACCCCCCTTTCGGCTTTCCGGCAGGCGGCGCGGGGCATTCCCGGCGTTGCCCTCCCCCTTTCTCAGGGAGAGGCCGAAGAACTTGCCGCATCCTCGGCGCCGTTGCTCCTGCCCTCCCATGAACAGATTCTCGCGGAGCCCTCCCAGTTGATCAAGGCTACCCTGTTGCTGGAGCGGCAGGTACACCAGGCCTCCCGCCCGGCTCTGCAATGGAGCGGGGAACGCTGCATCTTACTCACGCCGCCCGCGCCGCCGCCGGATACCGCCGCCCTGGACCGGCTCTATGCCCTGCCCTTTGCCCGGCTGCCCCACCCTTCCTACAGGGAGCCCATCCCGGCCTGGGAAATGATCCGGGCCAGCATCACCAGCCACAGGGGCTGCGCCGGCGGTTGCGCCTTCTGTTCCCTGGCTCTGCACCAGGGCCGCCGCATCAGTTCGCGCAGCCGGGAATCCATCCTGGCCGAAGCCGCCGCCATCGCCCGCGGGCCGCATACCCCGCCGGAATATTCACCATCCACCCCCCGAATTTCCCGGGCTGCCCCAACGCCAACCAGAGAAAAAAAAGCGCCCGAGGCTCCCCCAAAGCCTCCTGCCTGGGCCGGGTCCATTACCGATGTGGGCGGTCCCAGCGCCAACATGTGGCAGGCCGTCTGTTCGCTCGACCCGGGCCGCTGCAACCGGCCAAGCTGTCTGCATCCCTCGGTATGTCCCGGTTTTCAGGTGGATCAGGCCCAAAACGCCCGGTTGCTCCGCGCCATTGCAGCCCTGCCCGGTATACGGCACGTACGCGTTGCCAGCGGTGTGCGCTTTGATCTCGCCCTGCGCGATCCCGACGCCATGGCCGCCTATACCATGGAATTTACCGGCGGACAGTTGAAGGTTGCTCCCGAACACTGCGTGGCCCGTATCCTGGATCTGATGCGCAAACCCGGGCCGGAAACGCTGGAAATCTTTCTCAACGCCTTTGCCCGGCTCTCCCGCAAGGCGGGCAAAGAGCAATACATCATCCCCTATCTGATGAGCGCCTACCCCGGATGCACAGATGACGATATGCAGAGCCTGGCCCGATGGCTCCGCAAACACGGCATGCGGCCACAGCAAATTCAGTGTTTCATCCCCACGCCGGGAACCCTGGCAACAGCCATGTTTTTCGCCGGGCAAGACGCCAACGGCAACCCGATCCATGTTGCCCGCAGCGATGCCCAACGCTTGCGCCAGCACCATATGTTGCTGCCCTCCCGCCCGACCCGGCTCCGGGCCGGGCCCCCGCAGAAAAAATGCCTCCGGCGGCCGGGGGGTGGCGATCGGCCGAGGCGCCGTTAAGAAATGCCTCCGGCGGCCGGGGCGCTGCCCCGGACCCCGCCAGGGGAAATGATTCCCCCTGGACCCCCCACAAAGGGAGATATTTTGCCCTCTCGCAGAAAGAGGTATTGGGTATCGTCCCTCTGTCTCGGAAGGGATATAAACCAAGTTAATGATTCATGAAAAGGCCACTCTGCATCGTAGGAATCATGTTTCTGCTTCACCAAAAGATCAGAAGCAGGATACGCGGCCTCAACCGAGTTTCTCCATGACGCCTCCGAAAAAAGGCGCTTATCTGGTCAAAAAGGAGAGGAGTATGCCCCGATACTGGCTGCTGAAAACCGAACCCGGCTGTTTTTCCATTCAGGATCTGGCCAATGCGCCCAACCAAACCACTCCTTGGGATGGTGTGCGCAATTACCAGGCCCGTAACTTCATGCGCGACGCCATGCGCCCTGGTGATCCGGTCCTCTTTTACCATTCGATCACCAACCCGGGTATTGTCGGTCTGGCCGAAATCGTCTCAGAAGCGCGGCCGGACCCCACCCAATGGGACCCGGAAAACCGACACTTTGACCCGGCCTCTCCGGCCGAAGCCCCCCGCTGGTATCTGGTGGATGTCAAGCTACAAGAAATCTTTGCCCGGCCCCTCTCTCTGCCCTTTCTCCGCTCGCGGCCCGAGCTGAAGGGTATGGAATTGCTCAAACGGGGCAGCCGCCTTTCCGTGCAGCCGGTAGATAAAGAGCACTTCGAGGCGGTTATGGCCCTGATCCGCCAGGGGGCTTGAATGGCTGCCCCCTCTGACGAGGCGCGCCTGGCCCGCCTGGAAGAAACCCTATTTTTCCAGGAACGGCTCATCGCCGAACTCAACGAATCCTTAACCCTCCAGCAAGCCGAGATCTTCCGCCTTGATCGGGAGTTGCGCAACGCTCAGGAACATATCCGGGAACTGCGCCTGCTGGTGAATCCCGACGGACTCGTGATGAGCGAAGTGCCGCCGCACTATCTCTAGGCCGGGGACATGCTGCCCCCGGCCCTCCAAAAGCAGCCTGACGCGCGACGCCGATCAACCGGCTGAGGGGGCAGGGGAAGTATTCCCCTGCCGGGGGGTTTGGGGGTGAGCCGCCCCCGCGGCTTCATCCGGCCGCTCCTTGAACAGGAGTTCCGTTGCCCCTGCAACGCATTGCGGGCAGGCGGCCTTCCGGACAAGAGCGGAAAACTCTTCGGGGGTGTACCGGGCGATTTCTCCCGAAGCCCGGTATGCCGGACGGCAGACCGGAGCCGCCAGCTCCGGCGGAGATCCCGGAATCCAGGTATGCAGCGTTTCCAGGGTTTGGGCGCAGACCATAACCGCAACCTCCGGCCCTGTTTCCTTGCGGCGCAATTCCAGAGCCACTATGCCGGCCGGAGGAATAGCGTTCTCTCCATGCCCGGGCAGGGACCAGCCAATATCAAGCAGCCCCCCGATATTGGAAATATTGGTATCGTGGCCGACAAAAACCGTCAAAAGCGCCTCGTTGACGCGCGCGTCGGCATGCGTTCCCAACAGGGCGGCTTCCATTTCCAGCAGCAAAGCGCTTCCGCGCGGACCGGCCACAGCAGGAGCCCGGTTGACCAGATCAAAAACCCGGTTGTGCACGGGCAGTATTTCACGCAATACGGCTTCATTGGCCTGCCCCCAGGCAGGGAGCTTCTCCGGCCACTCGGCATACTCCAACAGAAAAATTTCCGCCAAGCTGGAAGCGATAGCCAACCCGCCCCGCAAATTGACCGCGCTGTTCCCATCGCGCACGTCAATACTATTGGGGAGCCCGAGAAGCGTACAGCCTTCGGGCAGGTTCCAGCTCCGGCACAGCCCCTGGCCAAAAGGCGCTACCAAAGCGCCGATGCGTTCCAGCGCCGTAGCGTATTCCTGCACAACCCGCTTAAGGTCGCCTCCGGCACGGCGCAGAATAGCAGCGCGCACGGCCTCTTCATCCAGGGAACACACGCCCGCCTTAACCGGGTGAAACACCGGGTCAATGGTCTTGCCGGAAACCGCGTAGCGGGCGGAATGCAGGCCCAAACCATCAAGCAGCGCCCGGGCCGTGGCCTGGGTCCGCTGGTCCACATCCGCATACACATACACCTTTTCCGGCGCCGGCAGGCCGCCATCCCGCTTAAAACGCGCGCCCATCCGCTCCCACATGGCCTTGATCAGCAAGGCCCCCCGCTCCGTCAGGCGTCCGTGGGCAACAGGCCATTCCGGCCAGGCGCGGGCGCTCCAAGAAGCCAGTGTTTTCCCCTCTTGAGTCGGGGAACGGACCCCGTGCCGGGAGAGAACCACGACCCGCACACGTTCTCCTTGATCATCAGGAAGAACCTTTTCTTCAGCTCCGGCCGTTGATGCAGTGGCTACAAGAATTGCCAACAGCATGCAGGCCAAAAGTCTTTGCATACATCCGGCCATATCTTCCTCCTCACAAGCAATGCTCGCTTGATTTCCAACTACAGCAGCCTTTTACGCACCTTGGAAATCAGGCTTCCTCTCGCATACGCCCTCGCCGCCGCACAGGCAAGTATACGTAAGAAACGGCAGTTCCCCTCGGGGAAAAGAACTTGACACGCCTGTTTGCCTACGGCTATTTTTATTTTTTTATAAAAGAAGCATGTAGCTATGAATATCCACGCAGACATCACGAAACGGCGGACGGGCGCGCACGAGCCCGCCTCTCTTGTTCAGGCTTCTTTGGTTTTTATGCTTCCCTTCCTCCTAGGCAGCCTATCCTAGGATAGCTGCAAACCCGTTTTTTCCCTTCTTTTCCGTTTAAGGCGGTTTTTCCCAGCAAAAGCGCGGCATCTGCGTTGCTCCGGGTTTTTCATGTTCAACCTCGAGGTTCCCAGCCATGGATGATAAACGCATTATATTTTTTGACACAACCCTGCGCGACGGCGAACAATCCCCCGGTTCGACTATGAACCTGGCGGAAAAGCTACGTTTGGCCCGCCAGTTGGAGAGTTTGGGGGTGGATGTTATCGAGGCGGGCTTCCCGGCTTCCAGCCCCGGCGATTTTGAGGCGGTTTCCGCCATTGCCGGAGAGGTGACCAAGGCCCAGGTGGCCGGTCTGGCCAGAGCAACTCGTAGCGATATTGAACGGGCCTGGCAGGCGATCAAGCATGCGGCCGCCCCGCGCATCCATATCTTTCTGGCCACCTCGCCGCTGCACATGAAGTATAAACTCCGTAAGGAGCCCGCAGAGGTGTTGGAGCAGATCCGCGAATCAGTGGCCTTTGCTTCCGGTTTGACTGCCAATATCCAGTTTTCGGCCGAGGATGCCGCCCGTTCAGACCCTGAGTTCCTGATTCAGGCCTTTAACGCGGCCATAGCCGCCGGCGCTACAACCCTGAATATTCCGGATACCGTGGGCTATGCCCAGCCCGCCGAGTTCGGCAACCTGGTCCGCGCGGTGATGGCCGGGGTGAAAAGACCGGCTGAGAGAAAGATCATCTTCAGCGTGCATTGCCATAACGATTTGGGCTTGGCCGTGGCAAACTCCCTTGCAGCCCTGGAAGCAGGAGCCAGGCAAGCGGAAGTGACCGTCGGCGGCATCGGCGAACGGGCAGGCAACGCCTGCCTTGAGGAAATCGCCATGGCCCTGCATGTGCGCAAAGAGTACTTCGGCTTTGAAAACGGCATCCATACCGAGCAGATCTACCCGACAGTTCGCCTGCTCTCGCGCATCATCGGCCAGCCAATTCCCCTGAACAAGCCCATTGTCGGCGCCAACGCCTTTGCCCATGAATCCGGCATCCACCAAGACGGCGTGCTCAAACACCGGGGCACGTACGAGATTATGGACCCCTCCGCCGTGGGCATGCCGACCAACGCCCTGGTCATGGGCAAACACTCGGGACGCCGGGCGCTCAAGGCCAAGCTTGAGAACATGGGCTATCAACTGGATGAAGGGCGCATAGATATTGTCTTCACCGCCATGAAAAAACTGGCTGACCTCAAGCAGACCGTTTATGACGAAGATATCGAAGCCCTGGTTCTGGAAGAGGTGTACCGCATTCCGGATAAATACCGTCTGGTGCATCTCTCCGTGCAATGCGCCGACACCGGCGTTCCGCCTACGGCCATGGTTGTGATGGATATCAAGGGCGAGCGGCGACAGCACGCAGGGTTCGGGGTAGGCCCTATTGACGCCGTTTTCGGGGTCATCTCCTCCTTGACCGGCCGTAAACCCTACCTTGAGCAATACCGTGTGGATGCCATTACCGGCGGGCCCGACGCCCTCGGTGAGGTTATCGTGCGCTTGACGGACGAGGGTTGCCGTTCGGTGGGCCGGGGATCCCACCCGGATATAATCAACGCCAGCGCCCGCGCCTATATCAACGCCTTGAACCGCCTGGACAAAAAAAGGGCGGAGTCATGCCACAAGGAGACCAAATGAACGCCATGCCCGATATCCCCTCACCCCGGCCCCGAAATTCCGGCCCGGCATAGTCTGGCCCTGGATGGGATACGGTCTTGCGCCGGCCGCGCGGCCGGGGTACAATAACACGCTTGTATGAATGGCAAGCGGATGCGGAACCGAAAGAAAAAGGTATACGGTATACATGCGGATGGAGTACGGCCGCAGGCTCCATCCGTAGCCTGACCTCCGGGGAAACGATTGTTTGTCCCTCCCTGCCGAATGCGAACCGAACCATTCCGGCAGTAGAGGGATTGGAACCCTAAGTAACAATGAAGTGGGAACATGCTCGGGGCTAACCATCATTTTATGGGCAGATCGTTTCTGCGCGGCATGCGCCTGGGCCTGCCCATAGTTCTCGGCTATCTGCCCGTAGGCTTTGCCTTTGGCGTGTTGGCGGTTCAGGCCGGGCTAACGCCTTGGGCCGCAGGATTGATGTCTTTCCTGGTCTATGCCGGTTCTGCCCAGCTTATTGCCGCGGGCCTGCTGCTTTCCGGCTCCAGCGCCGCCGGCATCATCATGACTACGTTCATCGTCAACCTGCGCCATTTGCTGATGTCCGCGGCCGTGGCTCCGTATTTGAAAACCTGGAGCAAGCCGCTGCAAGCCTGGTTCAGCTTTGAATTAACCGACGAGGCCTTTGCCGCCAACCTGAGCCGGTTTGCTTCCCGGGCAGACCCGGCGGCCATAGACCGCGCCGAAACCTTGGGGCTTAACGGCATAGCGCATCTGGCCTGGATTGCCGGGGGGGTTTTGGGGGCCTGTTTTGATTCGGCCATTGGCGACGTTAAACCGCTGGGGCTTGATTTTGCTCTGCCCGCCATGTTCATCGCCTTGTTGCTGCCGCACTTTGCCGTACCCCGCAAGGTTCTGGCTCTGTGCGCCGGAGGCTCGCTCTCGCTTCTTTTTTCCCTGGTTGGAGCCGGTCAATGGAGCGTGATGCTGGCAACCTTGCTGGCCGCCAGTCTGGCCGCCTTTTTCCCTGAGCTAGGGAAAAAAACGGCTTCAGAAAAGGAGCAAGGCCATGATTGAAAGCGTGGCCGGCGTGCTTTCCGAACTGCTTCCACCCGAACAGGCTTTTCTGATTCTGGGTATGGCCCTGGTCACCTACTTGCCCCGTGCCCTGCCTCTGCTGCTGCTTTCCTCGCGGAACCTCAGCCCGCTGCTCATGCGCTGGCTGGAAATGGTGCCCCCGGCAGTGCTGGCCGCGCTGCTCGTTCCTGAGCTTTTACTGGAATCGGGCCCTGAGGATGAAAAACTCCTCAACATCGGGCCGGGCAATCTCTTTCTCATGGCAGCCCTGCCGACGTTTGTTGTGGGCAAGATCAGCAACAGCTTTTTCGGCACGGTAGCCTTCGGCATGGGCCTGTTGGCCTTTTTACGCTGGCTGCTGTAGAAAAAGCCTGGCCTTAAGCAACAGCCAAACGTCCCACACCGCGCGCCACGGAATGAAACCTTATTCCTGCGTCTCCTTCCGCAAAAGAGCGGAAAGCCTTCCCCTTCATAGGAAAAGACTAGGGAGAAATCATTGACTCAGGCCGTCCTGGCCCTCGCCCCCGCGGGGTGCAGGAACGATATTGCTGTGCCCCGTTTCGTTCTTCTACGAAATGGTCCCCCCGAAATGGCTCTTTGGCGGAATCCCAAGCAACACCTCGGCTGCCGGGGGGCATTCCTTAACGCCCCTTCGGCTGATTCCCACCCTTCGGCCGCCGGAGGCATTGGTAATCCGCGGTTACACGACGCTATGCCTTGGGCGGGCCTGTGGTTCCCGAACCAGGCTCTAGCCCTTCGGGGGAATGACCTCGCTGCGTAATGCCGTTGGCCGCCCGGGCTGCCGTTGCTGGTCAGGATGAATCAGCGAACGAATCAGGGAACTGTTGAGTAGCATATCCCGGTCATGGTGAAAGCAACTTGAACCGGCAGGGCTGCCCCTCGCGGTACCGAACATCAGTGCGGCGAGCGCGGGAGCGCGAGCGCAACGCGGTATATGCACGGAAGGGGGTGCCTGTAGGCTACGGCAGAACCTTTCTTTTCAATCGAGGGGCTCGGTGTATCCCTTGGGGCCAGGGGAACGATGGCCTCAGGCTTTCTGAAGCCATCCC
>CATJOY010000051.1 GCA_949741925.1 uncultured Desulfovibrionaceae bacterium | reverse complement strand
TGCTGCAATTTCCTCCAGGCGCGCTGTTGCAGGAACGCCAACTGGCCGAAAGCCTGGGTATGAGCCGCACGCCGGTTCGAGAAGCGCTGATGCGCCTTTCCCAGGAAGGTTGGGTAACCACCAATGCCCGCCGGCACAGCGAGGTGAAAAAGCTCACCCGGGATGACGTGCGCGAGGTTATGGATGTGCGCCGCTTTTTTGAGCTGCGCGGTCTTGAAGCCGTCATGGAGGAAGGACGCTCAAGCAAGGTGCCGGCTATGCTGGCCGCGAGCCACGAACGTATGGCCACAGCCCCCTGGGAGATGCTGGTGTTTATCCTTGAAGATCAGTGTTTCCATCGGGTTCTTGTTGCCGCGGGGGGCAATTCCCGGTTGAACGCCTTTTATGCGCAAACAAGTTTCGAGGTTATCCGCATGGGGCTCGTGGCCCTGAAAGGACGCGGTTCGCGGGTTGAGGGAGTTCAGGAAGAGCATTCCTGCATCCTGGATGCCATTGCCTCGGGTCGGAAAAAGGATGCCAGAGCGGCCCTTTGCCGCCACCTTGATGTAACGGAAGCCATGATCAGCCGGTACATTAAGGATTTTTACTAATCTCATAAGGAGGGTTCATGCATCTGCAAGCACAAGTTCACGGAGCCGCCGGGGAGATCACGGATGTGCTGCTGCAATGGGATGGCTGTGTAGCCATCGGCTACGCAGGGCGCGATCAAGAAGGAGTAAAAAAACACATTGATGAACTCGCGGCCATTGGCGTGGCGCCGCCCTATGCCGTGCCGGCCATGTACTGGGTAGAACCCGAGCGCGTTACCACGGCACGATCTATTACCGTGGTCGGCCCGCAAACCTCGGCCGAAGTGGAGTTTTTCCTCGCTCCGGATGCCGCGGGCAGGCTCTATGTAACCGTTGCCAGCGACCACACCGACCGCTCCCTTGAGGCGGTTTCTGTCGGCAAATCAAAGCAGATATGCCCCAAGATCGTTTCCCCGGTTTTTTGGGCCATAGATGACGTGATCGACCACTGGGATAGATTGGAACTCATCTGCACGGCTGGCAGTGATAAAACGCCGTACCAACGAGGGGATCTTTCCGCCTTGCTGGATGCGAAAACCCTGCTTGAGCTTGCCGCCGGGGATGCGGGCGGCCGGTACAGGGCCATTGCGCTTCTTTCCGGCACCCTGCCCGTCATCGGAGGGAAATTCATCTATGCCGATCGTTACGCCATGACCCTGACCGATCCGGTTCTGGGCCGGACTATTGCCCACGAATACACCGTAGCGGTTGTTGACGACCGCTCATAGAGCGTTCTGCCTTTGAAGAGATCCGCAATGCTCCTGTGGCGGGGTCGCCGACCCCGGAGCAGGAAAAAACCGTACTCGCACGAAGATGCGCGTATGCCCCAAAAGGGCAAGGCATCGTGACGCAGTCAAACGTAGTTTTTCGTTATGCCTGCGCCCCATGTATCTGCTCGAAAAGGAGAGCCCTATGATCGCCACTGTATCGGTTTTCCAAATGGATATCGCCCTCGGCGATAAAAAGGCGAATATGGCCGCCGTGCGGGCGCGGCTGGAAAAAGCCTGCGCCGCCGCCCCCAAGCCTGATATTATCGTTCTGCCGGAACTTTGGTCCACCGGTTATGTTCTGGAAAAGGCTCCACAGCTTGCCTCTGAAGGCGGACAGGAAGAAGCGGCCTTTCTCGGTTCCCTGGCGCGCGAATTCGGTGTGGCCTTTGTGGGCGGTTCGGTCCTGGCCAAAGAAGGAAATGCATTCCGCAACCGGGCCCAAGTTATCGAAGCCAACGGCGCCTATACCCAGCACTACGATAAAATTCACCTCATCGCGCTCATGAACGAAGATACATTCCTGCAGCGCGGGAACCGGCGTTTGTTATTCACGCTGAACGGCGTGCGCATCGGGGTTATTATCTGCTATGATCTACGCTTTTGCGAACTGCCGCGCATCCTGGCCCTTGAGGGCGCGGATATGCTGGTGGTCAGCGCAGAATGGCCAACGGCGAGGGGCTATGCCTGGGAAGCCCTGTTGCAGGCCCGGGCTGCAGAAAACCAGATGTATGTAGTGGGCTGTAACCGGTGCGGCAAGGCCGGTAATGAAGAATTCGCCGGTTCCTCCATGATTGTGGGGCCGGATGGAAAAATTATCACCAGGGCCGACAAGGAAGAAGCCATCCTCACCGCGGCCGTGGATACGGAGGAGCCCGGTAAACTTAGAAAATCCATGCCTCTTTTTGGGGACCGCGTTCCCGATCTGTACATATGACCTGACGCGCCGTTTCCGGCGCGTTGCAAACCGATGACAACCCCCGTAAGGCCGGGGTTTGTAAAGGCACGCTTCCCAAGGCCTGACGGCGGCACAATGCGCCGCCTACGCCTCCGAAGCGGGCTGCCCGCAAAAAAGCCTTGCAGGCAGCCTCTGGCGCGCCGTTGCCGGCGTGCCTTTCAGCCAGGCACACCCCGGAGCAAAAGGAGTATTTCCATGCGATACACGGTACTCGTCTGTTGTCTTCTGGCCCTTCTGTGCAGCTTCGGCATCGTTTCTTCCGGGTATGCAGGCGCCTATCCGACAAAGCCGGTGAGGGTCATGGTTCCCTTCAACCCCGGCGGCGGCACCGATCAACAGGCGCGCATCATAGAAAAAGATTTCAAGGATACCTTCGGCCAGCCCCTGACATTCCTCTATAAACCCGGGGCGGATGGCTCCATAGGCGCAACCGAGTTGGCCGGAGCGCGGCCCGACGGCTACACCATAGCCGTGCATACGTTCCCGCTGCTCATCATGAACATCATGTCCGGCAAAGGGCAATATTCGGTGGATAGTTTCGACTACCTGGCCATTTCCAGCACAGACGTGGTTGTTTTGGTCACGCGCAAGGATTCGCCCATCACCTCCTTTGACGATTTCGTGGCCAAGGCCAAAGCCAACCCCGGCAAGCTGACCGTGGGCGCCGCAGAAACCCTCGGCCCCACGCACATGGCGGCTATGAAGCTGCACCAAGCGGGGGTGCCCATGAACATCGTGCCCATGGCCGGAGGGGCCAAAGGCATGGCTGCCGTACTCGGCGGCCATATTGACGCCTATTTTTCCCTCAAGGGCGCGGCCCAATCCGCCGCCTCCAAGCTGACCTATCTTGCCGTTGCCGATCCCACGCGCATGGCCGATATGCCGGATGTGCCCACCTTGTCTGAAAAAGGCTACCCCATCAACAATATGGGCGCGCGCATCTGGATAGCCCCTAAGGGGCTGCCCGTGGAGGCCAAAGAGCGTTTGGTGGAAGGATTAAAAAGCATATACGCTCGGGAGGATGTTATTGCCCGGCAAAATGCAGCCGGCCAGCCCGTAGATTTCCGTGAAGGAGGCGAACTGGCGGTGATGATCAACGACTTCGCGGTGGAAGCCGCCGCCATGAGCGAACTGTACAAAAAAAACCAGCAGTAGCCCGGCTCCGCGCCGCC